>JAFGHD010000133.1 GCA_016939365.1 Bacteroidales bacterium | reverse complement strand
GCAATTTTCAGCGGGAAGTAATTCAGGTTGAAACGCAGGGTTTTTATGCAGGAAATGCGACCCGTGAACCGATGTACCAATCTCCTTGTGAATAATTTTTTTCCCGTCAGCCCCGGGCTTCTACCGGTAGTGTTGCTCACTTCTTTCAACATGGATCTGATCAGTTAGGACTGGTTACTGGTCTTTATATAACTCATACGGACCGTCGATCCATTTGGTTTTCTTTTTTAATGGATTGTAATACCTGCTTTCTCATTTTGAGAAATATTCCCGGCCTGCTATTTCTTCGGAAATTTGAATGGAGACTAATATGATTTTGATATACAACAAGATGCACATCATTTGCCCGAACAATTACGCGATTTGGTACGCTATTGGAGGAAGCTCACTGAGCAGGAGCGTGTTCACTCATTTACTGTCATGGGTCCACAGAAAAACGTAAACCAATGAAAAAAACAATTAATGTGCTTTTAATGGAGGACAGCAAATATTACAATGACCTGCTTTCCAGGGTCCTCCGCAGCAGCATCCGGTCCGTGCGGGGAAACACATACTGTCAGATCGAATTTTTTTCATTTACGGAATACCAGAAGTGTATCCGGAAAATCAAATCAGGGGACCTCGATCGAAATGATACCATCGCATTTGTTGATTATTATCTGGGCAAAGGCGTCAATGGAGACCACATCATAAAGATCCTAAAGGAGGCGAACAGGAATACCACCGCAATTCTTATTTCTCAATCAAAAGCAGTAGCAGGAAGATCCAGTGTGAACCATCATGACTATTTTATTGTTAAAGATGCTACTGCCCCGGCTTTTTGTCTTTTGCATCTTGAACAGTTCATAGAAAATAAAACAGTAAAACCCGGGTTATACTAATACAACGTCGTTTTAATCAGTGAAGAAGTCTTCGCTCCAGATTAAGATCGGGTTATTAATGATCCTGGCAGTTTTCCTGCTGGTGGCCACCGGCTATCTCTCCTACAGGAACCTTTCCTCAGTGGTTTCTTCGATCCGGATCGATGATCGGCCCGAAAACACCCTCATCAACATCAGGGACATATCAATCAACCTTGAACAGGCTGAAAACAGCATCAGGACATACATGATCACAGGCAGGAGGGTAGACCTTCAACCTTATTACGATGTGATCTCCGGTATTGATGAAAAAGTGACCAAGCTGCGACAGGAATTGATAAATGATTCACTGGTACTTGCCCAGGTAGACACCATCAGCTCCCTCATAGAGGAAAACATCTATATCTGGAACGAACTATTGTATCTCAATCATAATGATACCGTAAGTGAATATTTAGGCCGGTTATCCGAAAGGCTGAGCACATCAGGGGAACTGCAGAAAGAAGAGAGGGGCATTCTCAGAAGGGTATTCAGTCGCAGCGACAGGAACAGTACAAGGGACGAGGGACTTATCAATGACCTTCAGGAACTTGAAAAGCAGGAAAGGATCACTGATAAGCAGATGAATGACAGGGAATACCAGCTGGCCGTCACCAGCAGTAAGATCAGTGAACAATTCTACGCTCTGATCGCAAAAATGGAACGTGAAATATACCGGCTTATCGATGCCAAAGCATCGGCCGCAAATGTGCTCGCTGCGAAAACCTATCGCTGGCTGGCTATGTTTTCAGTCTCCGGTACGCTCCTTGCCATTCTTGTATTGTTCGTGGTGACGAGGTATGTGCGTAAGACATATGCCTACCAGGCTGCGCTGGAGCATTCAAAAGCCGAAGCTGAAGAGCTGGCCAGGACCAAGGAAATCTTTATGGCCAACATGAGCCACGAGATCCGGACTCCGGTCACCGCAATATCGGGATTTGCCGAGCAATTGATGCATGAACCACTGAATAAGGATGCATCCCGGATCGTCAGGATCATCAAATCATCTTCCGATCATCTTGCAAGGATCATCAATGATATACTTGACTTCTCCAGGTTGCAACGTGATAAACTGGTACTGGAAAGAGTACACTTCCGGATTGACGGTATTCTGCGCGAGGTATATTCACTGTTCGAAAAGCAGGCAGGGCAAAACAATACACACCTGAGTTACACACTGGGGCCGGGTATGCCCCGGGTGTTGCTGGGCGACCCTTACCGGCTGAAGCAGATCATGATCAACCTGGTCAGCAATTCCATCAAATTTACAAGTAACGGCAAGGTCCTCTTTACGGTTAATGGCACTGAGAATCAGTCCGGGGGAATTGATCTGATCCTAGAGGTCGCCGACACGGGCATCGGAATTGAGGAAGACCAGATAAAATCGATCTTTGAGGATTTCACCCAGGGGGACGTAAGTACAACGCGCAAATATGGAGGGACGGGGCTTGGATTATCCATCGTAAAACAACTGGTCGCTTTACATAAGGGCCACTTGCAGTGCCATAGCAAGAAGAATGAGGGTACCAGGATCATTTGCAGTCTGCCATATGAAATTGGGGACGAAAAACAGATCAGTGAGGATCCCATGCCTGACCTCACTGCACCTGCACATATCAAGAAATTGAAGGTCCTTGTGGTGGATGATGAAAAATATAACCGACTGCTGTTTAAAACCATCCTGCAAAGGCTGGGGATGGAGTACCATGAAGCAGTGAACGGAATCGAGGCCCTGGAAATGGTCAAGAACAACAGGTATGATATGCTTTTTATGGATGTGCGGATGCCCGGGATCGACGGATTAAAAGTGACCAGATTCATCCGTGAAGAACTGAAAATAAAACAGTCAGATATGCCGGTCGTCTGTATCACAGCAGGTCCCATTCACAAGGACTGGCCCAGGTACGAAAAGGCAGGTATGGATACATTCCTCCCCAAGCCTTTTACTGAAAGAATGTTGCTGGATACGATCCTGTCGCTATCCGGACCCGGGTTATCCGCGGGGGTGTATGAGGGTGTAAGGGAAGGAGCGGATCAGCCTTCCTTCACCGAAAAGATCGATCTGCGAGGTTTATATCATATTGCAGACGGGGACGAACCCTTCGTGAAACAAATGTTGCTCACTTTTATTGAAACCACGGATAAAGGGCTGAAAGCGATCCGGGAAGCAGTCACATTGCATCAATGGGAATCGGCCGCAGACGAGGCCCATAAAACTGTGCCACCATGTCGCCATATCGGAGCAACCGACCTGGTCAATATCCTCCTGGAGATGGAGGATCAGATTCGGAAAAAAGCAGATGCAGGGGTTTTGGACGCACTCGTTAAAGATGCCTTCAGTGAATTTAAAACCTTATGCATCGTTCTGAATGAACATATTGCAGCCATGAGCCGTGTTTCGAAGGATCTGGCCCGTTAATCTCTGTCCTTTGTCCTCCAGCATGGTCAGACTTTGTTATCTTTACGGGACCGGAGACAGTGATTTATAATCATTCCCCATGGCTGAAAGGCAATTGAAGATTTTTGTCGTTGAAGACAACGAATGGTATAACCGGTTGCTGGTCCATACCCTTTCCCTGAATCCCGATTACGAAGTGAAGCGTTTTTTCAGTGCAGGGGAATTATTAAAGAGCCTCCACGAATCGCCCGATATTGTTACCCTTGACTACCGTTTGCCTGACCTGTCAGGGCTTGAGGTATTAAAAAGGATCCGTGGGGAGAACAGCGATATTCAGGTTATCCTGGTCTCCGAACAGGAGGATATCGATATGGCGGTTACCCTGCTGAAAGAGGGAGCATATGATTACCTGACAAAAACCGATGACATCAAGGAGCGTCTTCTCAACACAGTGCAGAACATCCGGAAGGGAATAGGCCTGAAAAGGGAGCTCTCCACACTTCGCAGGGAAATACAAAAAAAATACAGTTTTCGCCAGAGCATTATCGGGGAGAGCCAGGCAATGAAAGATGTGTATGCGTTAATAGATAAAGCGCTCGATACGAATATTACAGTCACCATTTCCGGGGAGACCGGAACAGGGAAAGAGCTCGTTGCCAAGGCGATCCATTATAATTCAAAAAGAAAGGACAAACCTTTCGTGGCTGTGAATATTGCGGCAATCCCTTCGGAACTGATAGAGAGTGAATTGTTCGGGCATGAAAAAGGAGCATTCACAGGTGCCATTTCCAGGCGCATCGGCCGGTTTGAAGAGGCCGATGGAGGAACGTTATTTTTGGATGAGATCGGGGAAATGCAACTGAACATACAGGCAAAAATCCTGAGGGCGCTGCAGGAAAAAGAAATAGAACGGATTGGGAGCAACAGGGCAGTTAGAACCGACTGCCGGATCATCGTGGCTACCAACAGGAACCTTAAAGAGGAGGTTCGGAAGGGAAATTTCAGGGAGGATCTGTACTACAGGCTTTTAGGCTTGTCTATTGATTTGCCTCCACTGCGCGAAAGGGGAAATGATCCATTGATCCTTGCCCGGCATTTCCTGGACAGGTTCTGTCATGAGAACGAGATCCCGCAAAAAAGATTTTCGGAAGCTGCACATCAGAAGTTGATGGGGTATTCATTCCCGGGAAACATAAGGGAGTTGAAATCAGTAATCGAGCTTGCCGCAACGCTTTCAGGCTCCGAGGAAATCGGACCATCTGATCTGGTGCTTGATCATGACGATCCCCTGTCCGGGGTGGCCGAAACAGACATGACCCTTCAGGAATACGAACTGAAGATCATACAAGCCATGCTGAAGAAATATCATAACGATTACAAACTGGTAGCCGGCAAACTTAATATCGGAGTGTCGACCATATACCGGAAACTGAAAGAAGCAAAAGAAACCTGAAAAGCCTCCCTCTCCTCCCTCCATTCTCAATTTGAGAATATTTTTCTCAATATGGGAAGACTTCTTTTCTTTGGGTTTATTCCAATATTCTGTTTATAAGGGTTTTAGCGGACAGATGCCGTTTCTGTACGGAATTTGGTATGTATTCCTCACTATGAATTCATTTATAGAGGTCTGCTGGACAGGCGATCTGTTCTTTGCCATTGATCCTGGGATCAGTGTAAGATTCACATTCTGAAAGATCTCTGGCTGCTGAATAAACTAATATTTAATGATAAGGAGGAAACACCATGAAAAATGACGAAAAACAAGATGCAAGGAATCAAGAAGATTTATACCCCTGGGAAGATGAAAAGAATGCCAGGAAAAGTGGCGTTGTCAGGGGTGCTGTTCTCACCGGTCTGATCAGCCTGAGCCTGATTGTGGGGGCTGGTGTCTATATGTACATTCTTTTTGAGCGACAGCAGGAAAGACAGGCGGAGGAGCTTGAAAGCCAGGAACAATCCTATACGGAACTTTTCCGCTCGAGGGATTCCGTGATCAATGTGTGGGTGTCGACATTTAACCAGATCGAAGAGGACCTGGACAAAATTACCCAGCGGGAACAAATGATCTCGACCGAGTCAGCTGAGGATGTGGAGATCTCAGAGGACAGAAGGCAGCAGATCCTGGATGATATCCAGTACATTAACTCGATGCTGGATATGAACAAGAAGAAGATCGCCGCACTGAATTCGCAGCTTAAAAAAACAGGTGGATCGCTGCAGGGCCTGCAGGCGAAGATTGTCAACCTTGAAGAATCTATCAGGGAAAAGGAAAATGAAGTAAAGGAGTTGAAGCTGGCCCTGGTGGACAAGGATTTCGAAATCGGCCAGCTCAACGACAGGATGAATAACCTGCAGATGACCATTATCCAGAAAGATGAGGAGATCAGTAACCAGATCGACGAGATGAACAAGGCTTACCTGGCATCCGGGACCTTCGATGATCTCAAGGAAAAGGGACTGGTGACCAAAGAAGGGGGATTTCTCGGTTTGCTGGGCAGGAAAGAAGCCCTGGTGGAGGACTTTTCGGACACGACCTTCAGGGAGATCGATCTGACCGAGGTGAAACAGATTCCCGTGAATTCCAGGAAGGTCAAGCTGATCACCGAGCATCCCACGGACTCCTACGAACTGGTCCGGGAAGATGAACAAATGATTGCTTCCATTGAAATCAAAGACCCCGCCGAGTTCTGGAAAATTTCAAAATATGCAGTGGTAGAAATTGGCAAATAAAAAAAAGAAACCATGGGAAAAACAGCAAATAGAGTTTTGATTGCAATGCTGCTTGCGCCGCTCGTGTTTAGTGCATGTAATACACTGAACACCAAAAATCAGGATTCATCCCGAATCAGGATTTTCCTGACAGATGCTCCGGGTGATTACCAGGAGGTCAATATCGATGTTCAGGGGGTGGAGGTCATCATTAATGATTCGGTCATTGAACTGGAAACCAACCAGGGCGTCTACAACCTCCTTGACTTTGTAAACGGTGTGGATACCATATTGGTAGATGATGAGATACCGTCCGGCAAGCTCAGTCAGGTCAGGTTGATCCTGGGGGAAAACAACTCGATCATGGCCGACAGCCGGATATCCGGCTTGATGACGCCCAGTGCCCAGCAATCCGGTTTGAAGTTCAATGTGCACCAGGAGATCTCGCCCGGTGAAATGTACAGTTTCGTCATTGACTTCGACGCTGCAAAATCCGTCGTCAGAACGGGTAGTGAGAAATATATTCTCAAACCGGTCATACGGGTATTTGCCGAGGTACTCACAGGCTCGATCGAAGGAGTTGTTCAGCCGTCAGAGGCCAGACCGGCCATCAACGTGATCAGTCCCGGGAATGACACAATTGGGGTATACGCGGATACGTTGACCGGGCACTTCATGATCAGGGGTTTGTCCACAGGTTATTATGGTCTGGAATTCAATCCGGATACGGTTTTCGCTGACACAAGCCTGCTGGGAGTGGAGGTGATCGCAGGGGAAACCACAGTGCTTGATACGCTGTGGTTTAGGGAAGAATGACAGGTGTCTCTTAATCGCTCAGGCTTTTTGCCGGATCATTGGGAAAAAAATCCGAATGATCCGGCTTTTTCTTTATCTTGAGGTCCTGTTTGAAGCAAAAGTCATTTTATTTCATGAACATGGCCACCTCACACGAACTTCCCAATGCTATAGGCTTTGACAATGAAGCGTATATCAGGGCACAGAGCGCATCCATCCTGGAAAGGGTGGAGTGCTTCCAGGAAAAACTGTACCTGGAATTCGGGGGGAAGATCATGTACGATTACCACGCATCAAGGGTTCTTCCCGGCTTTGATCCCAATGTGAAAATGCGGCTTCTCCAGGAACTCAGTGATAAGACCGATATCATCCTTTGCGTGAATGCCGGGGACATCGAAAGGAAAAAAATGCGTGCCGACTTCGGGATAAGCTATGACTCGGACGCATTGAAGACCATTGACGATTTCAAGAAATGGGATATTGAGATCAAAGCGGTGGTTATCACCCGTTACCAGAACCAGCCCCAGGCCACCTCATTCATGAACCGGCTGGAGCGGAACGGGATAAGGGTATACACACATTCCCTGACAAAGGGCTATCCGACCGATGTGGACCTGATCGTAAGCGATGTGGGTTACGGAGCAAATCCGTATATCGAAACAGACAAGCCCATTGTGGTGGTGACGGGACCCGGACCGGGAAGCGG
>JAFGHD010000132.1 GCA_016939365.1 Bacteroidales bacterium | reverse complement strand
CCGGGTCGTTGGCAGCAAGCGAACATCAGATATATATTAAGTCAGGCTTAAAAATGATGACAATGAAAATACATTTGATTTTAGTAATTTGACTTATTTCTATATTGAATAGATAACCAAAGATTTTATAAGAATATGGATCAGTTTAAAAATTGCCAGCTGCCAACAAATAGGGCTTAAACGCAGTCTTACCACATAAGATGACTGTTTGCACAGAAGCCTGACAAGACTGCCCCGCCGGAGGCGGGCAGGAATTTCTTGTTCTTACCCAAAAATCATACGTAATATAACCAAGTCATTTCATGTCCCGACCCGGGAAATGATGGCCACATAGTTCTTGCCGTATTTTTTGGCACATTTCGGGCAGGTGGTGTACCACATGAACCACTTGTCCACCTTCATCCCCTTTTCTTTCGCAGTCTTTTCAAAGTCGTCGCACCATTTCCGGGTATCCCTGAACGGGCCCTCATAGACCTTGCTGAAGAAGGTACCATTGAATTGTGCATGATCCTCATCCGGTATCTCGCGGTCCACGGCCAGATAAATATCCATATTCCAGCGGGAGGTATGGTCCGACAGGCACAAAGCGCCGGGGATCGTGGCACCAGCCTCGCGCACCTTGCGGTCGAGCCGCCGCATCACCCGGCCGAAGCCATAAGGCATGTAGAAAAAGGCGGGCACCCTGCTACGGATGAAAAGCTTATCCTTCCATTCCAGGATTTTGTCGTCCCAGGGTGCGGGATCGAATTCGGGACAACAGATGGGGTCGGGTTGAGAGGTGCTTTTCATAATGCAGGATATATTTCAATGAATTACAAATTTCCGTATCGTTACACCACCTTCATAGACCAACTTCAGGAAAAATATCCCTGACGACATTCCGGAAATATCAAGGCGTTTCGTTTCTGTTGCATAGCTCCTGACCGTACGCCCTGACAAAGAAATGACCGAAAGGTGCGTTATTCTGAAGTCCTCCGGGTATTCAACCATAATGTATCCGTCTGAAGTATTTGAACTAAACCGGACCACAGGAAAACCGGTCTCTTCAATCCCTGTACTGAACAGAGAACATGAATTATGCGCCGGGTTCATATAGATCAACGAAGAATTTTCATACATGCATAACAGCCATGTCCAGCCACCCACGAACCCCGCATTCCCGCTTTGCAGAACGCCCCTGTTGCTTCCAATTCCTTCTATCCAGAATTCCCTAAAAGGGACTCCCGGATATGAAAAAAACCAGTGCTTCCTGTATTCTCCGTTGATCAGCCTGAATACTATTGAATCCACTACCATGGGCTCATACAGGAAAGCGATGGTATCCCCGACTTTGATACTGAAATCGTATATCAATTCTTCTTCGGTCCCAAATTTCGGCAGAAACCAGACTTTCTGGTCCTTCTCCCGCAAAGCTCCTTCATACTGCCAGTGAATGGGAAATTCTCCCTCTGATTTGAGTAACTTGAAGAATGGCTGGTTATTAATCACGGTATCATGCGACAATCGGTAGGTAATGGTATAAAATGAAGTATCCCAGGGATTTGGAATATGAAATGTAACATGAAGCACATTCCATTCATTGTTCTCTTGTATCATCTTATGATAACCCTGAGAAGCAGAAATAAATGCGCTCAGTATACCCGCGAAAAGAAGGAATATCGATTTCATCTATCGTAAAGATTTTATATTCATTAAAAAGAACTTGCAGAATGACCTGTTGCAGTGCATAATATGCATGTCTTCTCATGATTATTCAAAAGTATTGAATTTTCTGTGATATCACAAATAAAGTTATTCCTGTCGTCAATCACACTGTTCCCGAGCGATGATCAGGATGTATGAAGATGATCCATTAAACCAACGACCTTCATGACGGTCTAAAGGATGTCAATTCGATCCGCGGATGAAAACAGATTTACTCACGCTCCTGTGTCTGGTGATGTGGCTGGGGTTACCTGCGCAGGAGCTGGTTTTGCAGGGCCGTGTGGCCGACAGTGCCGACCGGTCGCCGCTGGCCGGGGTCAACCTGATCCTGACCCTCCTCAGCGACACCACCCGGATGGCTTACACCACTTCAGGACCGGACGGTGCCTTCCGCTTTAACGGATTAGATCAGGGTCATTACCGGCTGCGCGGCAGTTTTGTCGGCTTTGACAGGATACAACGAACGGTGAATCTGGCACGGCCCGTTACCGACCTGGAACTGCTTCTTATGCATCGCCGCGTCGAGACGATCGAAGGCGTCGAGGTGACCGGTGTGATGCCCCGGGCGGTACAGAAGGGTGACACCACCGAGTTCAATGCCGCAGCGTTCAAAACCCTGCCGGAAGCCACAGCCGAGGACCTGATCACCAAAATGCCGGGAGTCACGGTGGAGCAGGGCACGGTCAGGGCACAGGGGGAGGATGTGAAGAAGGTGCTGGTCGACGGAAAGCCTTTCTTCGGCGATGACCCTACCCTTGCCCTGAGGACCCTGCCTGCCGAGGTGATCGACAAGATCCAGTTCTTCGACAAGATGAGCGAGCAGGCGGAATTCACCGGGTTCGACGACGGCCAGTCCGTCCGTGCCATCAACATCATCACCAGGATGGATCGCCGTACCGGTCAGTTCGGAAAAACCTACGCAGGATATGGCACCGATCAGCGCTACCTCGCCGGGGGAAATATCAGTTTCTTCACGAAAAAGAGAAGGATTTCATTGATCGGGTTGACCAACAACGTGAACCGGCAGAACTTCTCCACGCAGGACCTGCTGGGTGTGGCGGGCACCGGGGGCATGCGGCGCTTCGGGCCAGGGGGAGCAGGTCGTATGGGGGGCAGTCGTTTGGGAAGTCCCCAGGGAGGTGGCCCCCCCATAGGCGGCGGAAGCATCGGCGACTTTATGACCGGTCAGCAGAACGGCAACACCACCACCCATGCCTTCGGCCTGAACTACTCCGGCAACTGGGGAGAGAAGATCAGGGTGGACGGCAGCTATTTCTTCAATGCCACGGAGAATGAAACGGAGCAGAGTCTTACCCGGGAGTACTACTCAGGATCCGAAGCGGGACAGTATTATGACGAAGCGAACCGGAGCGATGCCGACAATTTCAACCACCGGTTCAACCTCAGGCTCGACTACACGATCGACTCCATGAACAGCATCCTGCTGATGCCCAGGCTGAGCCTGCAGGACAACCGGACCCGGAGCCTGGTATCGGGCACCACGACGGCCGGGCCGCAGGTGATCAGCAGCACGATGAACGACAATGGTTCTGACCTCTCCGGCATCGATTTCAGCAACGATATCCTGTACCGGCATCGCTTCCGCAAGGAGGGCCGGACGGTCTCGGTGAACCTGGGAACCCGTCTCAATGACCGGGAGGGTGAGTCCACGCTTTGTTCCACCACAAGTTACGATACCGGCCAGGGAGGCCTCAGCGACACCATCGATCAGCATACCGGACTGTCAACCACGGGAAGAACCCTCTCGGGACGGGTCATATATACTGAGCCCGTGGGTACGAAAGGTCAGCTGCAGCTCAGCTACAGCCCTTCACACACGTTCAGCGACGCCGACCGGAAGACATACCACCCGGATCCCGTCAGCGGTGAGTATGTGATACTGGATACGGCTCTCTCCAATTTATATACCACTACCTATCTGACACACCGGGCCGGGGCCGGATACCGCTACCGCAATGAGAAATCCAACCTGATGATCAACCTCGATTACCAGCAGGCAGACCTGTCGGGCGATGAGGAATTTCCAGTGACGGAGACGACGGAAAGGAGGTTCCGCGACCTTCTCCCTTCCGTCATGTTCCGGCATAAGTTCTCCAACCAAAGCAATCTCAGGCTGTTTTACAGAACCTCTACCCAGCCTCCCTCGATCGACCAGTTGCAACAGGTAGTGGACAACGCCAATCCGCTGCTTCTTTCCACCGGCAATCCCGAACTCCGGCAGGAATACCGCCATATGGCCGTGGCGCGCTTCTCGCAGGCAAATACCGAAGAGGGGAACAGTTTCTTCGTGTTCCTGTTCGGGAGCCTGACAGGCGATGCGATCGGCACGGCCACCTGGTATGACTACAGCGACACCCTCACCATCGGCGGCATCATACTTCCGCCCGGCACACAGCTTTCCCGGCCCGTCAACCTGGACGGTAGCCGGAACATCCGCTCCTTCATAACCTTCGGATTTCCGGTCAAAAAGATACAATGCAACCTGAACCTGAACACGGGTGTTTCTTATACCCGTACCCCGGGGCTGATCAATGACCGTCAAAACATTTCCGGCACCTTCACCGTCAGCCAGGGATTCGTGCTCAGCAGCAACATATCCGACAAGGTCGATTTTCGCCTCTCATACACGGGCAATATCAACTTCGTCGACAACACCATCCGGAAGGATATGAACAGCGACTATTACAACCATAACGCCGGGTTCCGGATCGACTGGATCACATGGAGGAACCTTGTGCTGCAGACCGACATCACCCATTCGCTGTATGCCGGGATGTCGGAGGGTTATAACGAGGATTTCCTGCTGTGGAACGCAGGTATCGGGAAGAAGGTATTCGCCAACCAGCGGGGCGAGATCAGATTGTCGGTGTTCGATATCCTCGACCGGAACAGAACCATTAGCCGCACCGTGACCGGGTTCTACGTGGAAGATTCCCGGACGGAGTTGTTACGGCGCTACCTGATGCTTACCTTTACGTATTATGTAAGGCACTTCGGCACCGCACCTGTAATGCCGGCAAGACGGGAATGGCAGAGGTTCTGAAACATGACCTGAGCCGGCATTCCCGATCTGCAAGACAGAAGGACACCCATTCCTTCAGGTTTATGTAGACGCAGAAGCTGTTGGGATATTGGCAGAAACCAGTTTACATTTTGCGCGGGTTTCATACCTCCCCAGGTATTTTTGCTCTGATCGGCGTATGGGGGAGATGTGAATATCAAATCCACAGAATTATCAGGAAGCATTCTTAATTTTTCCTGCAATCGCCAGGGTAAATCTCATTTCTGATCTCCATATCTGCAAAAATACATGCTGCATTTTGCAACAGCAATGTTGTTGTCTTTAAGTTTTTAACAGCTCCAGGAATTGCTCTTCGGTGATGACGGGAATACCCAGCTCTCCGGCCTTTGCGATCTTACTGGTGCCGGGGTCTTCGCCGGAGATGACGAAGGAGGTCTTTTTCGATACCGATGCAGCCGGTTTACCTCCATGCCGGCGTATTTCATCCTCGATCCCTTCGCGGTTGAATCCTTTCAGCCGTCCGGTGGCCACGATTGTTTTTCCGGTAAGCAGTTCTGACGTCTTTTCCGGTATCTGACTCATCTCCATCCGGATCCCCTTATCACGAAGGCGGCTGATGATCCTGCGGTTACCTTCATCAGTAAAAAAACCAGTAATGCTCTCCGCGATGCGGGGACCGATATCCTCGACCAGCACCATTTCCTCAAAGCCGGCATGCATCAGGCGGTCAATGCTCCGGTAGTGCAATGCCAGGGTGCGGGCCACCGACTGCCCCACAAACCGGATACCCAGCGCGAAGAGTACCCGGTCGAAAGGCACCTCTTTCGATGATTCAATGCCTTTGAGTATGTTCTGTACAGTTTTTTCCCGGAAGCTGACCTTCCGCTCCTTCCCGTCCTCTCCCGTGATGACCTTTTCCAGGCCGAGCAGGTCGGTGAAACAGAGGTCATACAGATCAGCCGCATCCCGGACCAGCCCCTTGTCATAAAGGATTTCCACCTTGCCCTCGCCGAGGCTTTCGATATTCATGGCGTTGCGGCTGATGAAGTGTTCGATCCGGCCCTTGATCTGCGGCGGGCAGCCCTCCCGGTTAGGGCAGTAGTGTATCGCTTCTCCCTCCTTTCGTTCCAGGGGGGTTCTGCATTCAGGGCACAATGTGATATATTCAATGGGTTGTGAGCCGGAAGGCCGGCTGCTCCGATCCACACCTACGATCTTCGGAATGATCTCCCCGCCCTTTTCCACGAAGACGCGGTCATTCAGCCTGACATCCAAAGCGGCCATAATGTCGGCATTATGAAGGGATGCCCGTTTCACCATCGTGCCGGCCAGAAGCACCGGTTCAAGGTTGGCCACCGGCGTGATGGCTCCCGTCCGGCCTACCTGGTAGCTCACCGAAAGCAAGCGTGTCAGCGCCTGCTGCGCCTTGTATTTGTAGGCAATGGACCAGCGGGGCGATTTGGCCGTAAATCCCAGCTCCTGCTGATGGGCGTATGAATTCACCTTCACCACCACCCCGTCAATGTCGAAAGGCAGCTCCTCCCTCCCCTGTTCCCACTCCCGGATAAACCCGAAGACCTCGCCGATATTCCGGCACCGGGCAATGTACTCCGTTATCCGGAATCCCCACGAACGGGACTGCATCATGTTGTCATAATGATTGCCAAACGGAAGGTCTTCTCCGATCAGATGGTACAGGTAGCAATCCAGCGGACGTTTGGCGACTTCGGCGCTGTCCTGCATCTTGATCGTACCTGCGGTGGCATTGCGGGGATTGGCGAAGGGCAGCTCGCCCATATCCACACGCTCCTCATTGAGCCTGCGGAACGATTCCCGCCGCATGAAGATCTCTCCCCTGATCTCGAAAAGCATAGGGTAGTCTGCCCTGAGCCGCAGCGGGATGGAGCGGATCGTTTTGACGTTGGTGGTCACATCATCGCCCCGGGTTCCGTCCCCTCGCGTCACCGCCCTGACCATGATGCCCCGTTCATAGGTTATGCTGATGGACACCCCGTCGTATTTGAGCTCGCACACATATTCCACTTCATCGCCGATCAGGGTACGGACGCGCCTGTCAAAGTCCCTCAGCTCCTCCTCAGAATAAGTGTTGGCCAGGGAGAGCATGGGGTAGCGATGCTCCGCCTGGATGAATTCACGGGTGATGTCACCCCCGACCCTCCGTGCGGGGGAATCGGGCAGGGCCAGATCCGGATAAGTGCGCTCCAGTTCTTCAAGCTCCTTCATCAGCATATCGAATTCATAGTCGCTGATCACGGGTTGGGCCATCACGTAATAACGGTAGTTGTGATCATGGAGCCGGACGGTCAGCTCTTCGATCCTTCTTCTAGCCTCTTCTCGGTTCATGGGATATCTCTTTCGGATATGGAAAAACGGCTTTGTTCCGGTAAATAGTAACGGTCTGATTGGCATTGAGGGGATTCAGACGGTAAAGCACCCTGTCGATAAAACCCGGACGGATCACAGTTTCCGGTACAATCTCCGGATATAACAGCCTCAGTTGCGCTACACGATGTTCCAGGCGTTCCGTACCGTAAAAGAGAAGGAATCCCGGCCGGTGCTCCGGATCTTCAATAAAGACCGGATTGAGGGAATCCGCAGGATGGCTTTTCGAAACATAAATCTCAGCCGCCCACTGATCCAAGTAGAACCGCGGGGACATCTGTGTATCCCCGCTGTTCGAATCTTCAAGAAGCAGCACACGGATGTCCTGATAGTCGGACAGGTACACCATGGATTCCACCTTCGCCCTCTTGGAATAGTTGAGAGAGAACACCGGCAGAAATGCCAGGTTCAGCACCCAGAAAAAGACCCATCCGGCACTGATCAACCGCTGCAGCCGGAGCGACCTGACTGAATTGAGCCAGCGCATATATCCCACCACACCCAGTAGTATGAGGTAAGGCACAACAGGCAAAATGAACCTTTCCTGCTTGTTCGGAAAGACGGAATGAAACACAAGGAACAATAGTACCGGGAGAAAGTGTATCTGTTGTCTACGCCAGACTGACAGCCATCCTGCCAGGAGGAAGAGGCTGACGGGCGGGATCAGTATTCCGGCCAGGAGCAGGATATACATGTACCAGGGACCCGTGAGGTAATTTGCCGCGTGGGTGAGGTTGTGCAGGAAATACTCCCGGAACTCCGCAAACGGGCTGCCCCAGATGACAAGGTCAGTGACGCCCTGGATCAGTACGAAGCTGGTGAGCCATCCCAATCCATAGACAAGAGCTACCCTCCATTTTTCTTTCAGGAAAAGGACAAGTCCGAATCCGGCCGGGAAGAAGATCACCTGGTACCGGATCGAACAGGACAGGCCGTGCAGGAGACCTGCCAAAAGGAAAGATGCCATCGTATACCGTGATTTCTCATCCCTGACGATCATCCATGAGCCCCACATAAGAAAAGGGATACATGCCACCTCGACCAGATTGCGGACACTCAGGAACGGCATGAACCAGTAAAGAGCCATCAGCCAGCCGGTCAGCACCGCAGCCTTTCGTCCCGACATGACATCCGCCATACGGTATGACGCCCAGACGACGATCAGGGACAGCAGGGCATGAAGAAGCCGCACCGCGAACATCTTTGACTGGGGATCATACATCCCTAATGATTCAAGAAAGAGAAACAACAGGTAGTGAAGTCCGGGGTAGAAGAAGCTGTGCCCACGGGGTTGGGTGTCCGGACCGCTGCCCGGGAACCATC
The DNA here is from genome assembly GCA_016939365.1 of Bacteroidales bacterium. Taxonomy (GTDB): domain Bacteria; phylum Bacteroidota; class Bacteroidia; order Bacteroidales; family JAFGHD01; genus JAFGHD01. The sequence continues at coordinate 39,373 of JAFGHD010000132.1, read as the reverse complement.
TGTTTGAATCATACCCGTCCAACCACGACTGTGCCGGCTCAATCACCAGGAAATGATCGTCAAACATCCCCCATCCCTTTGAGAAGATGACGGCGGCCAGCCGGACCAGCAATCCGGCAATCAGGATCACCGCAAGCGGGTGTCTTCCGTATAACAGAAAAATCCTATCTTTAGATTTAAGGATGTTCATCATTACAAAAATAGGCTGAAACAGGCTTGGGTCTGATAAAAGGGAACAATCCTTACTTTTGATACGAAAGAAGGGCCAGAAATGAAATCATGCCCCTGGGCAGAGATTGAAAAATCATGGTTGAAATCCATTATACGGAAATACTGCCGGAGGACAAGTATGAATCGATCAGAAAGTCACTGATGGAGTTGCTTCCTCCGGGAAGAAGGGACGTCCTGAGCAGTTACCGTCACCCGGACAGCCAGCAGCGGTCTTTGCTGGGAGATATCATGGCCAGAAGCATCCTGAGCCGTAAGCTGGACATTCCCGTTGAAAGGATCAGGATCGCCACCAATCCGAAAGGAAAGCCCTCGCTTCAGGATCACAGCGGGCTCCATTTCAATATTTCACATGCCGGATTATGGGTTGTATGCGGGATATTCACAGGAGAGATCGGTATCGACATTGAAAAAATCAGAAAGACAAAACTGGGGGTTGCGAAAAGATTTTTCACTCCGGCAGAAATTGAATGGCTTATATCGAAACCCCCGGAGAGCCGTCCGGAGTATTTTTTCCGTTTATGGACCCTGAAGGAGAGCTATTTGAAATACCTGGGTCTGGGCATGACCGCTTCCCTGGGATCATTTTCAGTCATGGAGCATCAGGGCAGATACCTCGCCACCGACCTGAGCGGACTACCCCTGCCGGATGTTTATCTGGGTCACATTCCTTTTTGCGAAGGTTACTGGCTGGGCTTCTGCACACGGTCTGAGCCCCGGGGCATCGTAAAGCACAGTTGGTATCCCGAAGAATTCATCCGTTAAAAAAATAGGGAATGGAAATAAAAGGCCGGAACATTGCCCTGGTGCTTTCAGGTGGTGGTGCACGGGGGCTGGCGCACATCGGTGTGATCGAAGAAATCGAAAAGGCCGGAGGAAGGATCACGTCACTGGCCGGGACGTCCATCGGTTCGGTGGTTGCAGGAGTTTATGCCGCGGGGAAGCTGGAAGAATACAGGGAGTGGGTATGCTCACTGAGCCGGATGGATATGATCCGGCTGGTGGACCTGGCCATCAGCAAGAATGGTTTTATCAGGGGAGAAAAGGTCTTCAGGGAAATCAAGCGGTTCACGGGTGCCGTGAAGATTGAGGAGCTCCCCGTGCCTTATGCTGCGGTGGCGGCGGATATCGACAGGCATGAGGAGGTGGTCTTCCGGGAGGGCCCCCTGCTGGAAGCCCTGCGCGCTTCCGTTTCGATACCTACGGTCTTCCGGCCCTTCAGGTATAAAAAACAAAACCTGGTGGACGGCAGCGTCCTCGATCCTTTGCCGATGGATTGCGTGGCACGTCACGACGGCGACCTGCTGGTCGCAGTGGATCTGAATGCGGATATCCCCTATAAGCCCCCACCCGCCTTTGAGATGGAGGAAAAAAGCGATTCAGCCTACCGTAAAGCCCTGGAGACGATCAATGAAAAATGGACACAGTACTTCCATTCCTCCAGAAAGAAGGAAAAAGCACCCGGATTCTTCGACCTGATGATGAAATCCATTTATGCCATGCAGGTGAGGCTGACCCGGATCGCACTGGAGCAGTACAGGCCGGATCTGCTGATCGAAATATCGAGGCATTCCTGCGACGTTTTCGAGTTCCACCGGGCTGAAGAAATGGTGGAATATGGGCGGATCAGTTTCCGCAGGTGTGTTGCAAAGTGATCTTCATCCTTCTTCCTGTCCGGGCAGGTCAGGGCGGCCTGCGACTGTTTTCGTCTTCCACCGGCCCGACCGGTAGTAAAGCCAGGAAAAGAAGATCCCCGCCACCCATCCGATGGGTGTTCCCCACCATATCCCGGTCTCTCCGAGCTCCTGGGACAGAAACCATGAGACAGGCACCCTGATCACCCACAGGGAGAACAGCGTGATGAACATCGGGATCAGGGTATCGCCGGCCCCTCTCAGCACCCCATTCAGGGCGAACATCCCGGAAAACAGGATATAAAAGCTGCTGACGATCTGTAAATAGGCAACCCCGGTGCGGATCACCTCCGGATCCTGGGTGAATATCCCCATGAGGGTGCGCGCGAACAGGATGGCGATCAATGTGATCCCCAAAGATATGACACTGGTAATCCTGAGTGTCGCTATCAATCCTGCCCTCACACGCTCGGGTTTGCTGGCGCCCAGATTCTGCCCGACAAAGGTGGAGAGTGCTGCTGCGAAATTCATGGCCGGCATGGATGCGAGTGAATCGATCCGCATGACGATGGAATAGGCTGCTATGACATCAGTGCCGAAAAGGTTGACGATCCAGACCAGAGCCATCATGCCCAGCGCAACAAAAGTCTGTTGCATTCCCGAAGGAAGTCCGATACGTATACTCTTCCTGAAGATATCCCTGTCGAAAACCATGGAGGAAATGGAAAACCTGAGCAGCCCGTGGCTCCTGTTCAGGTATATGATGGCCGTAATGAATGCCCCGCCCTGGGAAATGATTGTGGCTACTGCCACTCCGGCAATACCCCACTTGAAGACAATGACGAATACCAGGTCGAACAGGATGTTCATCACAGTCGAAATGATCAGAAAATAGAGGGGTGTCCTGGAATCTCCCAGCCCCCTGAGAATGGCCGCCGTTCCGTTGAATCCGAAAAAGAATACCATCCCCCCCATATAGATATTGAGGTAGAGCCTGGCCAGGGGAAATACATCACCGGGCAGTTTTATCATCCGGAAGAGGGGACCGCTCAGAAAAATCCCGGCTACCGTCAGAACCAGCGATGTGAAGAAAAGTACGATGTAGAGGGTATCGATGGCTCTCTTCACCGATTCAAACTTTCTGGCTCCGAAATACTGTGCGATGATGATGGTGGATCCCATCGTAAATCCGATCAGAAGGGAAATCAGCATGAAGATGATCGGGAACGACGCTCCTACCGCTGCCAGCGCCTCCTTTCCCAGATAATTGCCGATGATAATGCTGTCGGTGACATTGTACAACTGCTGAAAAACGTTACCCAGCAGCATGGGGGTGGCGAACTGAATGATCAGCCTGCTTTCCTTTCCTACACTCAGATCTTTCATCCAGCAGCAACTTTAGCCAAGGCATATCTGCTCCCCACAGGTCAGCCATTGTATGTTACCCGTATCCCATCAGGATTCCGGTTTAAGGTGTTGCAAAAATAATATAATGACTGATGGGTCGCGGGTATTCCGGTTTTCCGGCAGGCAACATGAACTTAAATCCTGATGGATTGTTGGATTGTTTGGATATATTCTGCCGGTAGTGATCCTGATGCCCACAGTATGATTCAGGTAATTTTTTTATTTTTGGCCCCCATAAGTTAAGAGGTATGAGCAAACTGAATTTGAATCCCCGCCTTGTTCTGATTTTTTCACTGATCCTTTTCGGTGCGTTGATGAGGCTGGTGCCTCATTGGCCCAATTTCACACCCGTGGCGGCCATGGCTTTATTTGCAGGCGCCACCTTGCAGAGGAAGTCAGTTGCATTTATCATCCCGCTGGGTGCCATGCTGCTCAGCGATCTGATCCTGGGATTCCATTCCTACATGCCCGCTGTTTATATCAGTTTTATTCTGACCGTGATTATGGGATTTTTGTTGCAACGGCGATTGCAGGCCGGTTACATTGCCGGTGCGGCGGTAGCTTCCTCCCTGGTTTTCTTCCTGATCACCAACTTTGCCGTATGGCTGGGCAGCCCGTTCTACTCACAGGATGCCACAGGTCTGCTTGCCTGTTACACGGCAGGTCTGCCGTTTCTCAGGAACGGTCTGGCAGGTGACCTGTTCTATACGGGGGTCTTTTTCGGAAGTTTCTACCTGGCAGCACGCTGGATTCCCGCCATCAACAAGGCGTAAACCCTCACTTTGTCTCACTCTTTCACGGTGCATCAGGACAGCGGCCCAGAGGATCATTTATACGATCTGGTGGAATTCAAAGGTCTTCTTCCCTCACGAGCATTAAAACGGAATGTTGTGGGACGATGAAGTATTTCTCATCGTCATAGATCACCTCAACGGCACCTTTCTGCAAAAAAATGGCCAGGTCGCCCTCCATGGCCTGCAGGGGTATATACCTGATCTTCTCGTCGATCTTCTTCCAGGGTTCGTCTTCCTCTGAAGGCAGAGGTAAGGGATAGCCGGGACCCGTCTTGATCACGTAGCCCGTCTGAACATCATCCTTTTCCGAGTATCCCGGGGGCAGGTAGAGCCCGCCTTTCGACCTTGAAGAGGGTACCTTGGGTTTGATCAGCACCCTGTCACCCACAACGATGAGCTTTCTGAACTTGTTTTCTCCGGTAATTTCCATCAATCAATTCCTGAATCATTTCAAAAATATAAAAAAGCGGTGGAAGTCAGAGGATCGTCCTCATTTTTTTTAAATACCTTTGCGGTAAAGGAGCAATCATGAACCTGAGTTTTTTCAGGCTTCCCAAACCCAGGCAGTTCAGGTACCCGCCCCGTTACTTTGATGAGGAGAAAGAGCGTCTGGAGCAGCGAAAGCGGGAACTGGGCCTGCTTGCTGGTGGGGACAGGGAGGAACCGTTCAGTGCCCGGCTTTCCCATGAATGGAGACGGCAAAGGAGAAAGGAAGACGACCGGTTGAAAGCCCGCCGGAACAGCCTGCTGATCTACCTGTTCATCCTTGCCATTCTGGTCTATTTTATTTTCTTTGCCTGACATTTCCGCCCGATCAGGGCTTATTCCCAGTGACGAAAGAACCAGTGGATATCATTCAGATCCTTCCTGATGCAGTGGCCAACCAGATCGCTGCAGGGGAAGTGATCCAACGTCCTTCCTCAGCAGTCAAGGAGCTGATTGAAAATTCCATTGATTCAGGAGCGGACCAGATCAGCGTTGTCATAAGGGATGCAGGAAGAACACTTATCCAGGTAACCGATAACGGCTGCGGCATGTCCGAGACTGATGCCCGGATGTGCTTTGAGAGGCATGCCACCTCGAAGATCAGGCAGGCTGCAGACCTCTTCGCCATCCGTTCATTTGGTTTCAGGGGTGAGGCCCTGGCCTCCATCGCCGCTGTCGCACAGGTCGAGCTGAAAACACGTACGAAAGGAAAGGATCTGGGCACTCTGATCCATGCTGAAGGAGCGCGCGTGATCAGCCAGGATTACTGTGCCTGCCCCGAAGGGACATCTATCTCGGTCAGAAACCTCTTCTATAATGTCCCTGCGCGCAGGAAATTCCTGAAGTCGGATGCATCTGAAACCCGGCACATCATACAGGAATTCCATCATGCCGCCATCATCCATCCTGAAATCCAGTTTCTGCTGGTGCAGAACGACAAAACCGTATACCAGCTCGGCAAAACGAATCTGAAGCAAAGGATTATGGCTATCTTCGGGCCTGTCTTTAAGAACCGGCTGATATCCATGGATGAAGATTCACCGGTGGTGCGCCTGTCAGGGTATATCGGGAAACCTGAATTTGCCCGGAAGACCCGTGGTGAACAGTTCTTTTTCGTCAACAGACGGTTCATCAGGCATCCCTATCTGAACCATGCGGTGGAAAATGCCTTTCAGGAACTGCTCCCCTCCCGCTCATTCCCCAGTTACTTCATCCACCTTGATGTGGATCCCGGAACCATCGACATCAATATACATCCGACAAAAACGGAGATCAACTTCCAGAATGCACAGGTCATCTACAGCCTGATCCGGTCATCGGTAAAAAAAGCTCTGGGGCAGTTCAACCTGGACGGCACGATTGATTTTGACAAGGAGAAAAGCATGGATTTCGGCACCGCCCCCTCCGGACGGGTAATCAGGCAGCCGACAGTGACGATCAATCCCGATTACGATCCCTTCAAAACAGTGCCCCGGAGCGGTCATGAGAAGTCAGAAAGCCAGAGATCAGAAAGCAACCTGAGGAACTGGGAAAAGCTATACCGTGATGACCATGCACCCGGGGAAGAGAAGGAATCCGGGGATCACAATTCACACACCCTTTCCATACCCTCTTCACTTGATCATGAAAATGAACCGGGACATTACGCTCCGGACAGTCTCGCCCTGCAATTGCACAATCATTTCATCGTAACTGTGATCAAGTCGGGACTGATGGTGATCGATCAGCAACGGGCACATGAACGCATCCTTTATGAGCGGTTCCTCAACCAGCTTCAGTCACGGAAGGAGGCCAGCCAGCAACAGTTGTTCCCGGAGACCATCACACTGACAGCCGAAGAGGCTGTGATCATGAACCAAATCTCGGACGAGCTCAGATGCCTGGGATTCGACATCGGGGATTTCGGAGGTCATACGTTCATCATCCGCGGAATACCCGCCGGCATGAACAATGATGAAGTGAAAGACGTTTTAGAAATAATCATTGAAAATTTCAAGCAAAATCTGAGTGAGTTGAAAAACGACAAGATGGTCAACCTGGCAAAATCTTCAGCATCCGGACTGGCCATCAGGTCAGGTAAAAAGCTTCAGCCGGAAGAGATCATGGGATTGATCCATCAGCTGTTCGCATGCCAGGTGCCTGAAATATCACCCGGCGGGCTTCCGGTCCTGAAGATCATCACCATGGAAGATTTGCTGCAACTTTTCAGGAAATAGGATCATCAGAGATGAACAGTCAGTATTTAAGGCCTTCGGGATTCAACCTGTTACCCATGGTGGTAAAAAACCTGTTGATCATCAACGGATTGTTTTTTCTGGCCACCATATCTCTCAGCCGCATGATCGATCTGACGGATATGCTTGGGCTTCATTATCCGGCTTCGCCGCTTTTCAAGCCACACCAGCTGATCACCTACATGTTCATGCATGGCGGATTTGCACACATTTTCTTCAACATGTTTGCCCTGTGGATGTTCGGTAACGCGCTGGAGAATGTATGGGGCCCCAGAAGGTTTCTGGTATATTATATGATCACAGGGATCGGCGCCGGCCTGCTGCATTTGCTGGTTATACATATCCAGGTTGCGGGGATCGAACGGAATCTCTCTCCGGAAGCCATCAGCGAGGTAACAGGCAAGGGTTATGATCTGCTGAAAGAGGGGAAAAACTATTCCGACTCCCTGCTCGGCAAGCTCAACATTCTCTACAACACGACAACGGTAGGTGCATCCGGCGCCGTATTCGGAATACTGCTGGGTTTCGGGATGCTGTTCCCCAATGCATTGATATACCTCTTCTTTGCCATTCCGATACGGGCCAAATACTTCGTGATCCTTTACGGGGCCATCGAACTCTATGCGGGTATCGCCAACAATCCCGGCGACAACGTGGCGCATTTCGCCCATCTGGGTGGTATGATTTTTGGGTACCTGCTTCTTATCTACTGGAAAAAAAGAGGCATCAAACACTGATTCATGAACGGATTTGAGGGATTTCAGGGCCAGCGGCATCCATTTCAGGACATCGGTTCCTTTTTCAGGGGGAAATCGGTCCTTTCCATCCTGATCATCATCAATGCCGGTATATGGATACTGATCCGTTTCATGGATGTGGTCTTCGACCTGTTCAATACCGGACTCACGGCCGACCTGATCGGCCTGCTTGCGGTACCTGCCAATCCAAGCATACTGGCAACACGCCCCTGGACCATATTTACCTATATGTTTCTTCATTTCGACTTCTGGCACATCCTCTTCAATATGCTTTGGCTCTATTGGTTTGGAAGAATCTTCACGGAGTTCCTGAACAGCCGGCAGCTGAGAGCAACTTACATCCTGGGAGGTATTGCAGGAGCTTTGGTCTATGTGGCATCATTCAACATCTTCCCCAAGTTCCAGGATGTGTATCTGAACTCGGTGGCACTGGGTGCATCCGCATCCGTCATGGCGATCGTTGTGGCCATTTCATGGTATGTTCCCAATTACAGGATACACCTTCTCTTCATCGGACCGGTACGGATCTACTATATCGCCCTCTTTTCAATCATACTGGATATCCTGATGATCAAGTCCCAAAACTCGGGCGGACACCTGGCCCACCTCGGAGGTGCGCTCTGGGGGTTCCTGTTTGCGACGCAACTGCGAAGGGGACGGGATATCACTCTGTTGTTCATCTGGTTAAAAAATATCCGATGGAATGTGTTAAAATCCCGCCGGTCAAGGGAAAAAGATGATTTCGGCCAAAAACGGCAGGCAAGATCCATGACCGATGAAGAATACAACCGTCAAAGAGCTGCCTATCAGAAAAGGATCGATGAAATCCTGGACAAAATTTCCAAATCCGGTTATGACAGCCTGACACGGAAAGAGAAGGAGCTTCTTTTCAAAGCCGGCGACAGGAAGTAATTATTGGTGCAGCGTGACAACCTCCCCCCCCAGGCCCCGGTATCGATGGTTCAGGAATCTTTTCCTGGTATTAAACATTTTTTCTGCGTTCCTCCTGGTCATCTCCTACGCTACACCCTTTGTCAATCCGGCCCGGTTCTGGCCGCTGGCATTCGCCGGCCTGGCGGTTCCATATCTCATGCTCATCCAGATCATGTTCCTGGCAATCTGGCTCCTGATGTGGAAACGGCTGGCCATACTGCCGCTGGCCACACTGCTGCTCGGCTTTAACCATATCGGCAGAATAGTGCAGTTCCATTCGGGTCAGAATTTCCCGGATCAGGAAGATATCCGGATCACATCATTCAACATCCGGAATTTCGCCCATAAAATCCATGACGGCAAGCCTGCCGAACAGGAAAAGCTGATGCGGAAAGAGATCAGTGAATTCCTGGCAGAAAGGAAGGGAACATTGGTTTGCCTGCAGGAATATTTCTGCAAGCGGGAAGAGCTGCCGGTCAGCCTCCGGAAATTCGCCACGGGTATCCAGATGCCTTATTTCTGTTTCCAGAAGTATTACGAGACATCCAGGTTTCCCGATGCATTGGTGATCATGAGCCGTTATCCGATCATAAGCCAGGGATCCATAGAATCAGAAGGAAAGACCATATGTCTTTTCGCCGACCTGGACATGGGAGACGATACCATCAGGGTATTCAATGTACATCTGGCTTCCATCCATTTCATCAGGGAGGACTACCTGTTCTTCGATGAGCTTCTGGATGGAGGGAGCGAGACCATCAGGGAAGGTACCCGTAAGATACTGGCAAAGCTAAAAAGGGCATTTGTCAGAAGGGGTAACCAGGTCGGGATCGTACATGCTGCCATCCAGGACTCTCCACACCCGGTAGTGGTGTGCGGCGATCTGAATGACACCCCTCACTCCTACGCCTACCGTGTGGTTAAAGGCAGGCTGGAGGATACATTTTTGAAAGCGGGCCGGGGAATCAGCAACACCTATGCAGGAGAACAGATACCCTCCTACAGGATTGACTATATCTTCTATGATCCCTGCTTTTTTTCCACAACCTGCTACCAGCGGTTCAATGTGAAGCTGTCGGATCATTATCCCATTTCCTGTGACCTGAGGAAGACACAAGACCACACGGATTGCGAGTGAGATGCCGGATTACACCCCGCGGGTTATACCGGGATCGGTGGCATTCGACCCAGATGAATCCACCTGCCATGCCTTCGGCAGACAGGCAGGTATTCCCCGCTCAGACCAACGCAGCCGACATTCCTGCCCACCGACCCGCATTTCAACGGGCAGGCAGTCGGGATGTCATTCCTCATAATGGCGGATTTGGATTTAAAAATCAACATCCTCTGTTTGATCTATTTTTGCATGGATACAATCCACGGGTCATGATCCGAATAATGATTGTTTTTCTGAAGATAATCTGGCTGTCTGGGGTGTTGGCAGCCTCCCACGACACCGGGATAGATTCGCTGCTCCAGATCAGGAAGGATGCCCATGATAGATACCTCTCCTTTATCGGGAACATGAAAGAAAGGTCATGGGTGAACCTGGTCGCACTCCAGGTCCGTGCCGGAGAGGTCATCTCAGTTGACAATGTTCTGATTGAGAAGATGCTGAAGCGCGAACAACAGCAATACCATTCCTTTGAAACACAACGGGAGGAACTGGAGCAACGGTTGGAAAAACTGGATCACGAAATCAACATCCTGGAACTGGAAAAAAAATACCTCTATGACCGGAACCGGATGGTGATGGTTGCCACGGGCGTTTTATTGTTACTTTTCCTGGTTTTTCTGATCCTCTACATCGCTGCCCACCTGAAGCAATCGAAACTGCGAATGTTGCACGACCATTTGGTTCACAGGAACTCCGAACTGGAGAAGGAACTGGGAGAGGCAACCAGTCGGTTGAAGGAGGCAGGGGAAAGGGAACAGGAACACAACCGCTGCCGTGAGGAAATCATGGCGCTGACCAGTGAGATGAAACATCTGAAGGAACATTCTGCCGAACTGGAACAAAGGGTTTCGGCACAGAGAGGTGCCTTGCAGGAAGAGACCCGGTCCCGGGAACTGATGGAAGAACATATCAGGAGCCTCATCACACGGTTGAAACAAAGCCTCTGAAGGCTCCGGCAATTCAGCTCCTGCCACCCGCAGCACCCGCCGGTTTAAATTTCCTGCATCAGTAATTCGATCTCATTAGCTTTCTTCGGGATGGGTCTACCCAGAACCTTATGACCGTTCTGTGTCACGAGGATATCGTCCTCAATCCGGATTCCACCGAAATCCCTGTATTTCTCAACCATTTCATAATTGATGAAATCGGTGAACTTATCCTCTCCCTTCCATTTGTCGATCAGGGCGGGAATAAAGTAAATACCGGGTTCAATGGTAAATATGAAACCGGGGTGGTGTTTTCTGCCCAGCCGGAGGAATGCGGTACCGAATTGTTTGCTTCTTGTCACTTCATTGTCATACCCCACATGGTTTTCTCCGAGTCCTTCCATATCATGGACATCAAGGCCCAGCATATGTCCCAGTCCATGGGGGAAGAACAGCGCGTGGGCACCCTGAGCGACCGCCTCATCCGTGTCGCCTTTCATCAACCCGACATCCTTCAGTCCCGAAGCGATGATCCGGGCAGCCATCATATGGAGGCTCAGGTTGGTGATCCCTGGTTTCGTGGCTGCAATGGTATCCATATTGGCTTTCAGCACGATCTCATAAATATCCCGCTGCCGGTCACTGAATTTTCCGCCCACCGGCACGGTACGTGTGATGTCGCTGGCATAATGCAGGGTAGTTTCGGCCCCCGCATCGGTGACCATCAGCCGGCCGGGCTGGAGGATATTTCCATGATAGTGGTTGTGGAGGGTCTCCCCATGAATACTCAGGATGATGGGGAAGGAAACCGGGCCGCCGCGTGAAAGGGATATCCCTTCAATGATACCGGCGATTTCGCGTTCAATGATCCCAGGCCGCGCCATTTTCATGGCGGTGGTATGCATTTCATAGGCAATATCCACCGCTTTTTCGATTTCGGCGATCTCATAATCATCCTTCACCGAGCGGAGACCGACGACAGCCTGGATCAGCTCTCCGGACGCATTGGACGGTATACCGGCCACCTTGATTCCCAGGAGGTTTTCCAGCTGCATGTAAGTCTCGCCCCGGTAGGGAGGGAGGTAATGGATCCTCCTGCCTTTCTGGATGGCTTGCCGGAGAATATCCGGAAGCTTTGCCAGAGGGGCGGTTTGCTTCACTCCCACCAGGGCTGCCCTCTCAGACATGGAGGGTTGAGGCCCCATCCAGATAATGTCATCTATATCCACATCGTCCCCGAAAAGCCAGTCGGTATGATCATCCAAATCTATCACCCCTGCAAGATCGGGCTGATCCAGACCAAAAAAATAAAGGAAAGAACTGTCCTGCCGGAAATGATAGGTATTGGCCGGATAGTTATACGGCGCTTCAGGATTACCCAGAATAAGTACCAATCCACCACTCATGGCGGATATTAACCGTTCCCTTCTCTCTGCATATACTTTTGCTTCGAACATCATGATTGGAGTCTTTAAAGTATAGATTCGGATAGCTAAAATAGTATTATTTGATCATTCCGGAGCAATGATTTTTCGGTTTTGTAATTCTGCTGCCGACTGAGATCATCGTTCCGGAGCATATCATCCCGCTGATGACTTTTACATTCGTTATGAAAAAAGGCAGTTTCATCATGAATTTTAGCCCTTTTGTAAATTAACATACACATAATTTGCATAATATTTTTATTTTTAGTAATTTTATGTTTTATATCGGATTGATATAGTCAATAACTAACTCCACAACAGGAGCACTCATATGACGACCAGAAAACCTGCAGTAGCAGGACGTTTTTACCCTGGGACTGCAGGAGAGATCACAGCACTCCTCAAACGCTCATTTGAAACGGAGCGGAAAAATATCAACCTTCCCCTGGCCAGGCACCAGATCATCGGAGCCATTGTGCCGCATGCCGGATATGTCTTCTCCAGCTATGAGGCCATCCACTTCTTCGAGATCCTGAGAAAATCACGACAGCGTTTCGATACTTTCGTCATCATCAATCCTAACCATACCGGATATGGTCCGGAGATCGCCCTTGACGGTCACACATTCTGGGAAACTCCTTACGGACCGGTTGAAGTGGATACGGAAATGATCGCACAGCTGCCCTTCAGTATTGCCAACATAGCACACCAGTATGAGCATTCCGGAGAAGTGATGGTTCCGATGCTTCAGTACAGCGTGTCAACCCCCTTCCGGATTCTTCCCATCACCCTCACCCGGCAAAGCGAGGAGAATGCCGGAATCCTGGCCAGGGAAATATTCCGGGTCGCACAGTCGCTGAGGAGAAAAATATGCATGATCGCCTCCTCCGATTTTTCACACTATGTCAATCCTCAGGAGGGAGAAATGCTGGACCGGATGGTAATTGAAAACATCATTCGACTTGATGCAAAGAGAGTCTATCAGACGGTCGTGAAGAACAATATTTCCGTGTGCGGATACGGCCCCATCATGACCCTGATCCACTACTCAACCATGCTGACTGGGTATCCGCAGGCTCAGATATTGCGCAGAGGACATTCAGGCGAGGTCGTTCCTTCGGATGAGGTGGTGGATTATGTGTGCATATTGTTCTATCTGGCTCAGCAGCCCACTGATATCAAATAATGCATTTGCCCTGATTGCAGGGCATAAATAACCTTCAATTTCATAATAAGCAGAGTTTGTTCCGAGAATAAAAGAAAAATAATGACTTTTTTTTGATAAAATCATTACCTTAAAAGGGGGAAATTGATTATCTTTAACAGCTAATGAAACATTTTTTTTCATCTTATTAACACAACCAAAATGCAGACACGTCTGAAACTCGACAGCCTTGACAGAAGGATACTTACCCTCCTGATCAAGAACGCCAGGATGCCTTTCCTGGAAATCGCCAGGAATTGCGGAGTTTCCGGAGCAGCCGTCCATCAACGCGTCCAGAAAATGACCGAAGATGGTGTCATCACCGGTTCCCAGTTCAATCTCGATCCGTCGAAACTGGGATTTGACACATGCGCCTTTGTGGGCATCCAGGTTAATCTTACCAGCAACACCACCCATGATGAAGTGTTTAAAAAAATCAAGCAATTGCCTGAAATTATTGAATGTCACCATATTACAGGCAAGTACTCTTTGCTGGCAAAAATTTTTGCCAAAAGCAACGAGCATCTGAAACAGATACTGGTTGAAAAAATCCAATCGATCCCTGAGATCACCAGTACAGAGACGTTCATTTCATTGGAAGTGGGATTCATCAGACAGTTACCCATTGAGGATGAATGATGATCATTGGGCGTTCTGATCTCTAAATGACTGCAACAAAAACCGGGACCTTATGCTGAAACACTTGCTTTTTCTGCACCGGTTCCTGCCGGTGTGCATCATCGTAATCTCCCTGATTTCACCGCCGGTTTCAGGGCAGAGGCAACTGGAACAACTTGATAGGGACATCGCATCCGCAAAGGAAGTTTTCGGTATCCCCGGGTTGGCGGTAGGTATCATCAAGGACGGTGAGATTGTCCTCAAGAAGGGATATGGCATGCGTCACGCAGGAGAGGCATTACCGGTGGGCACTGAAACGGTTTTCGGGATCGCGTCATGCACCAAGGCATTTACGGCAACCTGCATCGGTATGCTGGCCGATGACGGTCTGCTTGACTGGAATGATCCGGTGAGCATGTACCTGCCGGAGTTCCGGCTCCATGATCCTGCGATCAGCCGTATGATCACCATCGCCGATTTGCTTTGTCACCGTTCAGGACTGGAGACATTCGACGGCGACCTGCTCTGGTACGGAACGGACTATACCCGGGAAGAAGTGGTGCGGAAGATACAGTTCCGCGAAACCACCCAAGAGTTCAGGAGCGAATTCGGATATCAGAATGTGATGTACATCGCAGCCGGCCTGGTGATTGAGAAGATCACCGGGAAATCATGGGATGATTTTGTCAGCGAACGGATATTTCAGCCGCTCGGAATGACCCGGAGCACTACCAGCAATGCAGGCTTCACACTTGAGCAGGACGTCTCATTCCCACACCATGAGGGGAGCGTGATGGAATTCATCAACTACGACAACTGCGGCCCGGCAGCCTCAGTCCATTCATCCGTTGATGACCTCCTGAAATGGGTTGGTCTGTGGCTGAATGGCGGTTCTGTGAACGGAAAGCAGTTGATTTCCCCTGAAACCATGCATGCGCTGACTTCATCACATACGATGATGGGTGATCCCTCCGGTACCCATGCAGGGGGCACCCATTTCAGAACATACGGACTCGGGTGGTTTCTCTTTGATTACGAGGGGCGGAAGGTGATCGAGCATGGCGGAGGGCTTCCCGGCATCCATACCAAAGTGGTGCTTGTCCCGGAAGAGAACCTCGGATTCGTCATCCTGGCCAACCAGATATCGGGACTGGTTGAAGCGCTGTACCGTCACATCCTGGACTTCTATCTGGCAGATGAGCCCGGGGACTGGATCAAAAGGTATCTCGAGGGGTGGAACAGGATAAAGGAGGATGCTGACCAGGAAAAACGCGACAGGGAGGCTTCACGTGTACAGGATACCCGGCCCACCCTGCCCCTGGAAAAATACACCGGTTCCTATACGGATACAATGTACGGTCCGGCTGAAATCACCCTGTCAGGAGACATACTGGAACTGAAGCTGATCCCCACAGGGGAACTCTTCTCCAGTCCTATGGAACACTGGCATTACAATACCTTCAGGATAAAATTCATTGACCCGTTCCTTCCGCAGGGTTTCGTCACCTTTACGGTCAATGGGGCAGGTAATGCAGACTCATTTACCATCGATCTCCCCAATCCTGATTTTCATTTCCATAAACTGAAGTTCACGAGGACAGAATAAGCCCTGCGGAAAGCCATTCAGGTTCTCAGATATGAAGCCCCGTTGATATCGAGGATACAGCCGGTAAGGTAATCGGTTCCCTCTCCGGCCAGGAAGAGTGCGGTTCGGGCAATCTCTTCCGGGGAGGCGATCCGTTGAAGGGGGCTCTGGTTTCTGATCTCCTTCGCCCTGTCGCCATGCATGGCATATGCCGCCATATCCGTGTCCACAAAACCCGGGGCAAGAGTATAAACCATAATGCCGAAAGGTGCGAAGGCTTTTGCCATGGACTGTCCCAGAGAGTTAAGACCGGCCTTGCTGGCACCGTAGGCAGGTGCGTCCGGCTCACCACGAAACGCCCCCCGGGAGCTGATGTTGATGATCTTTCCGCCACCCATTTCCTTCATATGTTTCGCCATCAGGAAGGAAAGATGAGCGGCTCCGCTGAGATTGGTCCGGATGGTCTTTTCCCATGCCCCGCACCACTCCTCATAGTTCAGGTCCAAAACAGGATATTCCTGAAAAATGCCGGCATTGTTCACCAGAATATCCACCCTGCCGAGACGTCCGATGGCCTGTTCCGCCAATCGCCTGGTCTGCTCCTTATCGCCAATTTCGGCCTGCAGCATGATATGCCCTTTACCCGGAAGATCAGAGAGCACATCCTGCGCCATTTTCTGGTTTCTGAGGTAATGGATGGCCACCCGTGCTCCTGCACCCGCCATCCCTTTGGCAATGGCCCTGCCGATGCCGCGCGATGCACCGGTAACGAGCACACCCCTGCTTTCCAGTGAAATTTCCATCGGATCTTTTTCTTAATTTGGAGTTGCAGGTATCATTCCATCTCCAGCACCCGGATGCCGGAGTTGCTGATCCGTGTCTGATACACCCTGATGAAGTGCGGATTGGACGAAAATTCCCGGTTCATCAGTTCAGCAACAGTTTCCCTGCAGTTCTCGGGGCAGAAAGCAATCACGGATGACCCCCCTCCGCTTATTGTACAGCCATAAGCACCTGTATCGAGTATCTTCTTTTTGATCTCCCAGTAACCGGGTATGGCGGATCCCCTGACCGGTTCATGGATATAATCTACCGAGACGGCTTTGCCGAATTCGGTGGGATCCCCCGAATGGATGGCATGGATGACACGGGAGCAACGGGCCATTTGTTCCTTGAGTTTCTCCTGGCCGATCTCATAGGTAATGAAACCGCGGGTTGTCCTCTGGCTCTTTGTGATTGCGGCAAGCACGACCGGTATATCGGGAAGTTCCAGTTTGAGGACATCCACCGGGAAGTAGCTTTTCACAAGGATAAATCCGCCCATGATGGCAGCTGCCACATTATCTGCATGGGGTGAACCACCCGAGGCAACCTCACCCATCCGGGCAATATCAATCATTTCATTATGAGTAAGCCCGAGCTCCAGCAGGGTGTTCAGTCCGGAAACGGCACCGGCTGCAGAAGCGCCCGTAGTGCCCAGCCCGCCACCAGAGCACATTCGCTTGATGATCCTTATGCGGACCCCTTTGTGAATACCTTTCCGTCTGAAGAGTTCCGAAACCGCCAGCCCGGCCGTGTTATCCGCAACGGTACGGGGGATACCCTGCGTATCGTTTTCGATGTCAATATCAATCCCGCCCTCATCACTGACCAGTAACTCGATCTCATCAAAAGGATCCTCAAGGGCAAGGGCAAAAATATCGTAGCCGGGTCCGACATTGGCGCTGGTGGCAGGAGCCCGCACCTTGATCCGTTTCATATCAACCCCCTCTCCTTCAGGATCATCCGCAGCGTTTCCGACCAGCCCTCACTCAGAGGGATCACCGGTGGCCGCAAATTACCCCTGATCAGTCCCATCAGCTCCAGGGCCTTCTTGGCACCCATGGGATTGGTCTCAAAACGGCATGCTTCAAACAGAGGATAGTACTCCTCATGCAGTTTCCGGGCTTCAGTGTGGTTTCCCTCAAGGGCAAACCGGACCATGTGGCTCATCACATCCGGGATCACATTCCCCACCACGGTAAAGGTGCCATCCCCACCGAAAGCCACCGTAGGATAGGCGGTGGTATCCTTCCCTGTAAAGACCAGGAAATCGTCATTCCGTGTCAGGTACACAATCTTGGCCAGGTGGTCGATCTCCTTCTTGCCATCCTTGGTTGCTACGATGTTGGGATGTTTTGCGAGAGCAGCCGTCATTTCCGGTGTGAGTTCCACTCCTGTCCGGCCCTTGGAACTGTGAAGAACCACCGGAACGGGACAGGCGTCAGCCAACTGCTCATAATATTTCATCAACGCTGAGGGAACAGGAAGTACCATATAGGGCGAAAAAGCCACCACGTAATCTGCACCCAGGTCGGCATACATCCTGGCACGATCAATGGATGCCTGTGTGCCGGCCAAACAAAGGTCAGGAAGAATGTCCTTCTTCCCTTTAGCCTCCTCCACGACAATCTGCAACACCCTTTTCACCTCTGCATCCGTGAGGAGGTTGTTCTCCCCGGTAGTTCCGAGGGGTGCAATTCCTGTAATGTCCGATTCCACCTGCCTTCTTACCAGACGTCTGAGGGCTTCTTCATCAAGAGAATAATCATCCCTGAAAGGCGTGACCAACAATGTGTAAGCTCCTTTTTTCATTTTATTTGTTTTTTGCAAAGGTCAACAATTTGAATGTGTGACGCAACATAAAAAATGTCCCTGCAGTCCTGCATACTTTACGCAAATGATCTGAATCAGCCGTGATTCTGTCACCACGTGGACAAGCTAACCGGCAGGAACGGCAATGAAAGGGCCGGTGGGTTCTGTTTCGTGATGGGATCGTATATCCGGCAGGTGAGCTCCCCCCAGAGCCATTCCATGGGTCCAAAACGGAACCGTTCCATCCATAAAGGTTATATGGTTCCCTTTTGATACCCCGGATGTGCTGCCGACAGGCAAGGACATCAAAACTGTTTACGTAACCGCGCGCTTACTGACTGGCTGGGCCAGGTAATGTGAATCCCCGGATGGTCAAACAGAGGTATGTATAACAAGGCCCGGGCCGGCAGGTGGTTCGGAATACCCCTGTCAGGGTGCTATGCTTTCCGGCCACTCTTTTTGTGCTGTGCTCTTTTTCTGTGGATTGCAAGCAGATCCGTCAATATGGCGAAGCCTGTTTCGGTTTTTCCGGCACCGGGCCCGACGATGGTGACATCGCCCAGCAGGTCTGTGGCGAAGGTAAGTGCGTTGGTGGCCCCCATCACTCCTGCAAGCGGATGCGACAGGTCGATCATCTCCGGTTTCACGAAAGCTTCCACCCTGTCACCCCTTCTGACCACCGAACCGATCAGTTTCCACCTTTTGTTCTGCTTTCTTGCCTGTTCGATATCTGCGGGAGTGATCTTCGTAATCCCCTCGCATGACACCTCTTCGATCCCTATACCTGCATCCATTACGATGTTGGCCAGGATGGTCACCTTTGCGCGCGCATCAAAGCCCTCGACATCGCCTGTTGGGTCGGCCTCGGCATAGCCTTTTTCCTGGGCGATCTTCAGCACATCCTTGTAAGCCATGCCCTTTTCCATTTCCGTGAGCATATAGTTGGTCGTACCGTTCAGGATGCCTCTGATCCCGTTGATGGTGCAACCTGCCATGGGACCTGTTGCGAGATTGATCACAGGTGTTCCCGCCACAACGGTTCCCTCAATCATGAATTCAACCCCTCTTTTGTCGGCCAGCTTTTTCAGACGGGGATAGTGCAATGCGGCAGGTCCCTTGTTGCTTGTGACCACATGCTTGCCTGCTTCCAGGGCTGTGATCACATGTTCGATGGCAGGGCCACCGGTCTGAAGGTCCGTAAAGGTAAGCTCACACCACACGGTGGCATTCGCCTTGCGGATCAGCCTGGTGTTGTCCCAGTCAACCAGGTCCCTTGTGAATTTCTTTCCGGCCTGTGCCATGTCCAGCATGTGCTGAACATCCAGTCCCTTGGGGTTGTAAACGTTGCCGAATTTAAAATCCGCCACCGCGATGATATCGAACTTATATCCATACTTTCTCCTCAGGTAGTCGCGCTTGTTGATCAATATTTCTGTGAGTCCGCGGCCTACAGTACCGAATCCTATAATACCGATTTTATGTTTCATGATTTTTCTTATTGATCCAGGTCATGACTTACCTTTTCAATGTGGCTGATGAAGCGCCACCTGCGGAATACTCCGGGGATGAGACAGGGATAACCTTTCCATCGAGGGCAGCAAAACCTCTTTCCAGATCCCGGATGATGTCGTCAGAATGCTCACCACCCACGCAAAGCCTGATGAGGCTGGGAGGTATATCAGCCAGTTTGCGGCCCTCTTCACCCTGCTGGGAGTGCGTGGAAATGGCCGGTATTGTCGCCACAGACTTGATCCTTCCCAGGTCGGTGGCTCTCCAGATCATATTGAATCCGTCAAACACCTTGCGGGCCGCTTCACCGCCGCCTTTCACACGGAAGGACATCAAATGGCCGAATCTGTTGACCGGTTTGCCGTACAGCTCATCGGCCTCTGAATCCACAAGTACCAGGTATTTTTTCGCGAGGGGATGAAGCGGGTGAGAATCCAGGCCTAAATAGTCCACCTGCTCCACATGTCTGTGCTGCCGGAGGTATTGGGCCACTTTCATGGTGGAGCGGCTGAACTGATCCACCTTTGAGCGCAGTGTACGCAGATCGTTCAGTGCCATGATCGCGTTGAAGGGGGATATATTCGGACCGTTGTCCCGGTTGGGCAGCAGCTTGATATAGGTCCCGAAATCCGTCTTCATCTCATCGCTACCAACCTTTGACACCAGGTGCTTCCTTGCGATGACCGCCCCCCCGATGCCGAAACCTGATGAAGTGACCGTTTTGGAAATGGAATGAATGACGATATCGGCACCCCATGCCAGCGGCCTCATCAGTGCGGGAGTAGCGACAGTGGCATCGACGATCATGGGAATACCCTTACGGTGGGCCAGTTCGATCACCTTCTCAAGATCAAAGAAAGCCTGTCCCGGATTGCTGGGCATCTCACCATACAGAAACCGCGTGTTCTCATCGATAAGGGATACCCACTCATTCAGGTCGTTTGAATTCCTGATCTTGCGCCATTCAATATACTTCTCCTGGTCTTTCCGGATGGCAAACTGCTGAAATGTACCACCATAGACCTGGCTGGTTGCAACAAAATTGATCCGTTGGTCCGGATTGGCAGGATCGACCACCAGAAAGGGGTCTACGGCACTCTGGATGGCTGCCATACCCGATGAGGTGGCACAGCAGGTGGCATCCAGGCCTGTCCCGTAGGTTTCAAGCAACGCCAACGTCCCTTCCAGGTAATACATGGATGGATTGCCAATCCGTGAGTAACACCATGTCGGAATCTGGTATCCGAGTGCGGCCTCCATTTCGTCAGCATCCCTGTAAGCCTGCGAAGTAGACATGTAGATAGGTTCGATGATGGAGCCCTGGTTGAAATCCAGTGATTCCTGCATGGAATACACTCCATGTACCGCTATTGTATCAAAGCGGCATTTTCTCATGGCTTCCAGATGACTCCGGTGCCATTCTGCAGACCGGCGGGCGGCCTCCACATAATGATCGGTTCCTTGTGTTTTCATCTCAGATTGTTATTCCTTGAATTTATACTGATGCTGTTTGATTTTGCTTCGCAAAATCTTACAGATCAGCATATTTCAGACGATAAATGTCTGAATTTTAAAACTGACGAAATCAGACAGTTTAAATCTGCAAACCTGATTTCCTTCAGTATAATATTTTCCGACACAAACTTATTAAAGCGATATGAATTAAAAAAAGATTTTGACAATCATCTTCATAAATCATTAAAAAAATTAAATTATGTGATTCTTTTTTTTACTTTATTTTAAAATTATCTATTTTTATTTAATCTTATTAAAATAAAAATTCTTTCCGGGCACTTCTGCGCAATGGCGACACCGGCGAAGTCTTTCATCGCCGCTGAAACATTTTTTGTAATTTCGCTCCTCACAATCCCATCATGCTTATGAAGTATCAGCTGATCGTTATAGGTAGCGGACCCGGAGGATATGTTGCAGCCATCAGGGCATCCCAACTGGGTCTGAAAACAGCGGTTGTGGAAAGGGCGGAGCTCGGCGGTATATGCCTCAACTGGGGTTGCATCCCGACAAAAGCCCTTCTCAGGAGTGCAGATGTCTACCACCATATGGTACATGCATCAGATTTCGGCATCTCAGTCAAGGGAGAAATCAAACCTGACTTTTCTGCCATGGTTAAGAGGAGCCGCGAGGTCGCCGGCAACATGAGCAAAGGCATTCAGTTCCTATTCAAAAAAAACGGGATCGGGGTGATCGAGGGAACCGCCAGGGTATTGCCCGGCAAAAAAATCGAGGTCACCGGTTCAGGGAGTAAGACTGCCATTTATGAAGCAGACCACATCATCATCGCGACCGGAGCCCGCTCCAGGGAGTTGCCCGGGCTGAAACAGGACGGCAGGAAAATCATCGGTTACCGTGAAGCCATGACCCTCGACAAACAACCTGCATCCATGCTGGTAGTAGGTTCCGGCGCCATCGGTTCTGAATTTGCATGGTTCTATCAAACCATCGGCACTCAGGTCACCCTGGTCGAATTCCTGCCCGCCATCGTTCCGCTGGAGGATGAAGAAGTCTCAAAACAACTGGAGCGGTCATTCAAGAAGATGGGAATGAAAATAATGACCGGTTCATCCGTCGAATCGGCAGATACTTCGGGGAAGAAAATAAAGGTCTCGGTCAAAACCCCGAAGGGGAAAGAAACCCTTGAGACGGACATAGTCCTTTCCGCCGTGGGAATCACACCCAATCTGGAAGGGATCGGCCTGGAGGAGACCGGCATTCAATCCGATAACGGGAAGGTGAAGGTCGATTCGTTTTACCGGACCCAGGTGGAAGGCTACTATGCCATCGGGGATATCGTATCCGGGCCGGCCCTGGCTCATGTCGCCTCGGCTGAAGGCATCTGCTGCGTGGAGAAGATTGCAGGTCTTGATCCGGAACCGCTGGATTACGGCAATGTGCCTGCATGCACATACACCCACCCTGAAGTCGCCTCAGTGGGAATGACCGAGAAACAGGCACGTGATGCAGGTTACGAAATCCGGGTAGGCAAGTTTCCTTTCACGGCATCAGGGAAAGCCAATGCAGCCGGCGCCAGGGACGGTTTCGTGAAGGTGATCTTCGATGCGAAATATGGCGAATGGCTCGGGGCCCATTTCATCGGGGAAAATGTAACGGAAATGATTGCAGAAGCCGTGGCAGCGCGTAAGCTGGAAACCACCGGCCATGAGATCATCAAATCCGTCCATCCGCACCCGACCATGTCGGAAGCCGTCATGGAAGCCGCAGCTGCCGCTTACGGGGAAGTAATACATATCTGACCCGCTATGAATCCCCGTGACACAGATGAAGCTGAGGCCAGGCATATGACGATCTCACCAACAGGTTTTGAAGGATTATGGCTGATCACCCCAAAGGTTTTTAACGACATCCGGGGGTATTTCATGGAAGTATTCCGGAAGGAAACTTTCTCTGAAAAGGGTATTGAAGCTCAATTCCACCAGGATAATGAATCATGCTCGGCGAAAGGGGTGCTGAGGGGTCTGCATTTCCAGCATCCCCCATACGAACAGGGTAAACTGGTGCGGGTCGTGGCGGGACGTGTTCTGGATGTGGCTGTCGATATCAGGACCAAATCCGCGACATACGGCAGATGGTACTCAGTCGTACTGGATTCCTCAGAAAAGAAGATGCTTTACATACCGCCCGGCTTTGCACATGGATTCCTGACCCTTGAGAATGACACCATTTTCCAGTACAAATGCACCAATCCCTTCCGTTCCGAAGCGGAAGGCTGTATCCGGTGGAACGACCCGGATATTGCCATTGACTGGGGTGTCGACGCTCCGCAGGTATCCGAGCGGGACAGCAGGGCTCCCTTTTTCAGGGATATCAGCAATCCATTCTGATACCCGACATGATGAGAAAAGGAAAATACTTCCTGGTACCGGCGGTCATCACCCTGATCGTCACCGGCGCACTGCTCGTCACACTTGCATGGAAGAAGCAAAGGAATGATGAGAAATACCGGGCTGCTTTCCATGAAAAATACAGGATATTCACAGTGGAATTGCCTGATCAAATATCATTTGCAGGGGAAGAGATACCTCTGGACATTTATTACATCAGGGAGAACCTGGACAGGGAACTGCTGGTGAACACTTACTGGCACTCCGCCACGATCCTTGTGCTGAAGCGTTCCTTTCGCTGGTTTCCGGTAATTGAGCCTATTCTTGCCGATTCAGGGATACCGGATGATTTCAAGTATCTTGCGCTGGCGGAAAGCGGGCTCACAAACGCCGTATCACCGCGGGGTGCTGTGGGATTCTGGCAGTTTCTTGAGGGGACTGCCCGGGAATACGGTTTGGAGGTTAACGACGAGGTGGATGAACGCTATCATGTCGAGAAATCTACAAGGGCAGCCTGCAGCTACCTCCTTGAATCATTCAGGGAATTCGAGCGCTGGCCACTTGTGGCCGCTTCCTACAACGCCGGGCGGAAAAGAATCCGGGAATCTGTCGACAGGCAGTCCAGCCACGATTATTTTGAACTCTTCCTGAACGAGGAGACCTCCAGGTATGTGTTCAGGATTATTGCCCTAAAACTGATCTGCGAAAATCCTGCCCGTTTCGGTTTCTACCTTCGGGGAAAGGACCTTTACCCGCCCCTGCCATATATCATCCGGGAAATCGCCGGGCCTGTCCCAGACCTGGTTGCCTTTGCCCGCGAGAACGGGACCACCTATAAGCTGCTGAAGGACATGAATCCTTGGCTGAGATCGGACAAACTCCGCAATCCGGGTGGAAAAACCTACCCGTTGAAGATCGCGTCAGGCTTTGCCCTGGATTATGATCGCCTGATCAGAGATATGGACGACAGCCGTATTTACCATGACACTGCTTCCGTCAGTAACTGGTGATGAACCCGGCATGATCCTTCCCAGCTGATCCTTGCAATATGAAAAACTATCTTTGCAGTCCGGTTCCGGCTTGCCGGCAGCCCTTGTTAAAAAATTCCCGGATTGATAATGCCTCAGGACACCATCGGTGACAATGGAAGTGAATACCTGAAGATCAGGGGTGCGCGGGTACATAACCTGTGCAACATCGACACGAATATTCCGCGCAACAGCCTGGTAGTGATCACGGGCCTGAGCGGAAGCGGTAAATCTTCACTGGCATTTGATACGATATATGCCGAAGGGCAACGGCGCTATATGGAGACTTTTTCAGCTTATGCCCGCCAGTTCATCGGCAACCTGGAACGTCCGGATGTGGATATGATCACGGGATTGAGCCCCGTGATCTCCATTGAACAAAAATCGGTCAGCCGGAATCCCAGATCGACGGTAGGCACCATCACCGAGGTTTACGACTTCCTGCGGCTGCTTTTTGCACGTACCGCCGAAGCCTATTCACATGTTACCGGAGAAAAGATGGTCAGGTATACCGAACCCCAGATCGTGAACCTGATCATTAAAAGGTATGCAGGAAGAAGGCTGATGGTTCTCGCACCGATGGTACGCGGAAGAAAGGGATACTACAGGGAGTTGTTCGAGCAAATCCGCAAGATGGGATTCCTTAAGGCCCGGGTGGATGGAGAGGTCATGGAGATCAGGTTCGGGGTGCAGCTCGACCGTTACAAGATGCACAACATCGAAATTGTGGTCGACGAGCTTCTGGCTTCGGAAGATAATCAGAAACGGTTGACCGGGTCCATCCAGCTGGCGCTCCGTCATGGGAAGGGAACCGTTATGGTATTCGATCCGGAATCCGGTCAGATCAGGCATTACAGCAAGGCGCTGATGTGTCCAACATCCGGTATCTCATACGACGAACCGGAACCCAATACCTTCTCATTCAACTCTCCTTATGGGGCCTGCCCGAAATGTTCAGGACTGGGCACGATCACGGAGGTTGACCTCGATAAGATCTTTCCCGACCCCACGAAAAGCATTCGCAAGGGGGGCATCTCCCCCATCGGGGAATACCGTCAGAACTGGATTTTTCATCAGATGGAGGCCATCGGAACCCGTTATGGTTTCAACCTTGACACCCCCATCAGCCAGATTCCCGGGGAGGCCATCTCGACCATCCTTTATGGGTCCGACGAGACCTTTCATATCAGAAAGGAATATCTGGGTGTTACATCGACCTATACGCTCAACTTCGAAGGGATCGTAAACTTCATTTTGAACCAGTTCCAGGAAACCTCTTCGGAGGGGATCAGAAAATGGGCCAACAGCTTCATGAACCAGGTGGTCTGTCCGGAGTGCGGGGGAGCCCGGCTGAAAAAGGATTCCCTTCAGTTCCGTATTGCGGGCAGGAACATCGCAGAGCTCTCCGGAATGGATCTGAAAGACCTTTGGCTCTGGATCGGGTCGATCGAAGAAACCTTCAGCGAGAGGATAAGACCCGTGGCTCATGAGATACTGCGGGAGATATCCTCCCGGCTCAGGCTGATGCTGGACCTGGGGCTGGGCTACCTTTCGCTGAACCGTTCCGCACGAAGTCTCTCAGGTGGGGAATCGCAACGGATCAGGCTGGCCACCCAAATAGGCTCCCGCCTGACCAACGTCCTGTACATCCTGGATGAACCGAGCATCGGTCTTCATCAGCGGGACAACCAGCGTCTGATCTCCGCACTCAGGGAGTTGAGGGATATCGGGAACTCGGTAATCGTTGTGGAACATGACAAGGAAACCATACTCTCAGCAGATTGGGTTCTCGATATTGGCCCGGGAGCAGGCAAACACGGCGGTAAGGTGGTAGCCGAGGGTTCTCCTGCTGTGATGAAGACATGCAATACAATCACCTGTGAATATCTGCGTGGCCAGCGCAGGATCGAGATACCTGTCCGGCGAAGATCCGGTAACGGCCACTTCCTGGTGGTAGATGGGGCCAGTGGAAACAACCTGAAACAGGTTCAACTCAGGCTCCCACTGGGTATACTGGTCTGTGTCACAGGGGTCTCGGGAAGCGGAAAATCGAGCCTGATCAATGAAACGCTTTACCCGATACTGAGCCGCCACTTCTACCGCTCAGACAAAAAGCCCCTGCCCTATCACAGCATCTCGGGCATTGAGTACCTTGACAAAGTCATCGATATCGACCAATCCCCGATCGGCAGAACTCCCCGTTCCAACCCGGCCACCTATACGGGTGTATTTGATGAGATCAGGAAACTTTTTGCACAGCTGCCGGAAGCCCGGATCAGGGGATACAAACCCGGACGCTTTTCCTTCAATGTCCGCGGCGGCCGTTGTGAAACATGCAAAGGGGCCGGTGTCCGGGTGATCGAAATGAATTTCCTTCCCGATGTCCAGGTACCCTGCGAGACATGCACCGGCAAAAGATACAACAGGGAGACACTGGAAGTCCGTTACAAGGGAAAATCCATAAATGACGTCCTTGAGATGACCATCAACCAGGCCACTTCATTTTTCGAGAACATCCCGGCCATCCTTCAGAAAATAAAAACGCTGCGGGAGGTTGGGCTGGGATACATTACGCTGGGCCAACCCTCCACCACGCTTTCGGGGGGCGAGGCACAACGGGTGAAGCTGGCAGCAGAGCTTTCAAAGAAAGATACGGGCAAAACCCTTTATATCCTTGATGAGCCCACCACAGGACTGCATTTCGAAGATGTCAACGTATTGCTTCAGGTACTTCAGAGACTGGTGGACAGGGGTAACACCATTCTGGTGATCGAACACAATATGGAAGTGGTCAAGATGGCCGATCACATCATCGATCTGGGACCTGAAGGAGGCGAAAGGGGCGGACAGATCATCTGCGAAGGAACCCCGGAGGCCGTTGCGGCGGATGAATCAAGCTTCACCGGCCGGTTTCTTAAAGATGCGCTCAACGGAAGATGATATCCCCCGCTTACAGTTCACATATCAGCCACCCTGCCGGATCAGGAAACCAACTGATGACCGGACGATGATCAGGCAGCCTGCGTGGAATCAGCATTATCGGAGAAGCTTTTGGTAAAGGTAATCTGATTGATCAGATCCTTGTATTTGAAAAAAATACCATCTGCGCCTCTGGTGATTTGTGAAATGCTCACTGTCTCGATAAAATCTTCCCGTTGGATCAGGAGGTTTCCATTGAGCCCGGGTGGCTGACCCATGACATGCAGTTGCCAGATATCTCCTGGTCTGAAGCCGGGGTGATCAGCAATCATCCGGTCGAACCAACGCCTTCTTGTGATACGGATATCATCATCATACAACGTGGGAGAGGAATATATCCTCGCCTGGTCCGGATCGAGCTCCAGCAGCCTGTGCTCCAAACCGTTCCATGACAGTTCATACAGGCCGGCAGCCTCCCTGACAACCATTGTAAACGGTTCCAGACCACCGAATGCATATTCCCTCGCAAAAACCCGTATATCCGGGAAGGAAAAAAGGGCAGGTATCAACAACCCCCGGCTGTGTCTGAAGGGGGGTTTTACGGGGTGGGCGAACTCGGATCCGTTGAGCAGTGAAGCAGCCCTTCCGTCGGCAGAAACACCGATCCAGGTTCCACCCTTCTCCCCATCGGCCGGAAATATATGTTTCCTGCCTGAGATGTCTGCAATCATTGGTGGAATGGCCGGCCTGCGCCGGATACTCTCATCACGGCTCTGGGTCATGCAAAAGAATCCATTACCCTGCGGGAAAAAGGTTAAGGTACACATCTCCTGGTCTTGCTTTGTTCAAAGGCAAAAAAGAACCAAACGTCAGTGAAGATAACAAAAATGGGGAGCGGTTTGTTCGCCGTCGCAACGAATGCAGACACACAGGGCGAATTTCAATACCGGAATTGCATATATTTGCAAGTGGTTATAAAAAGTGTGGGGTGATGGGTATATAGTAAAACGAGTTTTATTTAGTAGCAGAGATCAACCATCATCGTCACCCCACACATTTTTCCTGCAGCAGTTGGCTGTGCCTTAACCTCTCCGGAGAGGCACAGTTACAAAATTCCTGGCTTGGTTTTAGATTTCTCTTTCAAACGGTCAGGAAGCCTCATAATACAATCATACCACATTTTGTGCCAAAAAACCAATATTTGCGTTAATGCAGCTTTTTGCATCTGATATTGAATCTTTTAACTATCTATCCAGCAAAATACGAAAGGGTTCTGTCGCTGGGACAGTATCCGGAACCGGCTCTTTTACTCCTGGAAATACCCGGATCAGGTGAATAACTGAAACACCGTTATTTCGGGGAGAATGCCGACCCGGCCGGGATATCCCAGGTGACCCAATCCCCTGTTGACATAAAGATCAATGCTGCGGTTTGAAGCCGTGTGGTTTTCATGATACAATCCTCCCCAGTGCTTGTACAGCAGCCGGGCAGGGCTCCAGCTCAAACCTTCGTATTCAATCCCGAACTGGAATCCATGCGTATGACCCGAGAGGGTAAGGTCGATCACACGGGTATGCCTGATCACATGAAGGTCCCAGTGAGTAGGGTCATGAGTCAGCAAAATACTGAATGGGACCTGCTCCATCCGTTCGGTGGCAAGGGAAAGATCTCCATACTTTGGAAACCGGGAAAGGGCACCCCAGTTTTCACTGCCGATCAGTGCCATTTGCCCGCCATCTTTCTCCAATATTGTATATTCGTTGCGGAGCAGTTTCCAGCCTACCTGATTATAAAAATCCTGCAGTTCCTGCATATTTTTTGCCTTTTCCTCCGAACTGGCCCAACGGGCATAGTCACCGTAATCATGATTCCCCAGGATTGCATACACACCGAAAGGTGCCCTGAGTCCCGAAAGGATCGTACCGAAACCTTCCGCCTCACGGGTCCGGTCGTTCACCAGATCGCCGGTAAAAACGATGAGATCCGGCATCTCTTTCATGATCAGGCGAACCACCTCCTCCAGCTTGCCGGGGAACGCCCAGCTTCCCAGATGAAGATCGGATATCTGGACGATCTTGAAACCTTCGAATGATCCGGGCAGATGACCATACCTGAGGTCGATCCGGCTCAGTCTGAAACGGTAGGCCCCGCTGATCATACCCCATGTGAGCCCGGAAAAAAGGACGGCTGCTGCTGCCATTCCCGAATTGCGTATCATTTTTCTGCGGGAACCGCTGTAAACAGCCCAGGTCGCGGAAAACGCCCTTCCACCGGGGATCAGCCGGCGGACAAGAAAAATTCCATCACCCATCCAGAGAAATAAAACCGCTACCAGCTTGAAGGCATAAGCCGCAAATATGAAGCCCGGAATATATATTCTTGGAATATCCGGAATGGGCAGTTCCGGAAAAAGGACAGGGAAAACTGTCATTATGCCGATGAGTATCAGTGGAGACCAGTACAACCCGGTTATCCACCGCCTGACTGGTGCCCGGCTTTTCTTCAGGTCATTTCGGATGGAACGAAAAAGGTAAATATCCGCGAGAAAAACCAGTACAAAAAACGGAAATCTGCCTGTTTCTTTCGGGAAGAGATAAGATACCAGTCCGTAGCCCCCGGCTATCAGGACCAATATAAAAAAGAGATACCCATAACGTTTCACACCATTATAACTGGGGCCAGCAGGAAATGTTCATGGAGCTTCACCCTGTTCATCCCCCCTGGCGGATATAGTTGACCAGGCCGCGGGCTGCAAAGATCTTCATCAGTTTATCAGGTAGCGGGGCAAACCGGTATTCCTGGTCGCCCATAATGATCTGACCTCTTGAGAAGTCAATATCCACCTTCTGATTCGGTTGGAACCGCTCCACCGCTTCAGGTTGAATGATGATCGGAAGGCCTTGGTTTACCGATGACCGGTAGAATATCCTGTTCACCGATTTGCAGATCACCGCTCTGATACCGGCATGAGCCAGACCCACTGCCGGATGTTCCCTGGAGCTCCCGCATCCGAAGTTGGCTCCTGCGATGATGATATCGCCTGCGCTGACACGCCCGGAAAAGCTGTCATCAAATCCCTTGAAAAGGTGGGGCATGATCTTTTCAGGTTCTGAACTCAGGATATTGTAAGTCAGGTTTCCGGCGAACATCTGGTCTGTATTGAGGTTATCGACATCCGAATAATTCCAGACTCCGGGTGCATAACGGTCATCATTTGCCGGAATATCGACGGTAGGGCTTTGCTGTCGGGTGAAAGGGAATGTTTCCCCATGGCTTTTGCCGCGCGGGTCAACGATTCTGCCGGCCAGTGCTGAAAGGGCCACTGTGGCAGGCGAAGCAAGATAAATGGAAGCTTCCTTGTTCCCCATTCTTCCCTTGAAGTTCCGGTTGGCTGTGGAGATCACCACGTATCCATCGGCAGGTATTCCCTGACCCGTTCCAAGGCAGGGGCCGCAGGAGGAGGCCAATACATGTGCTCCCGCCTTCATCAGATCCGAGATGATTCCACGATCCAGGGCTTGTATGTATATTTCCCGTGATGCAGGAATGACCAGCAGCTGCACTTCAGGAGGGATCGATTTGCCGGCAAGAATGGAAGCGGCGACCTCCAGATCCTCCAGCCGGCCGTTTGTACAGGTGCCGATCAGGGCCTGATGTATGACCGTCCCTTCCACCTCTGCCAGCGCTTTGACATGATCGACATGATGCGGAGCTGCCGCCACCGGGAACAATTGATCCAGATCGATCTCAATCTCCCGTAAATAGATAGCATCCATATCCGCCCATACACCTCCGAAATCATTGCCCAGATATTCATGAAGCACCTCATCAGCGGGGAAGACGGCATTTTTAGCTCCCATTTCAGAAGCGAGATTGGCAATGGTCATCCGGTCGGAGATGCCCAGTGCTTTCACTCCGCTACCGTGGAACTCAATGGACATGTAATCCGCTCCGGCCGAACCAAGCATGCCGATGATCCAGAGGGACAGGTCCTTTGCATAAACCCCTTCGGGCAATTTCCCTGTCAGAGTGATCTTCATGCTATCCGGCACCCTGAACCAGGTCTCACCCTGCTTCCACAAACCAGCTGTTTCGGTGCGATCGATACCCGCTGCAAAGGCATTGAAGGCACCGGCCGTGCAGGTGTGGCTGTCGCTCCCGACGATGATCATGCCGGGCTTCGCATATGAAGCCATCACCTGATGACATATGCCACTGCCGATATCGTGAAACTTTTTTACCCCGTTTTTTCTGGCAAAATCCCGGATGAACTGGTAATCATTGGCCAGCTTGGCATTGGTGGGCGGTGCATTGTGATCCAGAACAATCAGCAAGCGGTCCGGACCAGACAACACTTTGCCTCCCATCTTCTCAAATGTTTTGGCAATACTGGCCGTGTTGTCATGTGAAAGGATGATATCCGGCCCGGCGAAAACGATGCTTCCGCTCCCGGCACCGAAAATCTTTTCTGCAAATGTCTTTCCTGCCATACTTGTGTTACTTTGAGATGATAATGGATTGAAATTTCCCCAATCCGGTTCAAAATTATATATATTTCTTTCGCGTTTGAAACAGGAACCATGTGCTGTTTTTGAATAATTTTGGACAATCATTAGAAACATGAAATGATGGATCATAAGGTCACAAACGAAGAGGACAGGATCCGGGAAGCGATTTCCCCAAAAACCTGGAATGAGACAAAAACGATGGATTCGTGGGCGGTGTTCAAGGTCATGTCCGAGTTGGTGGATGGCTATGAAAAGCTGGCACAGATCGGACCATGCGTATCGATTTTCGGCTCAGCCCGGACCAAACCCGGGAGTCCATATTACCGGATGGCTGAGGAGATCGCCTATCTGCTTACAAAAAAAGGGTTCGGGGTCGTCACAGGCGGTGGGCCGGGTATTATGGAAGCCGCCAACAAAGGTGCCCATTTCTCCGGGGGTAAATCAGTCGGACTGAACATTGCCCTGCCTTTGGAACAGATTCCCAATCCTTTCATTGACGCAGACAAATTCCTGACCTTCGATCATTTTTTCGTCAGAAAGGTTATGTTCATGAAGTATTCCCAGGGATATATCGTTCTTCCCGGAGGATTCGGCACCCTTGATGAGATGTTTGAGGCCATCACCCTCATCCAGACCCACAAGCTGGTCCGTTTCCCGATTGTGTTGGGAGTCAGGAGCTACTGGGAAGGATTGATCCAGTGGATTCACAGCCGGCTGCTGGAGAGTGAACACATTAGCCCCAGTGATCTGGATATCTTCAATGTCGTCGACACGGCGGAAGAGGCCGTGGGAGTGATTGAAGATTTTTACAAGAAGTACGAACTCAAACCCAATTTCTGATCCGGGTCACCAAAGATGCGGGCTTCCCCCGTCATCGGCCCGGAACCTGGCTTCCCATACCGCTGTTGGGAACCCAGATTTCATTTTTATCGGAATTGGAAACCTGCGTATCCATCGAAAAATCTCCCTGCAGGTATCCTGTCCCGCCGGCCTGTAGTGTCCATACATCAATCTTATCCACGTTGTCGACCAGGCCGTTGGCGTCACCATCACCTCCTGCCATACCGGTTTTCCCGGGAAGGAGTTGTTTGAAACCGATCATACCGCCATATGCCTTATGGATACCATCGGTAAAATCATATGAATACCTGCCGTTTACCTTCTGAAGGGACATTGAAGACATAACGGCAAGATGATTGCGGTGGTGAATGACCACATACAGGCTGTCCGTCACCTTTGTTCTGAAAAGGGGGAATGATGATCCGTCAGCCGAACGGATGGCGCCGTTGTCAAGCAGCAATGCAGCCTGCATCGCAATCCTCGTTCCGGAAGTAGCTGTTGCAGGGCCTCCCGGCGCATCACGGAGATCCAAAAGCACCCAGTCCACCGTATTTACCGGCATGGCAGTCGCACATTCCGTTCCCTGGTAATTCCATGGAAACTGGCTGTAAGGTTGGCACATGGGCAAAAGGTTCTGGTCATTCAGGAAAGTGGACATCCCCGTTCCATCGAAGGGCCCTTCAAGAAAAACCCTCAGATCGGCCTCCAGGAATTCCACAGCATGCACTTTGATGCACAAATCATATGGATAAGGTGTTCCGTTTCCGAGAACTTCCCAAGCCATTCCGTCAGGGCTGGCCCAGCACTTTCCTGTTTCCAGCAACGGATTTGAATATCCCGGATCCACTCCTTCCACGGCAATCGGGAAGTCGAATCCGGGAGCCATATACTTAATGAGGATAAAGAAATCCTCTCCCTCCGGTATCGGTACCGGATACTGAAGAGGAATGGTGTAGTAACCCGGATCAGAACAGCTCAGAGCAGCCGAACCGAGCACCCCACTGGCTGTGATCCCGTCAAAATCATCGTACACGGTCACCTCAAGTGTGGAACCATATGCAACGGTGTATGTGCCGACCGAAGTTAGCAAATGGTCGGCCGGTGAATCAAATTTCACCATCCCGAATGCAATGGTATCATCGTAACCGATGAAAGGCCAGCCTCCGATGGTATCGTACTGGTAAATATGAACACTTGAGTCGTAAAGGGATACCCCAGGCCAATAGGCACAGTACTTTTTGATCAGATTATCATCATAGGCAACGTAGAAATACCCATTTTCACCGAATGTCAGGCCCCGCGAATTCTTGACAATAAAAGCTCCGATACGTCCGTCAGGCGGGCTGAGCGGGCCGCCGGTAACGACCTTGTTGTCGTCCCAGCCGGCCAGGGTCACCGCATGGCCGGTGTTGACGGATATCGTGTCGCAATATGTGTAATCCAGCGGATTATAGCATTCCAGCCTGAATGCCATCGTGGTATATAAACCTCCGTAACTGTAAATAGCCTGTTTCAGGGCCATCAGGTCATCGGGAGGGTACCGGGCATCGGTGATGTAAAAAACCGGGACGAATCCGGGGGTACAGGCTCCATTGACAGGTACATATGGATCATCTGATTCGGCAATGGGGCCACTTCTCCTTGTCAGATATGCGGTCGACATGAAATGATGCCCCCACTGGCACGGTAAAGGCTCAAAACCATGACAATTCTTAAGGTTGTTTTCCGAGAAGTCATATTCACCCATTCCGGCCGCCAACAGACCGGACTCCATGGAACCGTATGTTGCGAAAGCCCAACAGGCACCGCAACCCATCTGCGATTTCACAGGCGTCACCAACGGTGTTCCTCCCGGTCCTGCCGTCCGCAGGTCGTAAAGCACCGGAAACTCCGCAAAGGCTTGGGTTGGCTTTCCTGCATAATACGCTTCGTAACCCATCCGGGCCCGCAGTGGATATATCCCGGGGTGGCCATTCCCGATGTTTTCGGCAAGGCATTCCGGCATTTCGGAAACATCAGTCTCTTCTCCGGGCCGGTATTCCCTGAGTCTTCCCTGGCCTAAAATCCCGGATGACAGGCAAACCGACACAACCAGTAACAATCCTGGTTTCATACAGGCATTTTGATACGAAGTTAACACAATCCGGGGAAAATATAACGGCACACTTGTCTGTTTAACAAAAACTTAACGGCAAAGATATTTACTCCGACTTCACAAACCTCCCATGGAACCGGCTGAAATTTCCGTTCCGTTGTGTCAGAAAAACGGAAAGAAAATAGACACCTGATGAAAGGCCTGAAACATCCATCTGGAATTTGTATGAAATGCTGACACTTCGGCTGAAGATCAGCCTGCCGGAAGGTGTGAAGCAATGGATCACAGCCCGGCTGCCGGATGAAGCAGGTGGGATGATCACATTCAATGTGTTTTTTACCGGGTTGGGGAATACTGCAATCCGTGTTTCATTGGGTTCCGGTTCGGATACTTCAGCGACAGGAGGTAACGATATCTCCGGCAGGTAAACCAGGCCGCCGGAGAAATTTCCTGCCACCAGCTCTGGCCACCCGTCGCTGTCCAGGTCGCAGATATCGGCGGAGGAACGGATTCCGGTGATCACAGGACCCGGGGGGGTGCCGATCAGGGAAAAAAGCGAGTCCGACTCACTGAACTTGCCCGTCAGGTTGCCATCAATATCTTTAAAATAGAACACTTTGCCCTTTTCAGAGCCCACAAGCAACTGCGTCTGTCCCATCCAGCGGAAAAAGAACGGAACACTATACCCGTAAAAAGAAAGATTGTAATCGGTCACATTGACCTTTCCGAGGCTGTCGGTTTCCAGGTCAAATACGGGCTGTGCGTACGAACCGGTGTTCTTGTAATAATTCAGGTTTCCGTTCTGCTCACCGATCACCAGGTCGGACAGTCCGTCCTGATCCAGGTCAAATAACTGGGGTGTACTGAAAGAACCGACATCGACCTGCTGGTAATCATCCTGAGGGGCAGCAAAATCAAACTGGCCGGGGTCACCTGAAAGATTTTTCAGGAAAATCAGGCGGCCATCCTCCTGGCCGGTGATCAGGTCAATATCCGAATCCCCGTCTATATCGCCAAAAGCAACATGAAGTGCAGCTTTTCCCAGGCTGTACAACCCGCCGAAGTCGCGTGTCACCAGTTCAAATACGGGCTGTTCGGCCGTGCCCGCATTCAGGAAGAGTGCCAGTGAAGAAGTATATTTCGATTTGAGAAGCATGCCCGGAAGGTACCAGGAGTACTGGTAATAGCCATAGTTTGAGATGAACAGGTCGGTAAGGCCGTCCCCGTCGGCATCCTGAAGAATGGGGGCTGAGCCGGAACCCACGTCGATCATGTCCGACTGCAGAAAATCCGGTTCCTCGAAATGGTAAACCGGAAGGTCGTTGGTACCTGTATTATGGTAGAGCCAAACACTTCTATAGTTTTCTGATACGATGGGATTCGGATCGAATGGGGCGACCAGCAGGTCTTTCTTCTGATCATTGTTGATATCGATTTCAATGGCAGAGGGCATCGAGAAAAGCCTGACAGGGTGATCCGGTGCCGGGAACAGACTATCGATGCTGATCATAAAGGCATCTTCAATAGTTCCTCCATTGGTCATTGACATCAGCTGCGGGTAATCCACATCACCCAGTACCAACTCAGGCAGCAGGTCTCCGTTCAGATCCCTGACGAAGAAGGTGGAGCCCGTATGCCGGTATCCCCCGCTTTCTCTCATGATGAAACAGGTATCCAGATAAACGACATTTGATTCTTCGCTTTCGGCAAGGTAGCCCCAGCATCCCGTAACCCTGAAAAAATCCAGTGAGTCAGGAACCCCGTATTTCTCCACAGATTGGTTTTTGTGCATATCGATAAAAGAACCCAGTCCCCAGAAGGTGAGAATATCCAGATCCCCGTCCTGATCCAGGTCACAAATAGCCGGGTAATCCGCATAGGTCACCAATATATTGGTAAACCCGCCCCCCTGATGGGATGTCAGGTACGGATAAACCTCCGGAGTGAATTCCAGGGCTTTTGCAGAAGTGTTCCTGAAGACCTTGATACCTGCATATCCGGGTGAATAGGTAAAAATGTCCCTTCTGCCATCCTGGTCATAATCGGCCAGGATCATCCAGTCGGAGATACCGGGGAAGGCACTCCTGTATTCGGGTGCATACTCGTAATCGGTCTGTCCGGGTGTTCCCTTGTTGACCAAAGGAACGATTCTGTTTCCGCTCCTGTCAAAAATGATGAGGTCCATCACCTGATCGAGGTTCAGGTCCACCTCGCCGAACTGGCAGGAATTCATACCTCCCGTCCAGGGAAACCGGTATTCCTTCCGGTGGTCATTCATTACGCGTACCTGACCCTGCAGGCTGAAATTCATTGAACAAAGAAGGAAAGAAACGATGAGGGCATATACAGCCGCTGACCTGATATGTTGTGCATCTCCTGACATGATATGATGTATTGATTTATTCATTAACGGGCGTTTTCGCAGCCACCCCCGGAAGCCGGATGTCACCGGTAGAAGTCCTATGGAAAAAGCTCCCCTGCCAGGAGGTCCATCACATATGTGGCCTTTCCTTCCAGGAATATATCTGTAATTCCGGATGTAAACCGGGATGGCTCAATGTTCACCTCAATGATAACGGCACCCGATTGCTTGGCGATATAAGGCATCTGGGATGCGGGCATCACTTCACCGGTTGATCCGATGATGATCAGGGTACGGGCTCTGTTGGCCGCATCAACAGATCCCTGGAAGGCGGCCGGAGGTATCCCTTCACCAAAAAAGATAAAGTCAGGTTTCAGGAGGCCATGACAGTGACTGCAGTATGGGGGGATATTTTCAAAATCCACATCCGCCGAGTCCATTGATTCACCGCATCGGGTGCATATCAGCCGCTTTGAGTTTCCGTGAAATTCATACACACAGCGACTGCCTGCCTCCTGGTGAAGATTATCAATGTTCTGTGTAATGACGCATCCCAGCAGGCCTTCAGCTTCCATCCTCGCAAGCACTTCATGGGCGCGGTTGAACCGGGCTTGTTTGAAATAACTGTAAAAGATATCCCTGATTAGTGACCAGGATTCCACAGGTTTCTCATAAAAATGGTTGATCTCAAGAAGCCTTGGGTCATACCTGCTCCATATCCCATCAACCCCTCTGAACGGCGGGATGCCGCTTTCCACTGAAACACCCGCACCGGTGAATGCCACGGTGTAAGATGACTTGCGGATCGCTTCTGCTGCTTTGGCCAACTGAACTTCGAGAAACATAAACGGTACCCGTTAACCACAAAGATATCAATTTGCATTGGATATGAATTCAGTCATCAGACCTTGACAGACAAACCGATTCCGAAATGCTCCCTGAACTGCAGTTTCGGGCCGACACCGACTTCCACCTTCTTTCCGTCCATCATCTCTACAGTGGGAATGGCCACTTCATGATCGTACAGAAAATGCAGGAAAAGGTTGGAGGAAAGGTAGCTGTTGATTTTGAAATTGAAGGCGGTCTCCCAGTCGACATCGATATTCCAGCGGTTACCGGTGTCTTCATCCAAATAGTTGTTAAAGAGGTTCAGCTTGGAGTCAAGATTGACATTTCTCATGATATCCCTGCGCAAATTAAGGATCACATTGATCCCGAACTCGGCGCGGAGGTTCCTTCCGGGCACGATCACGCAACCCGAATCGTTCCTGACAGCCTGTGTAACGCCGTAGGCTCCCTTGTCGGCCAATTCCTGGTTCATGACCAGGATGAACCGTCCGCTGGCCGGGGAGAGGAAAACGGATGCATAGTCAGCCGGTTTGTATTCCAGACCCAGGGATGCGAAAACATTGGCCGGCGACAGTAAATCCGAAACGACCGTCGAATCGTCAGGGTATTTATACCCTTTCGAAAACTGACTCTTGAACTTGACCACACTGCTGTAATACCACTTTTTAAATGCACTGTAGCCAAATCCCACGCTAAGATCAACCCGGTCATCCGACTTCCTCCGGCCATGCTCCTTGCTCCAGGAAAGACCGTATCCCAGGTGTGTAGTGAATTCCACTTTCATTTTGTCCTTGCGGTACAGCAGATTGAATTTCCCAAAAGTGATCCCTGACCAGTTACTTTCCCCTCCCTCTGCCCAGTTGGAAAGGCTTATCTGATTGATCTGGAGGCTGGCCAATGCATTGATCCTGGTGTAGCTGGCAGAATCATTCATCTGCAACGTGTCTGTCAGACTGATCGCAGTTGCACTCGTACGGACCCCCCCAAAAAACAATAAAATTACCGGCATTAAAACCATTCCCTCTCTGATTCTTTCCATAGGTATTGATTATGTGTTTTACACAGGCTCTTGCCGCCCCCACTCGCCGTAAGTTC
Source organism: Bacteroidales bacterium (assembly GCA_016939365.1). GTDB lineage: Bacteria > Bacteroidota > Bacteroidia > Bacteroidales > JAFGHD01 > JAFGHD01. Next base: position 266 of record JAFGHD010000132.1, on the reverse strand, counting down.
AATGGGTAAAAAACGGTGCGTAATAATAATTGAATTCTCATCACTCACAGGAGAAGAGGGGGCGTTTTTTTCCACACAATTCTGTTCAATGATATCCGGGATTCCCGGAAACAAAGAATGAAAATGAAAAAGCAATGCTTCGGGGCAATAAGATAGCAAGCTATGGCCCGGCAAATATGCTGACGGAAATCAGGTTTGCAAATTTAAACTGCCTGATTTCGTCAGTTTTAAAATTCAGACATTTATCGTCTGAAATATGCTGATCT
>JAFGHD010000131.1 GCA_016939365.1 Bacteroidales bacterium | reverse complement strand
TGTCCTGATTAACGTGAGTGACATCATGGGAAGGCAGCTGATACACAAGGAATACCGGTTGAAATGTGGTCACCATTCCTTCACCTTTTTCCCGGGCAGGGAAAGCATATATTTTCTGACCGCCCGGATGGATCAACAAAGCTGTACAATAAAAATGTTTAACACACCTTCTCTTTCTGACCTTTCAGGAAATTGCAAACTGGAATATGGAGGCAATCCAATAACTCCGGAAGGGTATAAAGCCTCAATCGCACTGAATGGATTTGTTTTCAGCCTGGGGAACCAGCTGAAATTCACGGCATATACAGCATTGGGTGAGCGAACAATAATTGACACCCCTGCCGGTAACATGACCTACACATTTCAATACGGCAGCGGAGGCATTCCCTGCCCGGGTATGCCCACCGTTACCTGGCAGGGGGTGACCTACCACACGGTATTGATCGGAGATCAGTGCTGGTTAAAGGAAAACATGAACTGGGAAACAGGCATCAGCTGGTGTTATGACTATGATCCATCGAATTGCGAAATATATGGCAGATTGTATAACTGGCCGACAGCCCTTGGCGTATGCCCCACCGGATGGCACCTTCCCTCCGATGAGGAATGGAAAGAGATTGAAGGCGTGGTGGATAACCAGTACGGCTATCCCGACCCGGAATGGGATCAGACAGGATGGCGGGGTTATGATGCTGGCCTGAACCTGAAATCCACAACGGGCTGGAATACCGGAGGGAACGGCCCGGATCCGTACGGCTTTTCCGCGCTCCCGGGAGGCACCCGCGCTGGACTTGGTTTGTTCTACGGCCTTGGCCACGACAGCGCCTGGTGGACATCTACGGAGAATGTCTGGTCAACCGCATGGCGAAGGTACCTGAGCTACTATAGTGAAGAAGCGAACCGGTACTACTACAGCATGTACTACGCATTTTATGTCCGGTGCCTTAGGGATTATTGACCCTGTTACAGCATAGAAAATGCGGTATTATTTATACATGTTTGAAAGTGAGAAAGATGGTCGGGATTTTACAGGTTTCGCCCAAAACTGATCCCGATCTGAAAACGTTTTGTTGCGCTGCTATAATCCCATTGCCATAACGACCATCTCGGCCAGGTCGTAGTTCTTCATCTCCTCTTCACGGTTCTTGTATTTGATGCCGTCGGTGATCATCACCATGCAGAAGGGGCAGGCGGTACAGACGATTTCCGAACCTGTTGCGATGGCGTCCTCGATCCGTTCGATGAAGACCTCCTTATTGCCTTTCTCGGCCTCCTTGAACATCTGTCCGCCGCCGGCGCCGCAGCACAAAGCAAAGCTGTGGGAACGATTCATCTCGGTCAGTGATATGCCCATGGAACGCAGCACCTCACGGGGTGCCTTGTACTCTCCGTTGGCCCGGCCCAGGTAGCAAGGATCGTGGTAGGTGATCCTCTTGCCACTGAAAACATCACTGTCCATGCTCAGTCGTCCCTCCCGGATCATCTGCTGCAGAAACTGGGAATGATGGATCATCTCGTAATGGCCGCCGAATTCGGGATACTCGTTCTTTAATGTGTTGAAGTCGTGGGGGCAGCAGGTGACGATCTTCTTCACCCCATAGCCGTTGAGCAACTCTATGTTCATGAGAGCCTGCATCTGGAAGAGCATCTCGTTTCCAGAGCGGCGGGCCACATCACCGCTGTCGGTTTCCTCGGTGCCGAGCAGGGCCCAGTCGGCTTTCAGGTGGTTCAATATCTTCACGAAAGCGCGGCTCACTTTCTTATAGCGGTCGTCGAAAGCCCCGGCCGATCCCACCCAGAACAGGTATTCGGGTGGTGTGCCGGCGGGCAGCGATGACATGACCCGTACATCCAGTCCATCCGCCCATTTGAGGCGGTCCTCGGGCGAGAACTGCCAGGGTGCGCCGTTATTCTCGATGTTGGTGAAGGTGGCGTTGAGCTCGCCCGGTCCGGCCGACTCCTCCATTACCAGGTAGCGCCGCATATCGACGATCAGGGACGGGTGGTTGATGTTGACCGGGCACTCCTGCGCACAGGCGTTGCAAGTGGTACAGGCCCAGAGTTCCTCGGGGGTGATGTAGTCGCGCACCAACGATTTGCCATCGGTGTTTTCCTTTCCGTTCTTTACCATCCCGGGCCCTTTCTCCTTCATGCGTGCCCGCACATCCATGATAATCTTCCTTGGGCTGAGCTTCTTCCCGGTGAGGTTGGCCGGGCAGACGGAAGTGCAGCGGCCGCACTCGGTACAGGTCAAAGCATCAAGGTAGTTCTTCCAGGTGAGATCCTCCACATCCTTCACCCCGAAACGGGACGGTGCCTGCTCCCCTTCCGGCTGAACCGCAAAGGCAGTGTCAGGATTCATCATCAGCTTCACCTCCCTGGTGATCTCCGGCATGTTGGGCAGGTATCCCAACGGCTCCAGCCGCGATAACAACACATTGGGCACCGACATGAAGACGTGGAAGTGCTTGGAATAGGGCAGCACGTTGGCAAATACGAAGATGAGCAGGATGTGCGACCACCAGTATACTTCATGCCAGGCATGGGCCGTATTGAAACTGACGGAATGCCTCGGGATGAAATACCGCATGACATAACGGCTCACCGGAAAGACCCCTTCCGGACTGTTGGGATGGAGGATGCAATAGTAGATATTCATCCCCAGAAGGGAGACCATCAGCAGGAAGATCAGGGAGAGGGCGATGGTGGCATCCATATGGGACTTGTGCTTCATCTCGATCCCTTCAAACCTTTTCACGCCTGAAAACAACCGTCGCGCCATGAAGAACAGGATGGCCAGCAGCACCAGCAGGGCAAAGACGTCGCCTGAGGCGATGATCACATCGTACACCGGCCCCATGAAGCTGAGTACCCGTTCCGTACCGGTAATACCGTCGATGATCATCTCTATGGATCCGATCAGGATCACGCAGAATCCCCAGAAGACCACAGCATGCATCAGGCCGGTGAAAGGAAACCGGAAGATCTTCGTCTGGCCGAAGGCCACCTTCAGCATCAGCCAAATCCTTTTCCCCCATTTCCCGATGGGGTAAGGTTTGGTCAGCCGGAAAAACAAAAATATCCGTCGCATAGTCCAGGCAAAGACTCCGGCTGTAACGACCAGCGAAGCAATGAAAAGCAACTGTTTCAACATGTAATCAAGGATAATGATTTCCACTACAATGTTAGGCAGGTGACGGTTTAGAATGAAACTAAATTACTTTTCGCTCTCCACCCTGAACCGTATGGCGGCCTGGTTCCCGTATTCATCCACCACGCGGAGGGTATGGTCACCTTTGCCGGGTCTGGCGGCCATCCGGTGATAATAGCGTGTGGTGCCGGTGAATTCCTTGTCAATATGCCAGTATAGGCGGGTGCCGGGTTCCCGGTGGGCCACTTCGAACACTGCCTCACCCGGGGTGCCGTCGATCCCGACAGGGATATAAATGCGGGAATCGGGCTCCGGATAGATAAAACCGAGCATGCTGATCTCAGTTGATCCCTGACAGTCGCGGCGGATGGGGGGCAGCTCACGGTAAAGCGGATTTTTGGCTTTATAGTACCATTCCAGGGCCGGCGGCAGGATGAACCAGACCTCCGTATGGATATCCGCCAGGGATTCACAGCCTGCCGAAACGCGGTATCTGGCTTCCTTATCGAGGTGAACCGTTTTATGGTAGGGACAGGGGGCGGTGTTCAGGCCACGGCGAAGGATCAGGATGCTGTCCTTTTCGGGGCAAAGCGGTGATGCGATGTGGCCGCTGTTACGGCAGACGGCTGCCTTTTCCAGTTCATCATATGGAGGGGTGAACCACCCGGTGGGCGGCATTATCCCGAAAATCTCAAACATGATGGGAGCAGCCGTTTCGATGCCGGTGAGTCCGGTCCGCCCCTCGCCATCGGCATTACCCACCCACACCCCGACCACATATTCAGGGGTAGTGCCCACAGCCCATCCGTCCCTGAACCCGAAGGAGGTCCCCGTTTTCCAGGCAATACGTCTGGCAGAGGTGAAGTACTCCCACCCTGATTCTTCCTCCGGCCGGTTCACGTCGAGCAGTGCCTCAAAGGTCAGGTATATGGCTCCTGCGGAAAGGGACGGGTCACCCGTTGGTCCGGAGACAATTTCTGCAGAATCCGTCAGGAGTGCCGGTGGATGGATGTTCCTGCGAGGGGCATACCCGGCATATTCCAGGTAATACAACAATGTGCGCGACATTCCTGCATAAAGCCCGCAGATGTCCCAGAGTGTCATTCCAGCGCCGCCCAGTATGAGAGACAGACCGTAATGGCCCGGCGGCCGGTTGAGGGTGGTGATCCCCATCCGGGTCAACAGGGCATGGAACCGGTCATACTGGTATTCACGGAGCATCCTCACCGCCGGTATGTTGAGTGATCTCTCCAGGGCACGGAACGCCGGCACCGCCCCTTCGTAGGTCATGCTGAAGTTCTGGGGCGAATAGCCGGAAATGATGGTGGGAATATCCGGCAGGAGGGTGCCGGGCAGCATGGCCCCGTCGTCGAGCATGGCGGCAAAGAGAACGGGTTTCAGGAGGCTACCGGGGCTACGGATGGAGCGGATCACATCCACATCGTTGCCATGCGCTTTGCCCGGCACATTGCCGGTATAGGCCAGCACCTCTCCGGAGGGGACGGACAGCACCAGTGCTGCCGCATTGTGTATCCCGTTGAGCCCGTGCCGGCCGGAGTGGCGTGCGATGATGGCGTTCACATGCTCCTGCAGGTATCCGTCGATGGTAATGATCGCCGTTGTCCCCGGTTGCGTTGCTGTCATCCGGTCCACCACATGTGGGGCCTTGGACGGAAGCGGCAACGGCGGCCCGGGAAGTTCCTCAGCCAGGGCCAGCCGCCAGGTGAGGGTATCCAGTTCGCCCCGGTCAAGCAGGAGATCCAGCAACCTGTCGCGTTTCTGCCTGAGCAACTCTCGGTTCCTGCCGGGGTGGATCAGGGCCGGATTATTGGGCAACACGGCCAGTGTGGCGGCACCTGCCCACGACAATGCCTCGGCAGGGATACCGTAATACCTCCATGATGCGGCATCCAGCCCTACCACATTGCCGCCGAAAGGGGCATATGAGGCATACATGGCCAGGATGCTGCTCTTGGAGTATTTCAACTCCAGACGCGTAGCCAGGATGACCTCCAGGAGCTTCTCTCCCACCGTCCGGGGTTTTCCTTTTCTCGAAAGCCGGATCACCTGCATGGTGATCGTACTGCCGCCGCTGACGATCCTGCCCTCCTGTATGTTCTGCCATGCAGCACGCAACAGGGAGCCTGGATTGACACCAGGATGCAGAAAAAAATACCGGTCTTCAAAAGCGATCAGGGCACGGGTGAATTTTTCAGGGACCGTTCTACAGGGCGGGAACCTCCACTGGTCATCAGCGGCAATGCGGGCTCCCAGCAGCCGGTGATCACGGTCATAAACCACCGTGGATGCCGGGTCATGAAACAACTCCCGGGGAAGCAATATGGCATAAGCCATCAGAGCGACCATGAAAATGGCCACTGCAATACGCCATCGCTTGCGTAAAACTCTCAAAATCCGGATCATTCGGAACCTGCCACCTCCACCCATTGCCCTGAAGTCCGGGCATAAACATCATGGTTGTACATCGCTTCACAGGAAACCGCCGGCAACCAGTATCTGCCACGGTAAGTGGCATTGAGGTATACGACAAAGGTTTTGATGTCTCCCGGGTTCAGGGAAAAGAAGGTGTTCACCCGGTCATCGCGGATGTCCTGGTAGTCGAAGTCGCCGCCGGTATATTCCGCTTCAAATCCCGACCGGCTGCGGCGGATGATCTCCCACCCCGATGGGAACACGGAGGAGAGGGCCAGGTGATCCTGTCTTTGGGTTTCAGCCGGCAGGGAAACGGTGATCTGTGCCTTGAAATCCATCCCCTGGGGCAACAGGCCGGGATCGATCATGTTTCCTTCGAGGTCGGTGTATTGTGTGGTGATCCTGAGGTTCTTTCCGGCAGGAGGTAGCGTATCCCTGGCCGGAGTGCCGCTGACCGTCAAACGCACATACAACTCCTCCTGCCCCTCGTTGCGTACCTGTATCCTGTCGTCCCGCTCGTCCAGCTGATCCCATTTCAGCCAGTGAATGTGATATTGGGTCGTAATGGACTGCTTCGGCTGTTTGCCCAGCTGACAAGTGAAACGAAGCGGCTGGTCCGTCCTCTTCCCCTGGGTGAACCGTGACAGGGCAAATAATGTAAATGCTGTGGTCTGGGTTGAATAATAGTATTCCTTGCCAAACTCCTCGGCGATCCTGAAGGCCAGTCTTTCGGCACCTTCCTCTTCATCTGCCAGGATGAGCGCCAGCAACACCATGGCATCATTCCTGAGCATGGATCCATAGGTATACCGGTACAACTGATCATCTTCTGCAGCGGAACCGGTCAATCCCAGCAGCTCCCTTGCCGCTTCTTTCTGACCGCTGACGGCATATGCAGAGGCCAGGCATGACAGTGCATCCCGGGTGAGACGGCTCATCTCGCGCATCCGGTTCATGGCGGCCATCTGGGATTCTCCGGCCAGGGCAAGGGTGAAGAGCCGGTATGCCTGGGGCATATCAGGGTCCTTATCCGGGTTCCACCGGCTTGAAACAGATTTCTGGTAGCTGATCCAGGACCTCTTCATCCCTCTGCTGACCGGGTATCCGCGGCTTTCAGCCTCCAGCATGAAATGACCGATATAACTGGAGAGGAAATCGCCGGATGTTCTGTTACCGGGCCAGAAAACAAATCCTCCGTCCACATTCTGAAGGCCGATCAGTTTTTGAGTGGTAAGGTTGATGTTGGTCCGAACCCGCTCCTGCTGTTCCTGGTTCAGGTCACAAAGATCGGGGAGGTAGAGTTGTGCAAATGCGGTTGACGTAATCTGTTCTGCGCATCCGTATGGATAGTCCAGCAGGTATGCCAGATGGCGGGAAATATTGAGCGGCAGACCGCCTGTCGTTTCAAGCTGTAGGCTGTTGGTACCCTTGATACCGGGCAGGGCAAACGGCTGATCCCATGTTTCTCCGGCACTGATACGGGTGAAATAGCCGGTCTTGACCGGCGGATTGGGATTGCGGATGCTGATGTCGAACCGGTAGGATGCCTTTTCCTTTCCCATGGCCGCCGTGACAGTGACAAATCCGGCTCCTGTGACCGGTTTCACCTGCAGATCGAATTCCAGAAGCTGTTCGCCGGGGCGGTCGAAACGCACCTTCTTTTCCGGATCGCCGGAAATGACGAAGCGTTCATTTGTCTCCACCTTCACAATGACATCCGTTTGGCGATCCTCCATCATGAATACGCTCACGGGGAGCGTAACCGTTTCTCCGGGCCCCAGCACCCGTGGCAGTGTGGCAAGCACCATCAACGGCTTTTTCACGGGTATTGTTTTTTCGGCATGACCATAGGCCTGGTCACCGTTTCCCGCGATGACCATCACACGGATCGATCCGACATAATTCGGCATTCTGAGCTCGTGCTTCTTTTCTTCGCCCGGTCTCAGCCGGAAGGGTCCCATGAAACGTATCACCGGTTTGAAACGGCTGATCTTTGTCTTGTCGGGAGGGCTTTCCGATCCGTCGCCGCCCACCGCCAGTACCCGTTCCAGCTTGCCGCCATAAGCCCCGATCACCTGGTCGAACATATCCCACGTTTTGACCCCCAGGGCTTCCTTGGTATAAAAGTAATCCCAGGGATCCGGGGTCCTGAAGTGTGTCAGGTCGAGGAGACCTTCATCGACCACAGCCAGGGTGTAGGTCATGGCCCTGCCCTGATCTTCCCGGATCCTGAGGGTATAGGTTTCCTCCGGCCTGATCTCTGCCGGCGCCTTGATTACGGGCACCAGGATGCTCGCCGGATCCTCAGCCATGACCGGGATGACCCCGTACAGCCTGACAGGTGCATCGTTCTGCGTTTGAGCATGGGGCTGCAGGAGGGTCACGTAGACATAGACATTCGGGGTCATCTCCGGGGTGACCTCAAAGGAATATTCCATCCGGCTGTCATGAATATTCACCCATTCGGCCGCAAGAACCCTGCTGCCGTTTTCAAGGGTCACCCATGCCTGGCCGGTGCTACCTGCCGGGAATGTGACAGTGGCATTTTCACCGGTGCGGTACTTCTCCTTGTCAGTTTTCAGCTCGAGCATGGTGGCGAACTCCCTTCCCTGATCCTGTGCGTCTTCATCCCACCACCATCTTCTTCTGACATAAAATACCGTTCCGGCTGAATGACCGCCAGCCGGGTCGGTAACCCGGATAAAATACCTTCCCCAGTCCATGGCTTCCGTATTCAGGTTAAACTGGCCCTTTCCGTTACTGATATTCACCATTTGTGTGATCACCGGTTTCTGGTAGGAACCCGAGAAATAGCCTGCCAGGTCATTGTCCTGTGAGTTCCACCACCACCGCCACTCCATTCTGTAAACTGTAATCTCCACGGGGCCTGATCCGGCCGGTTTACCGCGGGGATCGACCAGGGCCAGGCGGCATGTGTATGAGCTGTCCGATCTCAGGAATCCCCATCGGTCGGTTCCTTCCAGTGACAGACCCACAAACCTGGGATAGGGTGCAAAGGGCAGGGTCACCAGGTCGGTGCTGAATTCCCCTGAAGGCTCGAATACCTTGACCATGAGAGCGGCGGAGAGCATGCCGGGCACTTCCCGGTGGGTTCCGGGTTTGATCTCGACAGAAGCCTTGCCTTCATTGTCCAGCCTGCCATCAAAAATAACCTCCTCCTCGGGAAAATGCCGTTTTGAGTTGTCTTCAAAAAGAAATCCCTTGTAATCCGGGAAAGCGGCTGTTTTCTGCCGGAAAATGAGGCTCACGTTGGCTTTCAGATTACCGGCCCGGCCTCCGTGAAGCCAGCGTGTCTGCAAAGTGCCCCAGATGCTTTCACGGGAGCTGACCAGGATATCCGTTCCGAAATCGAGTCCGATCTTCAGCCTGTTGGGCTTGATGGTTTCAACCCGGAGATTCTTCCTGAACACGCTGTTTCCCACCGAGATCCGTGCGATATAATTCCCGGTCGGGGCATCCTCAGCGGTGGGGGTGATAATACTATAGAAACCGTCGCTACCCCCGGTTCTGACGGTTTTTTGTATCACCCTGGCGGCAGGATCCAGGAGCTCGAAGATGACAGGATGGTCCGGAGGCAGTGATCTGGTGCCATCTTCCAGGATGAAGGTAATAAACAGGGTGTCTCCCGGCCTCCACACCCCGCGGTCACCGTAGATGAATCCTTTGAGACCCTCCTGAATGGCCTCGCCCTCGACCGGGAACTTGCTCAGAGACAAAGAGGAGCCGTCATCAAGGCGCAGATACCCTTTCTGTTCACCGGAAGATGCAATCAACAGGAAAGGCTTTCCCTCCGGCTCCAGGACGACTGTCCCCAGATTGCCGGTGGTGCCCGATGTGAGCAACTGATGCTGGAAGCTGTAGAACTCAACCCGCGCTCCCCTTAAAGGTTCAGCATTGAGCAGGTTCGTCACCGCCACGGTATAAGCACCGTCACTGCCCGCTTTGGCGATCAGACCCAGGTTGGAGGCCAGGATATTCCGGCTGATGAACCGCTCCTGATAATAATATGAGATATGGCATGGATTGTCCCGTTCATTCCACCGGAACCCCCTGGGATAATAGCTCTCATAGAAATAACCGGGGGAATCCCAATCCAAACCGGAGTTGTCTTCATCATAATACCAGTAATCCTCCTCTTCCTCTTCCTCCGGGCTTTCCGGCATGTCAGAACACGGATACAGCGAGTATTCCCTGCTGAAGCTGATCTTGATATTGTATATCGCTTCGGGCTCGACCCTTATCATCTCGTCCAGGCTCAGGAAAAAGGTGTTCCATTCCCCGTAATCGATGAAGTGGTTGGACACAAGGTCGACTCTTTTCTGAAGGATGGGGCGCCCGACCCGGTTCAGCTCATACTGTCCTCC
>JAFGHD010000020.1 GCA_016939365.1 Bacteroidales bacterium | reverse complement strand
GTCAACACCTTTTCGGACGCCCTTACCCCTCCGGTAGTGACGGTTCACCGGTACGGCGGGGAAAAGCTGCGGACACTTGCGGAGAACGGCAGCCTGCTGGATACCCTGGCCCTGTATGGGTACACCTTCAGGGAGTTCTTCACGTTCACCACCTCTGAAGGAGTGGAACTGAACGGGTGGATGATCAGGCCCCGTGATTTCGACCCGGAAAGGAAGTATGCCGTGCTGTTCGACATTTACGGGGGGCCGGGATCGCAGACCGTACTGAACAGCTGGCGCACCGGTCTGTGGAATCAGTACCTCTCCTACCAGGGCGTGATCATCGTCTCGGTGGATAACCGGGGCACCGGAGCCCGGGGCGAGGAGTTCAAGAAGATGACCTACATGCAGCTGGGCAGGTATGAGACCACCGACCTGGTCGAAGCCGGCAAATACATGCGCAGACTGCCCTATGTGGACAGTGCCCGGATCGGCATCTGGGGATGGAGCTACGGCGGCTATATGTCCTCGCTCTGCATCACAAAAGGCGCCGACGTGTTCAGCACGGCCATTGCCGTGGCACCCGTGACCAACTGGCGGTACTATGACAACATCTATACCGAGCGATTCATGCGCACACCACAGGAAAACCCATCGGGTTATGACGACAACTCCCCGATCAACCACGTGGACATGCTGAAAGGACAGTTCCTGCTGATCCACGGCACTGCGGACGATAATGTGCATGTCCAGAACGCCATGGATCTGGTGACAGCCCTGGTGGATGCCGGAAAGCAGTTCGACCTGCAGCTCTATCCCAACAGCAATCACGGCATCCACACGGGAAGAAATACATCCCTGCATCATTACACCCTGATGACCGGTTTTATCATGGAGCATCTGGTGAATAAATAATTTGGAATTTTGGAGAAAAGTATTATTTTTGCGCCCTCAAAAAAAACAAAAGGAGCATTTTATGATCATTATTCCGGTGAAAGAGGGGGAGAACATCGACAGGGCCCTCAAGAAGTACAAGCGGAAGTATGAAAAAACAGGCGTTGTAAAAGAATTGCGCGAAAGGCAGAAATTCACCAAACCCTCTGTAAAACGGCGTGAGGAAAGGCTGAAGGCCATTTATATTCAAAGGATCAAACAGTCCAGCGAGTTCTGAAAGGATTGAAAGTATAAACTACCTGGGGAGAAACCCCTGTTCCTGCTTTTCTGTATATTTGGGACAGGGGTTTTTAAGTTGTAATGGACCGGATCGGGGAGTTCATCCGCTACCTGGAATACGAGAAAAGGTATTCCGTTCACACGGTCAGGGCATACCGTACGGACCTGGAGCAGTTTCGCGAGTTTCTTTCCGCCATTTATGGACTTGAACAACCTTGCGAAGCCGATCCGGTGATGGTCAGGTCATGGGTGGTTTCTCTGATGGAAGCTTCGCTGGATGCCCGTTCGGTGAACCGGAAGCTCTCTTCGCTCAAGTCATTTTTCAGATACCTCAGGAAACAGGGTCATTCAACCGAAAGCCCGCTGACGCGGGTCACAGCCCCCCGCACCCGGAAAAGGCTGCCGGAATACGTGGAGCAGGAGCAGATGGACCTGCTGCTGGATGAGGTGGACTTCGGTCAGGGACTCACCGGGCAGCGTGACCGGCTGATCATCGAAATACTCTATTTCACCGGCATCCGCCTGTCGGAACTGGTGAACCTGAAACACAGCGATATCGACCTGTACCGGGATCATCTCAAAGTGCTCGGCAAACGTAATAAAGAGCGGATCATTCCGTTTGGAAAAGAGTTGAGGGCTTCTTTGGCGGACTATACAAGGATGAAGGAGAAGGCAGGTTTTTTCAGAGGACCGGGAGACTATCTCCTGTTGACCGACAAGGGAAAAAAAGTTTATCAAAAACTTGTTTATCGTGTAGTTAATTCTTATCTTAGTAGGGTCTCAACGTTGAAGAAGAAAAGCCCTCATGTATTGAGGCACACCTTTGCGACGCATATGCTGAATAACGGAGCTGATCTGAATGCTGTGAAGGAACTGCTGGGGCATGCCAACTTATCGGCAACACAAATCTATACACATACGGACATTGAGAAACTGAGGTCTGTTTACAGGCAGGCCCATCCAAGGGCATAATTTATTTTAAAAACCAGAAGCAATATGAAAGTGAACATCAATTCTGTGCATTTCAAGGCCGACCGCAAGCTTGTGGCCTTTATCAACGAGAAAATTGAAAAACTCTCCCAGTTGTACGACGGGGTGATAGGAAGTGATGTGACACTCAAACTGGAGAACACTGAGACACCTGATAATAAGATCGCGGAGATACGGTTGATGATCCGGGGCAATGACCTGTATGCAAAGAAGCAGAGCAAGTCATTTGAAGAGGCTGCTGATAGTGCGGTGGACGCATTGAAGCGCCAGCTGACCAGAAGAAAGGAGAAGATCCGGAGCCGTTAAATTTTTTGAAAAAACTTTGTTTGTATTATAATGTTTAATACTTTTGCAGTCCTTTTTTGAGAAAAGGACTGTTTTTTGTTTTATGGGGTGTCGCCAATGTAGCTCAGCTGGCCAGAGCAGCTGATTTGTAATCAGCCGGTCGGGGGTTCGAATCCCTCCATTGGCTCGATTCACGCGACGGGGAGATTCCAGAGTGGCCAAATGGGGCAGACTGTAAATCTGTTGGCTTTCGCCTTCGGAGGTTCGAATCCTCCTCTCCCCACACAGTGGCATGCGGGAGTAGCTCATTTGGTAGAGCGACAGCCTTCCAAGCTGTAGGTGGCCGGTTCGAGCCCGGTCTCCCGCTCTGAGAGCAAGCCATTGTAGCTCAGGGGTAGAGCACTTCCTTGGTAAGGAAGGGGTCACGAGTTCAATTCTCGTCAATGGCTCGAATAAATTAGAAACCGGAACAAATAACCGACATTAAACAACTGCAACATGGCAAAAGAAGTATTTGCAAGAACCAAACCGCATGTGAATATCGGTACCATTGGTCATGTTGACCACGGTAAGACGACCCTCACCGCTGCCATCACCCTGAACCTTCAGGATAAGGGACTGGCCACCTTCAAGTCGTTCGATGAGATCGACAATGCACCGGAAGAGAAGGAAAGAGGTATTACCATCAACACGGCGCATGTCGAGTACCAGACCGAAAACAGGCATTATGCCCATGTCGACTGTCCGGGACACGCCGACTACGTCAAGAACATGGTTACCGGTGCCGCACAGATGGACGGTGCCATCCTGGTGGTAGCCGCTACCGACGGCCCCATGCCCCAGACCCGGGAGCATATCCTCCTGGCACGTCAGGTAGGTGTGCCGCGGATCGTGGTTTTCATGAGCAAGGTGGACATGGTGGATGACCCCGAACTGCTCGACCTGGTCGAAATGGAAGTGCGTGAACTGCTTTCATTCTATGAGTTCGACGGCGACAATACACCCATTATCCGTGGTTCTGCACTGGGTGCCCTCAACAAGGAGCCCAAGTGGGTCGAAAAAATCTGGGAACTGATGGAAGCCTGCGACTCCTGGGTGCCCCTGCCACAGCGCGAAATTGATAAACCATTCCTGATGCCGGTGGAAGACGTCTTTTCCATTACCGGCAGGGGAACCGTGGCCACCGGAAGGATCGAACTGGGTGTCATCAAGATCAATGACCCCGTTGAGATCATCGGCCTGGGCGCACACAAGATGAAATCCGTGGTGACCGGCGTGGAGATGTTCCGTAAGATACTCGACAGGGGTGAAGCTGGTGATAACGCTGGCCTCCTGCTCCGTGGCGTCGACAAGAAGGATATCTTCAGGGGTATGGTCATCGCCGCCCCCGGATCCATCACTCCCCATACCCACTTCAAAGCGGAAGTCTATATCCTCAAAAAGGAAGAAGGTGGAAGGCATACCCCGTTCCATAACAAATACAGACCACAGTTCTATTTCAGGACTACCGACGTTACCGGCGAGATCATGCTCCCGGAAGGCGTCGAAATGGTGATGCCGGGTGACAACCTCACCATTGAGGTGAAACTGATCTCCGAGATCGCCATGGCCAAGAACCTGCGCTTCGCCATCCGTGAAGGGGGCAGAACAGTGGGCGCCGGACAGGTCACTGAGATTTTGGATTGATATCTTGACAGGGAAAGGAGCCGTGTGCTCATCCCTTTAAACGGGTGTAGCTCAGCTGGTAGAGCACTGGTCTCCAAAACCAGGTGTCGTGGGTTCAAATCCTACCACCCGTGCAAACTTACCGGATATGGCAAAATTGAAAGTACAGGCCTATGTGAGGGAAAGCTACGAGGAGCTGAAGAACAAAGTCTCCTGGCCAACCTGGAGTGAGCTTCAAAGCAGTGCCATCGTGGTATCCGTGGCATCCCTGATCATTGCTCTGATAGTTTACCTGATGGATGTGTCATTTCAGACCATCCTTCAGCAGTTTTACAAGAATTTCTGAGTTTCAAGCCTGTTTCTCCTGAATTCCTCCGATTATCCTATACTTTGACAAGGGATGAGCGATCAAGAAAAAAAATGGTATGTCATCCGGGCCATCAGCGGAAATGAGAAAAAGATCAAGCAATATATTGAAAGCGAGATCGCCAGGCTCAATCTGCAGGACTATGTGACCCAGGTGCTTATACCGACTGAGAAGATATACCAGGTCAGGAGCGGCAAGAAGGTTAGCAAGGAGCGGAATTACTTCCCGGGGTACGTGCTGATTGAAGCCAATCTGGTTGGAGAAATACCCCACATCATCAAGAATGTTCCGGGAGTGCTCGGCTTCCTGGGTTCAAAGGGTGAACCCAATCCCCTGCGCCCCTCAGAAGTGAAACGCATTCTCGGCAAGGTCGATGAACTGGCCGAACAGGGTGAAGGTATGAACATACCCTTCATAGTGGGCGAGACCGTTACGGTGATTGACGGACCTTTCAACAGCTTCAGCGGAGTGATCGAGGAGATCAATGAGGAAAAGAAGAAGCTGAAGGTGATGGTGAAGATTTTCGGGCGGAAAACGCCTCTGGAACTCAGCTTTTTACAGGTTGAGAAGGAATGAGAGTGAGCTGTTACCTCAGTATAAATGCTGTTACGCAACATTATTATTACTAAGCTTGAGTAGAATATGGCAAAAGAAGTTAGTGGACTGATCAAGCTGCAGATCAAGGGAGGAGCTGCAAATCCGTCTCCACCTGTAGGGCCTGCACTGGGCTCCAAAGGGGTGAACATCATGGAGTTTTGCAAGCAGTTCAATGCCCGTACACAGGATAAGGCCGGACAGATTCTGCCTGTGATCATTACGGTCTACAGGGACAAATCCTTTGATTTCATCATCAAAACTCCGCCGGTGGCAGTCCAGCTGATGGAAGCCGTCAAGATCCAGAAAGGTTCCCCGGAACCCAACCGGAACAAGGTGGCCACCGTTACCTGGGACCAGGTGAGGAACATTGCAGAGAGCAAAATGATCGATCTCAATGCCTTTACCGTCGAATCGGCCATGAGGATGGTCGCAGGGACTGCCAGAAGCATGGGAATCCGTGTGAAGGGTGACCCCCCCTTCCAAGTTAATTAAAAGTAAGGAGAAAATTTGTAACAGATGGCGAAACTTACCAGAAAGCGGAAGGAAGCTTTAACAAGGTTTGACAGAAACACGGTGTACCCGCTGTCGGAAGCCGTGAAGATCGTCAAGAGCATTACCTATACTCAATTTGATGCTTCTGTCGATCTCGATGTACGGCTGGGTGTGGATCCCCGGAAGGCCAACCAGATGGTCAGGGGTACTGTCACCCTGCCCCACGGCACCGGCAAAACCATCAGGGTGTTGGTTTTGTGTACCCCTGACAGGGAGGAAGAAGCCAAAGCAGCCGGAGCGGATTATGTAGGGCTGGATGAATATGTCGACAAGATCAAGGGCGGCTGGACTGACATCGATGTGGTGATCACCATGCCCAGTGTCATGCCCAAAGTCGGACAGCTCGGAAAGATACTGGGCCCGAGGGGGCTGATGCCAAATCCCAAGAGCGGCACGGTTACCATGGAGATCGGTAAAGCAGTCAAGGATGTGAAAGCCGGTAAGATCGACTTCAAAGTCGATAAAACCGGAATCATCCATGCCTCCATCGCAAAGGTTTCCTTTGACGAGGGAAAAATTGCCGATAATGCACGGGAACTGATCCAGACAATTATCAGGCTGAAACCACCTGCGGCAAAAGGTACGTATGTCAAGAGTATCTATATGTCCAGTACCATGAGCCCGGGAATACAGGTTGAGGCGAAAACCGTCTCCGTATAGTCAACAGGAATCGTCAAAAGCGGGAAAAGCATGAACAAAGACGAGAAGAATCAACTGATCGACTCTCTCGCTGAAGAACTCTCAGCAAGTGATGTTTTTTATATCACAGATATATCCGACCTGAATGCCAAGGGCGCTTCGGACCTGAGGCGGATTTGTTTTAAAAAGGAGGTCAGACTGAGGGTAGTGAAGAACACATTGCTCAAACGGGCAATGGAAAAGTCGAACAAGGGACTGGATCAGCTGTATCCGGTTCTCAACGGACCCACATCCATCATGTTCGCCGGTTCAGGTAATGTTCCGGCCAGACTGATCAGGGAATTCAGGAAGACATCCAGCAGGCCCGTCCTCAAAGGTGCCTATATCCAGGAAATGATCTTCCTGGGTGACGATCAGCTGAACATCCTGGAGAATCTCAAAACAAGGGAAGAACTGATCGCAGATATCGTTGCATTGCTGCAATCGCCGGCCAGAAATGTCATCATGGCGCTGCAGTCGGGCGGTCAGAAACTTTCCGGTATTATGAAAACATTATCGGAAAAACCTGAATAGGTGCAATTCTGTATGTTAAACGTCAATTTTTTGAAAAATCACTAAAAACAATAGTTTAAAATGGCAGATTTGAAAGCATTTGCAGAACAGCTTGTCAACCTGACCGTAAAGGAGGTAAATGAGCTTGCCCAGATCCTGAAGGAGGAGTATGGAATTGAACCGGCCGCAGCTGCGGTTGCCGTGGCAGCAGGTCCCGGTGCCGGAATTGAAGCGGCCGCCGCAGAAGAAAAGACCTCCTTTGATGTCATTCTGAAAGCTGCCGGTCAGTCGAAACTGGCGGTAGTGAAGCTGGTCAAGGAACTTACCAGTCTTGGACTCAAGGAAGCCAAGGAACTGGTTGACGCCGCCCCCAAGGCCATCAAGGAAGGGGTGACCAAGGATGAAGCCGAAGCATTGAAAAATCAATTGGTAGAAGCCGGAGCAGAGGTTGAAATTAAATAAGGACAGTTGCTTCAAAGCATCTTCAAGAATCAGACTGCTTCTGCCTCGTGCGGAGAGGGAGAAGTAGTCTTTTTCTTGTTTTTGTGTTATGACCGTTTTCCGCTTTTTGCAAAACCTTAAACATTGCTCACCTTGGAAAAAACCAATCACAGAGTTCATTTCGGGTCCACCCATATCCAGATTGACTATCCCGATTTCCTTGATATTCAGCTCAAATCGTTTCAGGATTTTTTCCAGCTGGAAACCAATCCGGAAAACAGGACTGAAGAGGGATTGTTCAAGGTTTTCAGTGAGAATTTCCCGATTACTGATTCACGCAACAACTTTGTCCTGGAATTTCTCGATTACTTCATTGACCCGCCAAGGTATTCCATCGATGAATGTATCGAGAGGGGATTGACTTACAGTGTTCCACTCAAGGCCAAGCTGAAACTTTATTGTACTGACCCTGAGCATGAGGATTTTGAAACAATCATCCAGGATGTCTATCTGGGAATGATCCCCTACATGTCACCCAAAGGCACTTTTATCATCAATGGAGCCGAAAGGGTTGTTGTCTCACAGCTACACAGGTCCCCGGGTGTGTTCTTCGGCCAGTATCAGCATGCCAACGGTACAACACTCTATTCGGCCCGTATCATCCCATTCAAGGGATCATGGATCGAGTTTACCACCGATATCAACAATGTCATGTATGCATACATCGACCGGAAGAAGAAGCTGCCGGTTACCACACTGCTGCGTGCCATTGGATATGAGAGCGATAAGGACATCCTGGAACTGTTCGATCTGGCAGAAGAGGTTAAAGTCTCCAAGGCCACACTGAAAAAATTCCTGGGAAGAAAGCTGGCTGCAAGGGTGGTGCGTACATGGGTCGAAGACTTTGTCGATGAGGATACCGGAGAGGTGGTCTCCATCGAGAGAACGGAGGTGATCATTGACCGGGAGACCGTCCTGGAGAATGATCATGTCGATCTGATCGTGGACTCGGGTGTAAAATTAATTCTCATACACAGGGATGAGACCACCGCCACCGACTTTTCCATCATCTTCAACACTTTGCAGAAGGATACGGCCAACTCGGAAAAGGAAGCCGTGGAGTTCATCTACCGCCAGCTGCGTAACGCAGAACCACCGGATGAGGAGACAGCACGCGGGATTATCGATAAGCTCTTCTTCTCCGACAAGAGATACGACCTGGGTGATGTGGGAAGATACCGGATCAACAAGAAACTGGGTCTTAATGTGGATGAGAATGTGAAGGTGCTCACCAAGGAAGACATCATTGATATCATCAAGTACCTGATCGAGTTGGTGAATTCCAAGGCAGAAGTCGACGATATAGATCATCTGAGCAACCGGCGTGTCCGGACGGTGGGTGAGCAGCTTTATGCGCAGTTTGGTGTTGGTCTGGCCCGTATGGCCCGGACCATCCGCGAGCGTATGAATGTCCGCGACAATGAGGTGTTCACCCCGATGGACCTGATCAACGCCAAGACCCTTTCGTCGGTGATCAACTCTTTTTTCGGCACCAACCAGCTCTCCCAGTTCATGGATCAGACGAATCCCCTGTCGGAGCTGACCCACAAGCGGAGGATTTCGGCACTCGGCCCGGGCGGTTTGTCACGCGAAAGGGCAGGATTCGAGGTCAGGGACGTACACTACACCCATTACGGACGGTTGTGTACCATTGAAACTCCTGAAGGACCCAACATCGGTCTCATTTCGTCGCTTTGTGTCTACGCCAAAATCAACAAGCTGGGCTTCATCGAAACGCCCTACATGAAAGTAAGCCAGGGTAAGGTCGAGCTGGATAATCCACCGCTCTATCTCAGCGCGGAGGAAGAGGAGGACATGATCATTGCCCAGGCCAGCACTCCCGTTGACAAAGACGGCAGCCTCGTAAGGGAGAGGATCAAGGTCAGGTATCAGGCCGATTATCCGATTGTTCCACGTGATGAAGTTCACCTTGTGGACGTCGCTCCCAACCAGATCGCCTCCATTGCCGCTTCCCTGATCCCCTTCCTCGAGCACGATGATGCCAACAGGGCCCTCATGGGATCCAACATGATGCGCCAGGCCATCCCGCTGCTCAACCCGGAAGTGCCACTGGTGGGCACCGGGATCGAAGCCGATGTGGCCCGGGATTCCAGGGTGCTGATCAATGCCGAAGGACCCGGAGTCGTTGAATATGTCGATGCCGATGAGATCAGGATCAGATACATCCGCGAGGAAAAAGAACGACTGGTCAGCTTCGAGGATGACCTGAGACTATACACGCTTACCAAGTTCAAACGTACCAACCAGAATACGGCCATCAACCTCCGACCCATCGTCAAAAAAGGCGATAAGGTCGTTAAGGGACAAGTCCTCTGTGAAGGATATGCCACAAAGGATGGCGAACTTGCACTGGGAAGGAACCTGATGGTAGCCTTCATGCCCTGGAAAGGTTATAACTTCGAAGATGCCATCGTGATCTCCGAAAGGATCGTGAAGGAAGATATCTTCACATCCGTTCATATCGAGGAGTTTACCCTGGAGGTTAGAGATACCAAACGCGGACTCGAGGAACTGACCAGCGACATCCCGAATGTCAGCATCGAAGCAACCAAAGACCTTGATGACAACGGAATTATCCGGATCGGCGCCGAAGTCAATGAAGGAGATATCCTGATCGGAAAGATTACACCCAAAGGGGAATCCGATCCCACACCGGAAGAAAAACTCCTCAGGGCCATCTTCGGCGACAAGGCCGGAGATGTCAAGGATGCCTCACTGAAAGCACCCCCCTCCATGAAGGGTGTGGTGATCGACAAGAAGCTCTTCTCCAGAGTGATCAAGGACCGAAAGGCCAAGTCCAAGGAGAAGGATATTCTCAAGCACATGGATGATGAGTACAACAAACAATCGGCCGAACTGAAAAACAAGCTGGTCGATAAACTCTTTGTGCTCGTCAGCGGCAAGTCCTCCCAGGGCGTTTACAACAAATTCAAGGAGGAGATCGTACCCCCGAAAACCAAGTTCACACAGAAAATCCTTCAGGGGATCGATTACCTCAACGTCAATCCCAACAAATGGACGACCGATAAGGAGAAGAACGACCTGATCAAGGAGCTGATCAACAATTATTCCATCAAATTCAAGGAAATCCTTGGGGTTTATAACCGGAAGAAGTTCGTGGCGAGTGTGGGAGACGATCTTCCCAACGGAATTGTGCAGATGGCCAAGGTGTTTATCGCGAAGAAGCGCAAGCTGACCGTGGGAGACAAGATGGCCGGAAGGCACGGTAACAAGGGCATCGTTGCCAAGATCGTCCGGGAAGAGGACATGCCCTTTCTTGAAGACGGCACCCCCGTGGATATTGTCCTGAACCCGTTGGGCGTACCTTCTCGAATGAACCTCGGGCAGATCTATGAGACCATCCTCGGCTGGGCAGGTATCAAGCTGGGAATGAAGTTTTCCTCCCCCATTTTTGACGGAGCCTCACTGGATGAGATCAACGATTATCTGAAAAATGCCTCACTGCCACAGAACGGACAGGTCTATCTCTACGACGGGGGAACCGGGGAGCGCTTCGATCAGCCCGCTACGGTAGGCTATATCTATATGATGAAGCTGCACCACATGGTTGACGACAAGATGCACGCCCGTTCCATCGGACCTTACTCACTGATCACCCAGCAGCCTCTCGGTGGTAAGGCACAATTCGGGGGGCAGCGTTTTGGAGAGATGGAAGTATGGGCACTGGAAGCATTCGGCGCTGCCAGTACCCTGCAGGAGATACTGACCGTCAAGTCTGACGATGTCATCGGACGGGCCAAGGCCTATGAGGCCATTGTGAAGGGTGAAAACATGCCAAAACCCAATGTACCTGAGTCGTTTAACGTGCTGGTCCACGAGCTGAGGGGGCTGGGACTGAATGTTACCTTCGAGTAATCTTCAGACCCACAGGCTCCGGTAATGAGTTAGACTTTCATTCACACGTAAATATCATAATAATATATGGCTTTCAGAAAAGAAGAAAAAATTCCGAGCGACTTCTCAAAGATGACCATCAGCCTGGCATCTCCTGAAATGATCCTGGAAAGATCCAGCGGTGAAGTTCTCAAGCCTGAAACCATCAACTACAGGACGTATAAGCCGGAACGCGACGGACTGTTTTGTGAACGGATTTTCGGTCCGGTCAAGGACTGGGAATGCCATTGTGGGAAATACAAACGCATCCGTTATAAAGGCATTGTGTGTGACCGTTGCGGCGTCGAGGTGACTGAAAAAAAGGTGCGTCGTGAGAGGATGGGACACATTCAGCTGGTGGTTCCGGTGGCCCATATATGGTTTTTCCGTTCCCTGCCTAATAAAATAGGCGCGCTGCTGGGCCTCCCATCGAAAAAGCTGGATTCGATCATCTATTACGAGCGTTATGTGGTGATCAATCCGGGCATCAAGGCCCAGGACGGAATACAATACCTGGATTTCCTTACGGAAGAGGAATATTTTGAGATCATTGACCACCTGCCCGCCGAGAACCAGTACCTGGATGATTCCGATCCCAACAAGTTTATTGCGAAGATGGGGGCGGAGGCCATTCATGATCTTCTTGCACGGCTTGACCTGGACAAGGAGTCCTATGATCTGCGGCACAAAGCCAACACCGAAACGTCCCAGCAGAGGAAACAGGAAGCGTTGAAGCGGCTTCAGGTATTTGAAGCTTTCAGGGACGCACAGAACAGGATTGAAAACAAGCCTGAATGGATGATCATGAAGGTGGTCCCGGTGATACCGCCTGAACTCAGGCCTCTGGTGCCGCTTGACGGCGGACGTTTTGCCACATCCGACCTCAACGACCTTTACCGCCGCGTCATTATCAGGAACAACCGCCTGAAAAGGCTCATCGAGATCAAGGCCCCTGAGGTGATCATGCGTAACGAAAAGCGTATGCTTCAGGAGGCGGTTGATTCACTGCTTGACAACTCCCGTAAGGCCAATGCTGTGAAAACCGAGTCCAACAGGGCTCTGAAATCACTCAGCGACAGCTTGAAAGGAAAGCAGGGGCGTTTCAGGCAAAACCTTCTGGGCAAGAGGGTTGACTATTCCGGTCGTTCCGTGATCGTCGTGGGCCCCGAACTGAAACTGAACGAATGTGGTCTTCCCAAGGAAATGGCTTCGGAGCTGTTCAAGCCATTTATCATCCGTAAGATGCTGGAAAGAGGCATTGTCAAGACCGTTAAATCTGCCAAGAAGATCGTTGACCGGAAAGACCCGGTGGTTTGGGATATCCTTGAGAACACACTGAAAGGCCATCCGGTATTCCTGAACAGGGCCCCTACGCTGCACCGGCTGGGTATCCAGGCTTTTCAGCCCAAGCTTATCGAAGGGAAGGCCATTCAGCTTCACCCTCTGGTATGTACGGCCTTCAATGCCGACTTCGACGGTGACCAGATGGCCGTTCACGTCCCGTTGGGTAATGCCGCCATTCTGGAAGCCCAGCTCCTGATGCTCGCATCCCATAACATACTCAACCCCGCCAATGGGGCGCCGATCACCGTCCCTTCCCAGGATATGGTGCTCGGACTGTATTATATGACCAAAGCGAGAAAGAGCGTCCCGGAACACCCTGTCAAGGGTGAAGGATTCCGCTTTTATGGACCGGAGGAGGTCATCATAGCGTACAACGAACGAAGGGTGGACCTGCATGCCATCATCTACGTAAAGGTGATGGACCGCGATGATAAAGGTCAGCCCGTGGAAAGGATGATCGAAACCACAGTCGGCAGGATGTTGTTTAACCAGGTGGTTCCCAGTGAGATGGGCTATCTCAACCAGTTGCTTACGAAGAAATCCCTCCGGGATATCATCGGCGACATCCTGAAGAGGACCGATACCGCCAGCACTTCGAAATTTCTGGATGACATCAAGAATCTCGGATTCAAACTGGCCTTTGAAGGAGGGCTCTCCTTTAAGCTGGGTGATGTGGTCGTCCCTGAAATCAAGGAAAACCTGATCAACCAGGCAAACCAGGAGGTTGAAGAGGTGCTGGGCAACTACAATATGGGTTTCATCACCTACAATGAGCGTTACAACCAGATCATCGATATCTGGACACATACCAACTCGAGGCTGACACAGATGCTGATGGACAAGCTGTCAAGGGATCAGCAGGGGTTCAACCCGATCTTCATGATGCTTGATTCCGGCGCCAGGGGATCGAAGGAGCAGATCAGGCAGCTTTCCGGTATGAGGGGTCTGATGGCCAAGCCGCAGAAATCAGGTGCCACCGGTGGCGAGATCATCGAAAACCCGATCCTCTCCAATTTCAAGGAGGGCTTGTCAGTGCTGGAGTATTTCATTTCCACCCACGGTGCCCGTAAAGGTCTGGCGGATACTGCCCTGAAAACTGCAGATGCCGGTTACCTTACCCGAAGACTGGTGGACGTCGCACAGGATGTTGTAATCACCGAGGAAGACTGCGGTACCTTGCGCGGTCTGCTTACATCAGCGCTGAAAAAGAATGAGGAAGTGGTGGAGAGCCTTTATGACAGGATACTGGGCAGATCCACACTTCATGATATTTATCATCCTCAGACCGGAGAACTTATCATTCAGGCCGGGGAGGAGCTGACCGAAGAGATTGCACGCATCATTGAGGATTCACCGCTGGAAGCCATTGAGATCAGATCGGTGCTTACCTGCGAATCCAGGAGGGGGGTGTGTGCCAAATGTTACGGAAGGAACCTGGCCACCGGCAGGATGGTCCAGAAAGGGGAGGCAGTCGGTGTCATTGCCGCACAATCCATTGGTGAACCGGGTACACAGTTGACACTCCGTACCTTCCATGTGGGTGGTACCGCCTCCAGCATCGCCATCGCATCAAAGATCGAAGCAAAATACGACGGCATCTTCGAGGTCGATGAGCTTCGGTTTGTCGAATTCCAGGAGAGCGAAGGACGGAAATACGATGTGGTTATTGGCCGTTCTGCGGAAATGAGGATCGTTGATGAAAATACCGGTGTCATTCTGGCCTCCGGCCATATACCATATGGTGCCAGGCTGTTTTTCAGAAGTGGGCAGAAAGTGGCAAAAGGGGATATCATCAGTGACTGGGATCCCTACAATGCCGTCATACTCTCAGAAGTGTCAGGCACCGTTGAATTTGAAGATGTGATCGAAGGTGTGACTTTCCGTGTGGAATCGGATGAACAGACCGGTTACCACGACAAGGTGATCATTGAGTCCCGCCAGAAAACCAAAAACCCGGTGATCAAACTGGTCAATCCCGGTGGCGAGGAGATCAAATCATATGACATGCCCGTAGGCGCTCATATCATGGTGGAAAAGGGAGTCGCGATCAGGGCAGGGGATATCCTCGCCAAGATACCAAGAGCTATCGGCAAATCGGGTGACATCACGGGAGGCCTGCCGCGGGTGACAGAACTGTTCGAAGCCAGAAACCCATCTGACCCGGCCAAGGTATCAGAAATCGACGGTGTGGTCTCCTTCAGCAAGAAGCTCAAAAGAGGCAACCGTGAAATCATCATCACTTCAAGAACAGGTGAAGAAAAACGGTATCTTATTCCCACCTCCAAGCAGATTCTGGCTCAGGAGAACGACTATGTGAAAGCCGGAACACCTCTTTCCGAAGGGGCTATGACGCCTTCTGACATCCTGGCCATCAAGGGCCCGATGAAGGTACAGGAGTATATTGTCAATGAGATTCAGGAGGTCTATCGCCTCCAGGGTGTAAAGATCAATGACAAACATTTCGAGGTCATTGTGCGTCAGATGATGAGAAAGGTTGAGGTTGAGGATCCGGGAGACACGAAGTTCCTTGAAGGCGAGCTCGTCAACAAAAGCGATTTCCAGGAGGAAAATGACAATGTCTTTGGCAAAAAGGTGGTTGAGGATCCCGGGGATTCAACGATGCTGAAACCCGGTCAGATCATCAGTGCACGAAAGCTGAGGGATGAAAATTCACAATTGAAGCGGAAGGATAAAAAGCTGGTGGAGGCACGCGACGCCAAACCGGCTACAGCCCGGCAGGTACTCCAGGGAATTACCCGCGCATCCCTCCAAACGGATAGCTTTATCTCCGCGGCATCCTTCCAGGAAACAACCAAGGTGCTTACGCAGGCAGCAGTGGAAGCCAAGACCGACCCGCTCCTCGGATTGAAGGAGAATGTGATCGTGGGTCACCTGATCCCCGCCGGAAGCGGTTTACGCGAATATGAAAGCCTTATCGTAGGTTCCATGGATGACTATGAGGCCCTTATGGCATCCAAGGAAAAAGAAGCAGAACAAATGTAAGTGTTGAATCATGTCTGAACAACCGAAAAAAGCCCAGCTGAATATTGAACTTCCCGACGATGTGAGCCAGGGAGTCTATTCCAACATGGCCATCATCACACACTCCCATTCGGAATTTATTGTTGACTTTCTCAATATGATGCCGGGAGTTCCCAAGGCCAAGGTGAAGTCAAGGGTAATACTTACACCGCAGCATGCCAAAAGGCTTTTCAGGGCCCTGAAAGACAATATCTCGAAGTTTGAATCGATCCATGGTGAGATACAGGTTCCTGAAACTGAGTCATTGCCTTTCAACCTGGGAGGTCCTACACCGATGGCCTGATTCCCCGATGACGGGTATGACCTGCCCTGCCAGCGGCAATGTGCTCCTCTCAAGTTCAGGGCATGTTGCATGCTTTCCGGAATGCCGTGCGATTTGGTTACCCCACATGTCAATTCATAAGGCTATTTCAGGCCTCATCATGGATCATTGTCTTTTTCCGGGTAATGATACCTCAGGTCTTTTCAGCCCAGGCAACTCATCGGCAGGATCCCTGACGGACAAAATGAAGGAGGTCAGCCCATGTTGTTGTTTCTGACATGTCGTAATTAATGAAATGAAAAAGTGGGTTGGTGTGTGTTCAGACCTGATCTGCCATCAGGTGTTGCAGCCCCGGAGTGACAGGTGTGCACTCCGGACAAACCCATCAGGAAGACCTGGTTTTCAAGCGGCCTGTAGTACCGGTTGCTTTGGCTTGAGCGGCGGAAGTGATACTCCTGGATTAAACCTGATTGGGTTTTTAAAGTCAAATATATAGAAAATCTATTGCTATGAGATTAACAATGTTTATTCTGGCCTGTTGGATCATACCCGCAGGTTTCAGTCAGGAAGTACCTTCAGATGAACTTTCTGACCAGGTACTTTGCCGGATGCTTGCCGATATCCCCCCCGATGAACTGAACGAGAACGAAAGGGAGGGTTTGCTTTATATCCTTGAAGAAGAAATGATGGCCAGGGATTTATACGCTCATTTTGCCACGATCTATGATATCCCGGTCTTCAGCAACATCTCATCCCGTGGAGAAACCCATCATGTCAGGGCTGTGCAGATGCTGATCGACCGTTACCAACTGGCAGATTCAACAGGGGATTGCACTCAGGGTTCATATTTCAATACGGTGATACAAAAGGAATATAACCGGCTGAAGGAAAGCGGCAGCCGGTCACTGGCTGATGCCCTGATGGCGGGAGCGGAAATAGAGGAAATGGATATCAGCGACCTGCAGAATTTGAAGGGAAACACTGACAACCAGGATATCCTTATGGTGTTGAACAATCTGGGGCAGGCCTCAAGGCACCATCTCCGGATATTTGTAAGGCATATCGAAGCCCGTGGAATGACTTATACTCCCCGGCATATTTCCCAGAGTGAGTTCATGCAAATCATCGGGGTGGTACCAGATATGAAGGATTAATGACCTGCCATCCACGGACTGTCTGCAACCGGGCCATAACATGTCCTTCTATTCTTCGGTGCGGATCCGGCACATCAGGGAAGCGTATTAGTCGCTATCTTTGCCTCTGAGCGGTGAAACATGAAGAAAGAGGCCATCAGCCGTTTGTTATCCCTGATCATCCTTATGGTTGCCGGCCATATGCTTTTCTCGCAACAGGCCGCCCGTATCAGGCTGGTCGGGGCACGGGACCTGAGGTATGATAAAAGGTTAGGCGAGAACATCCAGCGGCTGATCGGTGATGTAATACTGAAGCATGACAGCACATGGCTCTATTGTGACAGTGCATGGCTTGACGAACCCAACAACAATTTTGACGGATTTGGCCACGTCCGGATCAAGGTGAGCGACACCCTCAACATCTACGGCGACCTGCTCCATTATGAGGGCAATACCCGGATCGCTGAGCTGACGGGTAATGTGAAACTCGAAGATCCGCAGGCCATACTGACCACGGATCACCTCTGGTATGACCGCAACAGGGGAACCGCATGGTATCTGACCGGTGGAAGGATAAAGGACCGGGAAAATGACCTGACCAGCATGAAGGGGCAATACCTTACCCACCTGAAGGAAGCACGTTTCAGCGACAGTGTTGTCCTTACGAATCCCCGCTATGTCATGAACTCGGATACCCTGCATTATCACACAGAAACCGAGCTGTCCCGCTTTTTCGGACCCACCGTCATCACCTCGGATGATAACCTGATCTATTGCGAGCGGGGATGGTATGACACCGGGAATGAAAAGTCCAGGTTCTGGAAGAATCCGTTCCTGGTCACAGGCGATCAGAGGCTCAGTGGCGACACTATTTATTATGACCGGATGATGGATTGGGGGCAGGCCACGGGGAATGTGTTCCTTACCGATACGGTACAGGATGTTTTTATTGAGGGTGGCTACGGTGAATTCAGCAAAAGGGACGGGATGGCTTTTGTGGTCGACAGCGCAATGGCTGTGCTCATCGAAAAGAAGGATTCCCTCTTCCTGCACGCAGATACCCTGTTGATGCACTTCGACAGCTTGCAGCAGTTGAAAAGAATGTATGGATATTATAAGGCTAAGTTTTTCCGCAGAGACCTGCAGGGGATGACCGACTCGCTGGTTTACAGCTACCGTGACTCCACGATCATGATGTACCACCGGCCGGTTCTCTGGTCGGAAGACAACCAGATGACCGCCGACTCGGCATATATCGCTATGAAAAACAACCAGGTGGACACCATGGCCCTGATGAACAACGCCTTTATTGCTTCAGTGGATGATCCGGCAGCAGGATCATTCAACCAGATCAGGGGAAAGATTTTTACCGGATATTTCAGGGATAACCAGATTGTCAGGATCAAGGTTCTGGGTAATTCGGAGACCATCTACTGGGTCAGGGAAGACAATGGCAGCCTGATCGGGATCAACAAAACCGCCTCCACCGACATGCTGATCCACCTGAAGGACAATGATATTCAAACCATCACATATATCAGGGATCCCAAGGGAGCGGTATATCCTGAGAACGAACTGACGGCTGAAGACCTCTTTCTGAAGGATTTCAAATGGCACATAGAACGAAGGCCTTTGAAAAAAGCGGATATTTTCGTATGGTAGATCCCTCCGGAACGAAACATGTGGGTGTACCGGCTGATACAGTTTGCTCATCCCTGTGAAGGTGCGGAATCCGGAGGGTTGACCTCTTTTTTACCCCCCAGATTGTTGTTGAAGGCAAAAAGACTGATTGCGGTGATCAAACCGATGGCTGCAAATACATACCATATCCTGTAAGGTTGATAAGCGTGGTACATCAGCCCGGTAAGTCCGGTTATATCTGTGCCGAATCCTTCACATGCCTTCTCAAGGAGGGTTGAGGGATCGAGCCCCCGGGCGGTCAGTCCTTTCCCGAGCAGCAGCTTTTCGGCAAAGGCATATTTGTCGGAAAGGACGGCATACAGTTTGCCGGAAAGCAGACCACCGAGGATATTGCCAAGGGCCAGGGGCAGGAAGCTGTAACCCATATACAATGCCACCTTGTCACGGGGTGCGATCCGGCCGCTGTACTCCTGTATTCTCGGGGAACTCACCATTTCGCCGAAGGCCACTGTCACCACTCCCGTTATTATAATCCAACCGCTCATACCCAGTGTGCATATCCCCAAACCGGCAGCAACTACCACAATGCCCATCAGTATAGAAACCGGCGGACTGATCCGTCTGACCATGCCGGATATGACTACCTGAAAGCAAATGATTGTGAATGCGGGGATATTGAGTATCATTTCCGGTCTGATGATCCCCCTGCCGTCTTCCACTGTTCCGATGATCATCGCAAGGAGCCCGGAGGAATTGTAAACCGCTGTGGTATCCACCCATTGAGTGATGTACACCGGTAGCGTGAAAAAAATCTGCATATACATGGTCCAGAAGCCGGACATGATCAGCAGGAAGGTCATGAATTTTCTGTCACCTATGACAATCAGGGAGTTGCCTATGACCTGCTTCAGGGCATGTTTGACGGAATCATTCATTTTGCTCCGTTTACTGTCCGGCTCCCTGAAGAAGAGCAGCAGCAGCAGGTTGATGAGGATCACTCCTGCGCACATATGGAATACATGAACCCATTCGAGATCACGAAGCTTCGATGTGGTGAAGGGCCCGATAAAACCGCCGATATTGACGATCATGTAAAAGATGCCGAAACCAATGGTATCTCTCCCCCTGGGTGAAGTTTTGGAGACGGTGGCAACGATCACGGGCTTGAAAAGGGAGCCACCGATGGCGACCACAAGGAAGGCCGAGAAAACCGCCCCATAACTTCCGGTATGTCCCATGGCGTAATACCCTGCAACAAGTGTGGTGAAGGCAGCCAGCAAAACCTTCCTGAATCCGAACCGGTCGGCGATGGCACCACCCAGGATGGGCAACAGGTAAAGTATCCCTGTGACCACAGCCTGCATGACTCCCCGTTGCTCCTGCGTAAAACCCAGCCCGCCCCTGGAAACGGGATCCGTGAGATATACCGACAGGATGGCAAACATACCGTAGTATGCCCACCTCTCGAACAACTCCATGGTATTGGCGATCCAGAAGGTAGCGGGGAACTTTCGGAGGTTCATCTCTTCCATCAGTTTGCCATGAAAGCGGGACGGTGAAATTATGAAAATCATCCGACCTCGCATCCCTGTGATGATAATGAATTATTGCTTACAGACCTGTGAACCGGTTTCCTGGAATGATCATACCGAAACCTGACGACATGCCACGAAAGATGATGACCGGTAAAGGAAAATATCTACTTTTACCCGCAACACCCGGTGAACTGATGATATGCAGGAAATCCTTCTGAGAGTACTTCCTGTGGTACTGATCTTTCTGGCGGGCTACCTGCTCAGGATTTTACGGCTTTTTCACCGGGGCGACGGGGATGTGCTGCTCCGACTGGTTTTCAATTATTCACTTCCGGCCCTCATACTGCTGTCGGTCAGCAGGACCCCCCTGACGGCCGAGCTGGCAATGCTTCCCTTTGTTGCGGCCGGCGTGATACTGTTCACATTCGCCGTTGCCTGGTATTCCGGTAAATGGCTGCGGCTGGAAAGGAAGACCATGGGCACTTTCCTTGTCGGAGCCATGATACTGAATATCGGATTTGCCCTTCCATTTGTCATTTCAGCCTTCGGGGACGAAGGCCTGACCAGGATGATCATCATGGATTTCGGGAACGGGATCATGGTATACACTTTCGTCTATCTGCAGGCTTGCAGGTTTGGACAGGAAGGAACCAACAGGAGCATGCTGGTGAGAAAGGTACTTCAGTCCCCTCCGTTCTGGGCCTTGCTGGCAGGGATCAGCCTGAATGCAGCTAATGTCCGGATAACGGGTTGGACCAGGTCATTCCTTGAAGTCTCAGGCAATCTGACTGTCCCCTTGCTCATGCTGGTCGTAGGCTTTTATTTCACTCCGGGAATCATGAAATGGAAGGCCATGCTGTCCGTGATCTTTATCAGGATGGGGCTTGGCCTGGCAGCCGGACTGGCGCTTTCGGAGGTGGCCGGTCTGGAGGGGCTGACCCGCATGATCGTCATCATCGGATCGGCCACTCCGGTGGGATATAACACCCTTACTTTCGCATCCATGGAAAAGCTGGACAGGGAATTTGCCGCCCGGATTGTCTCTGTCGCTATTTTAATCGGAGTTGTTTACCTGCCTTTGCTGATTTTCCTTTTCTCTCCGGGATAGGTGCAAAAGCTGCCCGGTCGGGTTGCATGACCCTGTCTTTGGCGGGAGACATCTTCCCGGTAATTTGACAGGAACGGATACTTCACGGCATGCCGGGTTCTTAACCAGTTATTTGATATTTTTGCACCCTGTTTAGGAATCTACCATGAATCAGGATTATTTCAGGGAGTTCCGGGAAAACACGATTGGCTGGGACCTGGAATACGATACACCTTACGGAAGGAAACGGATGCTTTATGCAGACTGGTTGGCCAGCGGACGTCTTTATGCTCCTATTGAACGGAAGATCATGGAGACCTTCGGTCCCTTTGTGGGAAACACCCACACCGAAACCTCCGAGACAGGCACGCTGATGACCACTGCATACCGTCTGGCCCATCAGAAAATCAAACAGCATGTGAATGCAGGCCCTGATGAAGTGATTATCACGACAGGATTCGGGATGACGGGAGTGGTCACTAAGTTTCAGAGAATCCTGGGGCTGAAACATTGCGGGAGACTCGTCGGGCAGAATTGCCTGCATGAATCGGAACGGCCGGTGGTTTTCCTTACCCATATGGAACATCACTCAAACCATACTTCCTGGTTCGAAACCATGTCCGATGTGGTGATGATCCCTCCGGGTGAAGGATTGTTGCTCAACCTGAACCTGTTACGCGAACAGTTGGAGAAATACAAGGACCGCAAGACCAAGATCGGTTCATTCACCGCATGCTCCAATGTGACGGGCATAGAAACTCCCTATTATGACATGGCGCGTCTTATGCATGAATACGGGGGTGTATGCTTTGTTGATTTTGCAGCTTCGGCACCGTATGTCCGGATGGATATGCATCCGGAAGATCCCATGCAAAAACTCGATGCCATTTTCTTCTCGCCCCATAAATTCCTCGGCGGGCCGGGCAGCTCGGGAGTTTTGGTATTTGATTCCAGCCTTTACAAGAGGGATGTCTCGCCGGATCAGCCCGGGGGTGGGACAGTTGATTGGACCAATCCGTGGGGAGAATACAAGTATATTGACGACATTGAAGCCAGGGAAGACGGCGGAACACCCGGATTTCTCCAGGCGATCCGAACTTCCCTCTCCATTGAGCTGAAAAACTGTATGGGTGTCGTGAATATCCTCAGGCGTGAAGAAGAGATGGTCGCCAGGGCATTCGATGAGCTGGCCCGGATACCCGGGATACATGTCCTGGCAGATAATATGCACAAACGTCTGGGTGTCATTTCATTTTACCTGGATCACCTTCACTATAACCTGCTGGTCAGGCTTCTGAACGACCACTTCGGTATCCAGGCGAGGGGAGGATGTGCCTGTGCCGGAACATACGGGCACTTTCTGCTGGATGTCTCCTATGAACACTCTCATAAGATCACGGAACTGATCAACAAGGGTGATCTTTCCGAAAAGCCTGGCTGGGTGCGGATTTCATTGCATCCTACCATGACCGATGATGAACTGGACCATATCATGCATGCAATCCGTGAAATATCTGTTCACTATCCCACATGGAAGGACGATTACATTTATGACAAGCGCAGGAATGAGTTCAAACATTTACGTGAACCGGCTGATAAATCCGCCCTTGTTGAGCCCTGGTTCAGGTTGTGATTTCAGGCCCGGATGCCAGGCAAACATGGTTTTGGTGCCCGGGCTTGGATAAGCCAAACCGTGCATGCAACAAGATGCCGAAAATCATTAAGATAAGAACTGACAGTGGCATTGCATTCTTTGACATCGCAACAACCATCAGCGAAATCGTCAGTGAGAGCCAGATCCGGTTTGGGATTGGCCATGTCTGTGTTCAGGGTGCGGCCGCAGCCATGCGTAACGTGGCGGTTAACCTTATGGATGCGGAAAAGTAAAATGTCTTTTTATTAAAAAGGATCCGTATGATCAATGGGAAAAAGGTGGTGGTGGTTTTACCCGCCTATAATGCCGAGTTCACATTGGAACGGACTTACCGGGAAATTCCGGGCGATCTGGTGGATGACGTGGTACTGGTGGATGATGCCAGTCACGATCAGACCATCCAACGTGCCTCTGAGCTTGGGATCAGGCACATCATAGTCCATGAGCAGAACAAGGGTTACGGAGCCAACCAGAAAACCTGTTACCGCAAAGCCATGGAACTGGATGCCGATATCATCATCATGCTTCATCCGGATTACCAGTATACACCCCTGCTCATCCCATCCATGGCTCACCTGATCGCCAGTGGATTATACCTGGTGGTCCTCGGATCGAGGATCCTGGGAAACGGGGCGCTGAAAGGAGGAATGCCCGTATATAAATATCTGGCCAACAGGACACTCACCCTGATCCAGAACCTGCTGACCGGCCAGAAACTGTCGGAATATCATACCGGATACCGGGCTTTCGCCAGGGAGGTGCTCGAAAAGATCAACCTGAATGACAATTCTGATGACTTCATTTTTGATAACCAGATGCTTTCACAGATCATCTTTGCGGGTTTTCCCATTGCTGAAATTACCTGCCCCACCAAATATTTCAGGGAAGCGTCATCGATCAACCTTTCCAGGAGCGTGAATTACGGGCTCGGAGTACTGGGCGTTTCGGCAATCCATTTTCTTGCCAAACGCGGAATTTTAAAACCGGCCCTGTACAGGGGTTTGGATCAGTAAACCCCGGGGTGCCGGACATAGAAAACATAGCCGTTGCTGCTACCGGTCTTTTCGAGGTGCGGCAGCCATTCTTCATGCCGTGCGGCTTCAGTGATCCGGACAACGAAATAGACCGGCCGGGAAATATCCCCGTGGAAAAGCCATTTCAGATCTGTATGACGTTCATCCGGCTGTGGAGGCCTGGCTGAATAGAACAGGTAGGCGTAGCTTTTAAATCCAAGAGTCTGTACAAGACAGTCCATGCCTTGTTTTGAACGGTAAAATTCAATGGCTGCCCGTTGTGTATGAGCTTCGATACGTGGTACATAAAACACCAAAGCCATTATTGTTGCGACCACTATGCCTGAAAAAAGCATGATGACAGCCTCTCTGGCACGTTTGATCCGGAATTGGAAGAAGAGGTATAATGTGGCCGGAAAAATAATTCCTGCTAAAGATTCCAAGCCTGACCACCTGACGTTTGCTTCCAGGCATCCCCGGGTGAAGTCGTCCCGGATGAGGCTTGTGTTCAAAAGCCAATCCCGGTTCATAAGCAGCAACGGTGGTAAGGCAAGCATTATGGCCCAGATGATACCTGTGATGAGGATTATCTTCCTGATCCATCCGGGAGTGGCACCGGGCTCGGCAATCATCCGCTCCAGCATTATCGCAGACAGGAAGGACAGGGGAAACCAGGTCATAGAGGAATAATGGACGATTTTGGTTCGCACCAGGCTGAAAATGATCATGACCACCCAGAAAAGGATCACCATCCATAGTCTGAATATCCGCAAATGCTCAGGGGTATGCCTTGATTTCAGCAAGGGCAGGAGCGCCAGCACAGAGGCAGGGAAACAACCCATGAAGACCACAACGAAATGAAACAGCGGGAAACCGGCATGACCGGCATCCGCAGTGCCTGCCAGCCTGATCTGGTATTGAATGAAATCAGCGATGATGTGTGTCCTGCCCTGGAGGAGTTCTGCAATGAACCAGCTGCCTCCGCTGATGACCAGCATGACGGTAAAAAGGACGATGTGTTTTAGATGGGGGAGGTGCCTGAAACGGTTAAACAACAGGAAAATAATCCATGTCAGTATGATCAGAAGCAGTCCGACGGGGCCTTTGGTGAGCATGGCGCATCCCGCAAAAAGGCCCCCCATCAGGTAACTGAATGGTTGCCTTCGTTCAGCGCCAGCGCGTATGATGAAGAAAACTGAAAGAAAGATGAAGAGATTGAACCAGGGATCAATGATGCCTGACTTGAAATAGAAGAACGGGAGGATCGAGGCACCGAAGGACACCGACCAGAGTATCCCGAAACGTCTCCCTGCAATTGACCTCCCGGCAAGAAAGAGAACCACCAGGGTGAGCATACCGCAGAGGGCATTGGGCAAACGGGCGGCAAACTCATTAATGCCAAAAGCCTTCATCGATGCAGCCTGCATCCATATATACAGGGGCGGTTTTTCCCAGAAGGGAGTATAGTTGATCTGAATGGTGGAATAATTCCCTGTGACGACCATCTCGCGTGCAGCCTCTGCGAAATTAGCCTCATCCCAGTCGAAAAGATGCACCCTTCCCAGAAATGGAAGGTATACCGTTGCTCCCGCAACCAACAGGATCAGCACAATGACAGCATCTTTCCTATACTTTTTATCGGGCATATCTGCAAAGGTATAAAAGGAGAACCAGGATTTGCTGAAACTGAGACGGGCATTATTTCGCATCAAAGAGAAATCCCATTCCATGTATTGTCCGGATCTGGATCGAGGGGTCAGCGGCCAGGTGTTTCCGTAACCGTGAAATGAAGACATCCAGGCTGCGGCTGTTTAAATAACTGTTTTTGCCCCAGACCGCCTTGAGTATCTCTTCGCGCCGAACCATCCTGCTGGAATGTGCGGATAAAAACGCCAGCAGGGAGGATTCTGTTGCAGTCAGCTGAATGGTCCGGTTCTCGTGATACAGTACCATAGATTCCACATCGAAACTAAAGGATCCGATCTTTTTCCTTTCCATATGTCCCTCCTCAATATGGATCCTGCTCCTGCGTATAAATACTTCGATTTTCAGAATCAGCTCATCCATGCTGAAGGGTTTGGTGATATAATCATCACCACCGATCGCCAGACCTGTGATCCGGTCTTCTTTCATCGACCTGGCCGAAAGGAACAATATGGGTATATGCAGATTCGATTCCCGGATTTTTCCTGCCAGCGTCAGCCCATCCATTTCAGGAAGCATCACATCTAGTATACACAGGTCGAAAGGATGGGAACGGTATTGCTGCAGCGCCTCCTTACCGGTCCGGCAATAGGTGACGGAAAAGCCTTTATGCTCAAGGGTATCTTTGGTGACAAAACCCAGATGCTGGTCATCCTCGACGTACAATATCTTCGGTTTCTTCATGGCATCATTTATCGGCAACCGGGATGATTATGGTAAAACAGGTTCCCTGGCCATGTGTGCTCTCCATGGACATTTTCCATTTGTGGTTCTCCACAATACTCATGACATAATGCAGCCCCAGTCCAAAGCCTTTGACATTGTGAACATTGCCGGATGGTACCCTGAAAAATCTGTCAAATATCTTTTTCTGGTACCTCATTTCTATTCCGATTCCCTGATCGGCGACCATGAGGATCAGCTTGTGGGAATCCTCGTTCCGGGTGGAAACACTGATACGGGGATTCTCTTTCGAGTACTTCACGGCATTGTCAACCAGGTTGAATATCAGATTGGTGCAGTGAAGCCGGTCGGCCAGGATCATGCGATCCCTGGCCGCCAGATCAAGGCTGACATAATCGCTGATTTGGGGTATGCTTATCCTGAAATTGGTGATCACCTCCCTGATCAGCTCATGGCAGTCGACCTTTTCAATCTTCAGTGAAAATGGAGGGCTGTCGAGAGTCGCAAGCTGCAGTACCTTTTCAATATGGTTCTGAAGTTTTTTATTCTGGTCGGAGATGATGGCCGCGTAGTTTTGAAGCCTCCATGGCTCTGTGAGAATATCCGGATCGGATAAGACGGATGCGGCAATCCCTATGGTCGATATCGGGGTTTTGAACTCGTGCGTCATGTTGTTGATGAAGTCCTTCTGGACTTCCGAAAGCCTTTTCTGTTTCAGGATCACAAAAATAGAATAGGCGAAAAAGGCCATAGCAGCGATCAGAACCAGGGAGCTGACCAGCCAGATATCCATGTCCTGAAGAATATAGGCTGTCTTGGAAGGGAATAAAATGCCGAAATAATAGGTAAATTCATCGTATTTCTGAAACCTATCCGCCCGGTTTTCGCTTTTACGGGACTGGTTGATGTAGTTACCGTAAACCATCTGGTTCGTCTCACAATCGTAAATGGCATATTCGTAATCGATCCGGATATTGCTGTATTCGAATTCGGTTTTGAGAAAGTGATCCAGTATTTTGGCATCGATCACATCGTTGACGTCGACGATGAAGTAGTTTGATGTGATCTGCTTTACGGGGTTTTCATTGGGAAGCTCGGAACCGTTGAATTCGGCCATTTTCCCCGCAACACGATAAAGGGCGATGTGTACCGTCCGGTTGAACTGCTGTTCTGCCAATCCGAAAGTCTTTCGGATCCAATAGAATTGAAACAGCAGGATCCCAATCACTGAAACGGATCCGAGGATTACCGCCAGACGGATGTAATTGCTCTTCATGTCGTAAATTTATCCAAAACTCAGCAAAGCCCCGCAGGATATTTCCCATTTGTCGTACATAAGCGGGCTGTATCCCTGAGGGAATGTTGTATTTTCGTGAGATCAAATAAGGATCAGTATGGTTTTTGCCATAGGCGAAACGGTTTATGACCTGATATTCAGGGATGGTAACCTTGTGGCAGGACGGCCGGGTGGTGCCATGCTGAACAGCGCTGTATCGCTGGGAAGACTGAATATTCCCGTCTGCCTGGTATCTGAGGCAGGTGATGACCCACTGGGAGGACTGATTACTGACTTTCTTGCATCCAACAACGTCGATACAAGGTATTTCCACCGTTATCCCACTGGCAAAACCCCGGTTGCCGTTGCCTTCCTTGATGACAAAAATGAAGCCTCGTATGATTTCTATAAATTCTTTCCCCCTGAACGTTTGAGGTGGACCTCACCGGAATTCACACCGGGCGATTTTATTCTTTTCGGGTCCTATTTCGCAATAAATCCTGAAGTGCGTCAAGGGCTGACCGGCCTTATCGGTAATGCATCCCGTGCCGGCTCCGTCATTCTTTACGATCCCAATTTCAGGAAGGCGCATCTGGGACAGCTTGAATCAAGCAGGACAATGATCAGGGAGAATATTGGATATGCTTCGTTGGTTAGGGGATCCCTGGATGATTTCAGGTTTCTTTTTGGGACAGGCAATCCTGACGCGGTTTACGCTTGCCTGAGGGAGGCAGGGTGCAGCGTGATGGTCTGCACCGACGGGCCGGGGAAAGTGTTTCTGAGAACCGAGGCGATCAGTATGTTTTTTGATGTGCCTGTCATAAGGACGATCAGCACCATCGGGGCGGGTGACACCTTCAATGCGGGCATTATTGAAGGTCTTGCATTCAGAAACATCAGCCGTGAACTGATTCCGGCCATAGAAGAGGAGACGTGGTGTCAAATCGTTGAAAGGGCTATTGCTTATGCCACCGAAGTTTGCCGGAGCTACGACAATTATCTGCCGGCGAGGATACCCTGAACAGCAGCCCGCGCTTGCCGGCTTCGAATTCTACCGGAGCAATTTGCTGTAGATATGGTAGTTTTCATCATCGAAGCAGACAAAGTAAACCTCCTCCAGCGGGTAGGGGCCGGAAATAGAGTTTTTCACCTCCCTAAGGGCAATATCGGCCGCAAGTTCCTTGGGGAATGCGTATACTCCGGTGCTGATATTGGGAAAGGCGATTGTCCTGCAGTTGTGTTCATATGCCAGGCACAGGCTATTCCGGTAGCACGAGGCAAGCAGCTCCCTTTCCCCATGATTCCCCCCTCTCCATACAGGGCCGACGGTATGTATGACGTATCTGGCAGGGAGGTTGTATCCACCGGTGATCCTGGCCTGTCCGGTATCACAGCCCTCCAGCGTTCTGCACTCTTCCAGGAGTCGTGGTCCGGCTGCCCTGTGGATGGCACCATCGACTCCGCCACCACCCAGCAACGTCCTGTTGGCGGCATTGACAATGGCATCTGCCTTCATTTCAGTAATGTCATTGCGGACAAGATGGATCTGATACCCTCCCATGATCAGATTCTATTTGGGTTTTTTTATGACGATCAGCTGTGAAGTGCTGTAACCGGTCACAATAACAGGTTCATCCTTCTCAATATAACCTGTCTGTGCCGTGGCATCAAAAACTTCATCACCGATCCGTACCTTTCCTGCAGGCCTGAGTATAGTGGATGCGATTCCTTCCTTGCCGACAGTGCTGCTGTACCTGGAATCGGATGCGATAAAGCCGGATTCCTTTTCCTGGATGCTGTCCAGCGCCAGATGTCCAAAAGTGTTGGTAGTTAAGAGTTTTCTGCCGAAATAGAACGACAGTAGGATCGACAGGAACATGGCGATAATGACGATAAAAAACGACTTCAGCAGTCCGGAAATGCCGATTCCGGTGAAGTCAAAGCCCATATTATCCGTCATGCTCAGGGTCAGCCCGGTGATGATCAATATAATACCCATTATCCCCGGGGCTCCGAATCCGGGAATGACGAAAAGTTCCACCGCGACCAGGATCAGTCCCGCAATGAAAAGAAGAATTTCCCAGTGCTCTGCCAGACCCTCCAGATAGAGGGGTGCGAAGTAAAGGAGAGCTGCTACCACGGCAGCTCCCAGCGGGAATCCGATACCGGGAGTCTGCAGTTCAAAATAGATGCCGCCGATGATGATCATGATCAGGATGCCGCTCACGAAAGGGTTGATCAGGAATCCGATGATCCGGTCAATGCCTGTGATTTTCTGCTTGATGATCTCATAGTTGTCAATACCTCCGTGGGAGAGCACCTCGTTGATGGAGGTGGCGATCCCTTCACAGAAGCCGTATTTCATTGCCTCCTGGGAAGTGAAGGTAAGTACCTGCCCGGTGTCCGTGATCCCTTCGATCGATATCCTGGGATCTACCATAGCCTGGGCGATATCGGGATCCCTACCTGTGGCTTCGGCAGTTGCCCTCATCATCGAACGCATATAGGACTGGTATTTGTCAGGCAATGGTTTGCCGGCCTGGTCCACTACTGTGGCCGCCCCGATATTGGCCCCGGGGTACATGTAAATGCTGTCACATGCAATGGAGATCAGAGCGCCGGCAGATGCAGCGTTATTGTCAATAAATACCCACACGGGGATCGGGGATTTCAGAATGATAGTGCGGATGGAATCTGCTGCATCGAGCATCCCTCCGTAAGTGTTCATATGAATAAGCACCAGGTCGGCATTTGTATCAAGTGCCTGCTCAAAAGCGATCTGCGTTTTCCTCCATACGGGGGGCGCAATGGTTTCCATGATTTCCAAAACGTATACCCGATGGGAGTTCTCCTTGCCCTGAGGAGTTCCTGCAGGCGAGACCCCGGCCGGAAACAGGAACGTTACCGCCAGCAATCGGATGAAGATTTTGAGGGTATTGCTCATATTACTATGATTCAGTTCTGTTGTCGATAACAATAATACTTTCAGGTAAACAGGTGAGTCTAATTGACTGTTTAAAACTGTGACCCCATTGTTTTTAGAAACCGTTTTCTATGTGTGCTTTCTATGTGTTCTATGGTTCTATGCGGTTCAATATCAGCGAAAATATTACCACATAGCCACAATAGAGCACAAAGATTGCACATAGAAGAATTCTTGTTCATTCACGAGGTTTAGTTTCAATAATATAAATTTAAAACAGTCCCTAAGGCCTCATTTCCCTTTCTTCATGCAAACGCCGGTACATCTTCCTCCAGGCCCGCTGTTTCCAGTACTTCCTCTCCATATATTTCCCCCAATTGATATTGGTCCAGAGTCTCTCGTGAAAATAATAGATCGCAATCTTCAGTATCACATCGAAAAACAGCACCCAGAATGAAGTTTCAAGCGTTTCATTGAAGGTTTTATCTGTGTAACTCCTGAAAACGATGAAAGTGATGGCAAATGTAGTGACGGAAGCTACTATCCTCCAGCTGATAGCCTTTGCAATACTCCTGCCCGGGGTGTCCTTAAGAATGATAGTCTGCTCCGAATGCGGTTTTTTATCTTTGACTGAAGATTTCTGTGTCATGGTTGTGGCAGTATTGATATCTCAGGGATTCGGACGCAGCTTGAAATGTTGGCGCAATTTATCGACCAGGCTATCAAACAGTTTATTATTGGAGGCAATGATCTCCTCGCCGAAGAGATAACGGCCACCCCCTTCAAAATCACCGATACGGCCTCCTGCTTCGGTCACGATCAGGGAACCGGCTGCCACATCCCATGGGTTCAGACCATACTCGTAAAAACCGTCAAACCTTCCGCAGGCAACATAGGCCAGATCCGCTGCGGCTGAGCCCAAACGTCTTAAGCCATGGGAATTCTTGATGAGGTAGTTGAACACCTGCAGGTATTCCTCCATCCGGCTGTAATCGGAATAGGGGAATCCCGTCGCCAGCAGACTCTCTTTCAGGGTGGCCACTTTGGAAACATTAATGGGTTGGCCGTTCAGCCAGGCGCCACCATTTTTCCAGGCATAGAAGCATTCCTGCAGGTTGACCTCCAGGATGACCCCGGATATGACTTCGTTATCATCCAGCAGGGCTACACTCACGGAATAGAGCGGCACACCGTGAATAAAATTGGTGGTGCCATCCAGGGGGTCAATTACCCAGTTATACCTCACTTCCCTTGGATAGCTGTCGTTCTCTTCCGCAATGAATCCCGCTTCCGGCAGGATCTTGGCCAGTTCGCTGACCAGCCGCTCCTCGGATGTCCTGTCGACATAAGTGACAAAACTGTTCTCCCCTTTTTCCTCGATCTGAATTCCAGTCAAATGATCCAGCTCATTCCTGATATATCTGCCATTCGCCCTGCAAAGATTTGATACTTGTTTGGTGATCAGTTCAAGATTCATGGGATGAAATTTCGTCCAAATTTACGGAAAGCGCTAATTATACCAAAATTTCCCTGTGGAGGGCCTGGAATTTAATCCTCCTTCGCATTCCGCTTCGGCGGACGAGAAGGTATGGTTTAATGTCCCGGGGCTTGCCCCGGAAAAGAGGGATCAGGGCTTGCCCTGGGGTTTAAAACCATTTATTGCGTAATTTTATCATTTGTTTGGGATAACACCCTTTATGGGATTGACGGGGTTCCTGTTATACACGATCGAAACCCCGTTTGAATGAAATGAAAAAGAGAGCCAACGGAGGAACCGACAAATTGGTCACCAGGCCACATGTGCCGTGTGAAGAAATTCTGGATCACGGGAGCTTGTTCAGGGCACTTTCAGAAAACATCCGGTCTGCGGTTTTCCTTTTCAGAGAGGATGGGTGTTTCTTCCATATCAGCCCTCAGGCCTTGATTTTTAGCGGCTACAGTGAGAAGGAACTCCTGAAAATGAATTTTTTTGATTGGGTGCATCCTGATCACAGAGAAATCGTCCGAAAAAGGGAATCCGGACGGCTGAAAGGGAGAAGGGTGAAGAAGAGTTATAGAATCAAGGTGTGTACGAAGGATGGTTCCGGGAGATGGGCTGATATCCGGGTTTCCCTTGTGACCTTAAGAGGGCAGCCGGTTATGATGGCTATAGTCCATGATGTTTCCTCTTCCCGGCTTCAGGAACCAAAGGTTCATTTTGACGAATCGAAATACCAGTCGCTTTTTACCCTGTTCCGCATGATGACGGATAATGTGCCCGACATGATATGGGCGAAGGACCTGAATAACCGCTATATTTTTGCCAACAGGGCAGTCTGTGAGAAATTGCTGGGTGGCTGCGATACAGCGACAGCGATTGGCAAGACCGATCTCTATTTTGCAGAACGTCAGAGGAAAACAACTCCGGGCTCCGATACATGGTATACCATGGATTTTGCCTTTTCAAAGTCAGATCGCGAGGTTTTGGAAACGGGTGAATTAAAACGTTTTGAGGAGGTGGGGTATATAGAGGGCCGCAAGGTATATCTCGATGTTTTCAAGGCACCGTTATGGTTTGATAACGGCCGGACGATGGGAACGGTGGGGAGTGCCCGGGATGTTACCCGTGAAAAAATGATCGAAGCGGAACGCATACGTTACCAGCAGTTACAATCCGTTGTTTATCAGATATCCAATGCGGTCAATATGACAGGCGATCTGGATGATTTATATCGGATCATCCGGATCGAGATGGGGAGGGTGGTCGATACTTCAATGCTGCAGATATTTTTCTTTGATCCGGAAGATCAGACGGTTCAAATGGTATTCCCCCCTGCACCCCCAGATGGCAAGGAACCATATAATTACGCTGGGAATGCCCTTGCAATGTACTTGATAAGCAGGAATCAGCCCTTGCTCCTGCAGAAGGAGGAGATCACTGAGCTGGCAAGGCAAGGCATTCTCCGGAATGAAGGTCCCTGGCCCCTGGTTTGGATGGGAGTTCCACTTAAGGCGAATGAGAAAGTAATGGGTGCAATGGTTGTACATAACATGACAAATGCCCGTGCTTTTGGTGAAAGAGACCTGATCATTCTCGAATTCGTATCCAATCAGGTGGCCCTCTCCATCGCCCAAAAGAGGGCAGAGGATGCCCTGCGTGAAAGTGAACGGCGCCTCAGGGCAATTATTGATTTGGTTCCCCATATGATATTCGCCAAGGACAACCTGGGAAGGTTTCTCATGGTCAATAAAGCCATGGCGGAAGCATATGGTACAACCGCGGAAAAACTTGTGGGCAAGTTGCAGAAGGATGTGCACCCGGTAAGGGCGGAATGGGAAAAATACCATCAGGAGGACCTGGAAGTAATAAAATCCAACAGGATCATGTCCGTTCCTGACGGTCGCTTCACACGTCATGACGGAACGACGATCATTTTGCAGGCCTTTAAAATCCCATACAGTTTCAGATCGGATGATGAACAGGTGGTGATCGGGATTGCCATCGACATAACTGCAAGAAAAAGAGCTGAAACGGACCTGAAATTCGCCAAGGAGAGAGCCGAGGAATCAGACCGGCTGAAAACGGCCTTCCTGGCAAACATGTCGCATGAGATACGCACTCCCATGAATGCCATCGTCGGTTTCTCCCAACTGCTAGGTGATACTGATCTTTCTGTGGAATCGCGTAATGAGTACATCAGCCTCATCAGTGA
Organism: Bacteroidales bacterium; assembly: GCA_016939365.1. Lineage (GTDB taxonomy): Bacteria > Bacteroidota > Bacteroidia > Bacteroidales > JAFGHD01 > JAFGHD01. The sequence goes on along the minus strand of JAFGHD010000020.1, from coordinate 62,975 downwards.
AAATAGCCAGATACTACTCAAACTGATAGAGGATATCATTGATGTTGCCAAAATTGAAGCCGAACAGGTCAATATCGTCAAATCCCCCTGCCAGGTCAACAGAATCATTGATGAATTGCTTGAGCATTACAGGATTGAAGCGGCCAGGATGGGGAAGGAGCATGTCGTTCTGAAACCGATGAAAGAAATGGATGATCCCGGTTTTTCGGTCATTACCGATCCTTTGAGATTCAGACAGATATTCAGCAACCTGATCGATAATGCCCTGAAATTTACCGACAAGGGTTGGATATGTGTAGGCTATGAAATGAAGGGAGATGATGATATATCATTTTTTGTGGAGGATACGGGCATCGGTCTCTCAGAAGACAAGCTGGGAATCATCTTCGAACGTTTTCGTCAGGCTGAGGATTCCCTGACACGCGGATATAGCGGAACTGGACTTGGATTGACAATTTCCGAAAAACTGGTCAAAATCCTGGGTGGCGAGATTTCGGTGAAGTCAGAGAAGGGGAAGGGCAGCAGGTTTACATTCACACTGCCATATGAACCTGGCGAGAGCCGGTATGAGGAAATTTCCGAAGCAACCACCACTGTCACTGGGTACCCCGATTGGTCCGACAAGCTCATTCTCGTTGCCGAGGATGAAATATCCAACTTCGAGTTGGTACGTGCCATATTGGAACATACGGGAGCAAGGCTCCTGCATGTCCGGAATGGACATGAAGCTTTGAAAATGTGTCATTCCAACGGGAATATCGACCTGGTACTGATGGATATCCGGATGCCCCTGATGAATGGTTATGATGCGACCAGGGCAATAAAGGAATTCAGACCGAAAATGCCGGTGATTTCTTTAACGGCATATGCCATGACTGAGGACAGGGAAAAAAGTCTTCAGGCCGGTTGCGATGAATACCTGTCCAAGCCGATCCGCCCTAACGAACTGATTCAAAAAATTTCAAATTTTCTGATGGGATGAATGTTGGGCTTTCTCATACAGTGCAGTCGAGGATAATTGCAGGTTCGGGATTAAACCGCTTCACCATTATCTGTCTGGTACTCCTCCCGGTTTTTGCGATGCCACAGGCTGCCGGTTCGGGTAATAGCACGGACAGCTCCTTGTTAAAAAGAGTGGAAAGCCTGATCAGTTTATCAGCCGGGATGACCGGCCGATCGTCCGAGTCCGCCCTTATACTGGCTGATTCAGCCTTGTCCTTGGCCAGGAAGTCAGGTGATCGGGCCGCACTTGCAAATGCCCTGAAGAATGCCGGTAATATCCATTATTATACGGGTGAAAATGACTTTGCCTTCAGATATTATGATTCGAGCCTAACGATCTACCGGACCCTCGGTGATACCATGGGCATGGCAAAAGCCTCCAATAACCTCGGGGTGGTGTTTAACAGGATGGGATTGTACCGTCGCTCCCTCGAATATCACCTTCATTCCCTTAAAATGAAAAAAGCCATGCATGATTCTTTGTCAGAGATCAGTTCGTTTAACAATATCGGATCCATTTACTATTCCATCGGCAGTCTGGATGAGGCACTTGCGAACTTCCGGACAGCCCTCGATTATGCAGAGCATTTGAAGAACAAGGCATTCATACATATATTGCTCAGTAATATCGGGATGATCCATATGGACAAGGGTGATCTGGAAACAGCCCGGGAGCATTTCATCAGGTCCATTGCGGCAATTCGTGATTCTGATAACCCCGAAGGTCTTGCCAATGTATATAATAACCTGGGAAGGATCCATTATCTCCGGAAGGATTTTGACCGGGCAGTCTATTATTACGAGGAAGCGCTCAGGCAAAACCGGCAGATCGGACTGGAGAGTGCGCTGATATTGAATAATATTGCCCAGGTGTATATTGAAAAGGGAGAATATTCCGCTGCAGGTGATTTCCTTTCCAGGGCTTTGGCTGATGCTCAGAAAACAGGGGATATCAATGATCTGAAAAACATCAGAAAGAATTTCAGTGTACTCTTTGAAAGACAGGGTGATTATGCCTCAGCATTTGAGCAGTATCTGATGTATGATAAATTCCAGGACAGCCTTGAAAACCAGCGTTACAACAACCGTCTCATCGAAATCCAGAATGCATACCAGACCGGAAGGATGGAGAGCGAAATTGATCGTCTGACAAGCGATCAGCAACTTAAGGACCTGGAGATCGCCCACAACAGGGATGCACTGCACAGGAAAAACATGATCATTGCCGGAATCGTCGGCTTTTCCATTGCATTGCTGATCATTTCCTTTCTGCTTTTCAGGATGAACAGGCAGATCAGGAAAGCTGAGGAAACCCTTCAGAAAGACCAGGAGACCCTGAGGCAAATCTTTACATCCTCGCCGCACGGCATTTCACTGGCCGATGCAAACGGTGTCATTATTGACTGCAATCCTGCAGGACTAAAGCTTTTCAGACTTGACTCCAGGGATCAGATTATCGGAAAAAACATAACGGATTTCATTCCCCGGGAGGACAGGACACTGGCAGCGGAAAACTTCAGGAAAGCCATGATACAGGGCAAGAATGTCCGGAATGATTACAGATTGCTTCGCAGTGACGATACCTCATTCATCGCCGAGCTTTCCAGTGCCTCAATCAGGGATTCCAGGGGAAACTCGGTTGCAGTGGTCACAAATATCATTGATGTGACTGAGCGAAGCCGGTTTATCGAAGAGCTCAAAATGGCCAGGGATAAGGCCGAAGAATCGGACCGGCTGAAATCAGCCTTTCTGGCAAACATGTCACACGAGATCAGGACCCCGATGAATTCCCTGGTGGGGTTTGCACACCTGCTCCTGGATCAGGGCCTCTCTGCCAGGAAATCCAGGGAATACCTTCAATATATCATTAACGGAAGCAATACTCTGATGCACATCATCAATGATATTGTTGATATTTCAAAGATCGAGGCAGGACAGCTGAATCTCTCATTTGCTGAATGTGATATGAGGGAATTGATGACCGGATTGTTTGAAGAAATGGATCGGACACGTACCACCCGTGCGGTAAAGCTGGATCTCAGGCTACCCGGGATGCCTCATAGCTCCATATGTTATACGGATCCGCACAGGGTGAGGCAGATTATGTATAACCTGATCGGGAACGGATTAAAGTTCACAGAGGAGGGGAGCGTGGAATTCGGATACGAAACGGATAATACTGAGGGCGAAAACCATTTCGTTTTCTTCGTTCGCGATACGGGACCCGGTATACCGGAGGATAAGATCGACAAGGTATTCGAACGGTTCATGCAGGGGGATGATTCCCATACCCGGCGCTATGGAGGTACAGGATTGGGCCTCGCTATTTCCAGGCAACTTGCGGGCCTTCTCGGGGGTAAGTTGTGGGTCGTTTCGCGCCTGGGTGAAGGATCCACATTCTACTTCTCAATCCCCACCAAAATCAAACCCTCCTGATCCAATCTGATTCGCAATAATATGAATATTTCACTCATCCCTGCCTGAGCCGGGACTGGTGGGATGAATCCGTTGGTTTCCCCAGTTCTGCTGCAGGATAATTCCCACCGTGATAAGTATCAATCCCATGATGGTGGAGGGCAGGATGAGCTCGCCAACAGAAAACCTAATGATGATCAGGGATAGGAATGGTGAAAGAAATATCAGGTTTGCGAGGGCCGCTGTATGGTTTGCCATTTTCAACGCCCTGAGCCAGAGCACGAAGGTCAGCCCCATCTCAAAAATACCAATATATATGCTGCCTGCCATTCCATAGAGATGAGGTATGCTCATTTCAAAAAGGAGGGGCACCGAAATGGCAAGATATATGAAACCGAAGAGAAAGTTGAGAAAAAGCTTGACCACTTCATCTGTTCGGCTCTTCATATTGAGGATCCAGTAAAGCGACCAGAAAACCGAACTGCACAGTGCCAGCCCGACACCCAGCGGATCGCTGAACTTTAGTGAAGAGATGTTTCCTTGGGTGGAAATGACCACTATGCCTGAGAAACTGATCAATATTGCGGCCATGCCTGTCCACGAGATCCTCTGCCTGAGCAGTGGAATGGAAAGAAGTACCAGGGTTACGGGCCAGATATAGTTCAGGGTACCGGCCTCCTGGGCCTTCAGTAATGAATAGGCTTTCAGCAACACGAGATAATACAGGAAAGGATTGAGCAATCCCATGAAAGCGGAATGTAGGATGTCTTTCCGGTTCAGGCGTTTCAGCATGCCAACCTTGCCTGTTGTGGTGATTATGATAAATAGAATTATGCATGCAACGAATGTGGACTGTAGCAACAATTGATGGAAAGGCAGGTACCGCAGGGAGATTTTAAAAGCGGAAGCAATAGTGGACCAGAAGAGTATTACCACCAGGGTCATCATAATGGCCTTGACCTGCTTGTTCATTGCCCTTAAATATTTTCCCTGATCCAGCCAACCAGCCTGTTCCGTGTCGTGTTATCAAGCAACGCCGAAAGAGAGAGACTGATCCACTCATGATGAATATCTCCGACCAACTCCCAGTAATCAATCAGTGTATGCAACCGGCAATCATAGGCTGAAAAAATGACCGAATCATCTCCGATCATCTTTGCTATACGATAGACGTGCCAAGGGGCACTGACAACTGCAATTCTCTGAAAGCCCCGCCGGCTGATGATCTTTTGGGCCTCCTCCCAGTTCGTTATGGTGTTGAATGAGAGGGAGTCATAATAAATCCGTGCCGGATCAACATCCCGGTCTTCAAGGTATTCCTTCATCATGTGCGGACGAATGGAGAGCTGGCCGTTCCGGTATCCCCCTGCGCAAATGAAATAACTGATGCTCCCGCTCCGGTAAAGTTCAAGCCCCTTGTCTGCACGAAGCCTGCTGTCATCACCAAGCTCTCCATCCTTGGTATCACCATAGAATATCACTGCAACATCGGCACGGAATTGTTGAGGCTGGCTGGCGATAAAGTTCTTTACCATATGGTAGTAAATGAACATTGCAATAATGTCGGCTGCCAATAGGAACAGGATTAAAAACGACAGTCTTCCAAGCCATCGTGCCAGTCTGCCTGATTTCTGCATCAGTTTCAAAGTGTTGATCAGGGATTAATATCCTCTTAAGGAAGGACGAAAATAGAACTTTTGGATTCAATGAAAAACGTTCCTACTTCTCTTTGTCTGGCATTTGCCGATAATTCCAGGTATCCGTTTGCCTCGTGAGTGTGTTTCCGATGAGAACAGACTACTCCTCGTCGGGAAACTTCTCAGGAGGACCCAGGTCGGGGTCGCTGAGGATCTGATAATCGGTAAGTGAAAGAATGAAGGCTTTCAGATCGCTGACTTCCTGGGGAATCATCTGTGTTCCGCCATTGGCAATATGATGCATCAGAGGATCGATATAGGGTGACCAGACCAGACTGGTATTGTAAAAATGGATTACAGAGTCTAGTGTAGCGAAACGGCCGTCATGCATATAGGGTGCAGTAAAGATGATATTTCTCAGGGTTGGGGCTTTGTATGCGCCCAGGTCCATGGGGTCGCCGGTGACATGATACCGGTCCCTTGGATCCTCATACGGTCCGGTAAACAATGAATCCTTGCCGTTATTGTAAAACTTGTTGGTCGTAAAAAGGGGATTTCCCGAGCCGCCATGGCAGTGGAAACAGTCTGCCCCCTCTTCAGTGGTAAAAAGAACAAATCCATTCAACTCCTGCGGAGAGAGCTGTTCTTCCCCGCGCAGATACCTGTCGAATTTTGATTCGGCCGATGTGATCGTCCTGATGAATTGTGCAACGGCCCTTCCGATATTCCGCATCGTTACCTGGCGCGACCCGAACGCTTTTTCAAACAGGTCGGGATAGCCCGGTATGGACTGTATGAGTTCCCTGACACGGTTCGTATCGCTGTCCATTTCGTGCTCGACCACTACACCCATCCATACTATATCCTCGATATTCCGGTAATGCTCGTCTGGATTGTCGGGACCGACAAGGCCATTCCAGAAATAACCGTTACTGTTCCAGACGAGATTGAACAACGGCAGCATTACATGGGGAGTCGGTTTACCGTTGATGCCATGGGTAAATCCGTTGGTATATACCGGGTGATCCGTACCACATTCGAAAGCATTTTGCTGAAGATGGCATGTGGCACAGCTCATCAGGGAGTCGGGGTGGTCGCGTCCCCCCAGCCTGCCGTCATAAAAAAGGTATCTTCCCAATGCCACCCCTTCTTCTGTGAGCGGGTTGTCTGAAGGAATATTCAACTGGGTGGGAAATCCATAGGGTATTTCCAGGGAGTATGGATGTGGTTGATAGGGCTGTTCTGGTTCCGTGCCGTCATCCTTTTTGCTGCAACTGAAAATCAATGAAGCGACAATGACCGCTACCGGGAACAAACCTGGCATTTGAAGGCCATATTTATCCTTTCGGTATTTTGTTGAAAACGGCATTTCTCAGAAGAATTTCTGTTTCTGTTTCACGTGTATAATTCATTTCAATCAGGGTGTCGCTGACCGTGCCCGCCCCCTGGATATTGAACCCACCCAGAGAATCCTGGATTACCTGAAAGGGAATGATCATCAATCCCCCGGAGATATCTGCCATCACAACCCAGCCGGATTGCCCTCCGAAACCGGAGAAGATCATTCTGTGATTCAGTGTGGAATCAAACCGTAGATATGTGCTGAAGGCCAGGCTGTCCGCATCCGGGAACATTCCTTTATCTGTTCCGTTATAGTTGCCTTCGTATTGCCTCGATCCGTTAACCACCTCAATTTCCCGGACCAACGGATTGGCTGTATTACCGGATTGATCAGTCACCCGGTAAACATGATTGTAAATCCCCACCCGGTCGATGTCCAGATCACTTTCAACGTATACCCTTGACGTAATATCTCCATCCGAATCATCTGTTGCAGTAACACCGGGATCGGAAAATGGCTGGTTGAGTTCGGTGGTCATGTAACCGCTTCCCTTCAATGTGATCACAGGAGGAATGTCATCTTTTTCCCTGCACCCTGGAAGGAAACCCCATAACAGAATAACCATGCCGGACAGCAGCCTGTAGGTATTCATTTTTTGCACAGTTCCAAAGTGAATACATTGTGTCCGTTTTCCCTTGCCAAAGCCATGGCATCCTGGTTCTGCATGATATAACCGCCCCATTGGTCATGATCATAAATATGGGGCTCCTTGAACCAGTTTTCAATATTCATGACGATGTTGAATTTCGTGGATTGGCCATTGATCACCTGAAGGGCAGAACCCGGAGGACATACCGTGAAATAGTTTTGCACATATCCGGTGATGGAGTCGGGATAGCTGAAGTATATCTGACCGATACCGAGGTGGAAATCAAAGGGCCTGGTCTGGTATGCCTGACCTGCCGGCAGCCATTTGCCGTTCAGTTTCAGGTAGTGGTATCCCCCTCCCAGATATTCCGGCCAGAACATATCCCTTTCGGGAGGATTGACATACATGAACGATTTATTTTTTTCGGCAGTGATGCCGAAGGTGAAGGAAACAGAATCGTACCATCCCTGGGGTATCTCGTCATAGACTTCCCATGTCCATGTTTCGGGAATATCCGTATCCACATAATGGATGTCTTTCCAATCATCGATGACCACCTGGCTTCCGCCGGCACCATAAAGGGTGAAGTCTGAAATGAAATATTGAATTTCATTGATCATGTATGGATTGCCCGCCTCATTGGTGTACATCAGGGAGTCACGGACCATGGGCAGGTCATCCACCCGGTGATCAAAACAAATGATGATCTTGCCGCTGCTCACTTCGGTGATTTTTGTCTCTTTCTTGCAACCTGCCAGAAGGGCGATACCCGCTGCGGCTATGAATAATAATTTAATGAGACGTTCCATCTGGTTGTTTAATAGGGTACCGTCCCGGATACAGTAACGTATTTTCCGGGTTCCTTATTGCTGCTTCCCTGTTTGAACAGTTTGCCTTCCAATAGGATTCCTGCCGTGACAGTGGATGAGGAATCGAAGTAGATGGCCGATACATACACTATATCTCCCCGTCTGGCCTCAAAATGGTATTGCCATTGATCCTCAATGCTCTGCAAATGAATTATCGTGTCGCGTAAAACACCATCCCCATCACGGAATTGAACATTGACATCCGAATAGGATTTGGAGATACTATACTCGACCGCCAATTTTTCGTCATAACGGGTGCACCCCAACATTGCAGCCAGGATGATGATCATATTCAGTATGATCAGGGTTTTCATGTGGTGTATTACTGTCATAATGAAAAAACCAGGTTGATATAAAAAACACGGCCGGGTTCATATAACGGCAATTCCGAACCTATGATGTTCCGGTTCAGATGTTCATAATAGGATGCATCGAACAGATTGTTCACCCCCCCGTTTATTTCGATATGCCCGTTAAGCCTGGCGATGAAGGCGATGTTCGCCACGATGAAGCCGGGTGTCTTTTTTTCATACTGTACTTCTGAAACATGATTCTGGGGAGCTACCAGCCTGCAGGAGATTTTGGGTTTCAGTTTGCCTCCTGCGATGTTCCCCTGAATGAACCCACTTGCTTCAAAGGGTGGTATTTCAGACAGTGCATCATTCGCGATCACCTCCTGTCCTGTGGGATCACCCTGTCCGTCGGTGGTATATTGCACCGCTTCAGCGATAGTACCGTATGTGAAAGATGCGCGGATACCTCCCGAGATCAGCAGGCTGCCAGGGGAGGTATATTCCATTTCGAATCCCCTTAGCCTGGCAAGGCCCCCGTTGTGGAATTTTTTTACTCCCACAACGTCTTTGGACAGAGGCTTCTGAACGGAGGGTGGAATGATTTGTCCTGTAATAAAATTTTCCACAAGGGAGTAGAAGCAGGTCAAACCGGCTTCACCCCATTGCGGCTGCTGATATTTCAGGCCGATGTCAATCTGGTTGTTGGTTTCAGGTTTAAGGGCAGGATTCCCCAGATAATCAAAGGGATCGTAACCGATCGGAAGAAGGATAATAAATCGTTCTGTCATATCGGGGCTTCTGACACCTCTTCCCAGTGCAAGTGAAAACGAGACATACTCATTCAGCATCCTATGGACACCGGCACTCACACTAAAATTCAGAAAATCCGACCGGATCGAGTCTTTACCGAACCTGTACAACTCCTGCTGGTTACCGCCAAAGACCTCAAGTGCTCCTGATTCCGCATGGTTTATATCCAGCCGTGCGGCCAGTGTGACTTCATAACTTCCGAGCATCAGGGAATAATCCGTGAAGAAACCTGTATTGACAATAACGCCTCTATTCCAAAGACTTTCCCTTTTTACCGGTAATGCAGGTTGCAGGATCATCGACTTGGTCCTCTGACCGTCCTTCAGAATATTCTCAATATCCACTCCCAGGGTCAGATTTCCCTGACCGGCATGCAGGCTTGCTTCCATACGGACTCCCCTGTTCACCGCATCGATCTCTGATACCGCCGTCACGGTATCCGAAGAGGGTCTTTCTTTATTGTCCATTAGATGATTGATAACGGAATAATACGCTTTTGCAATGATTGACCGGATCCGGCCTTCCTCCGGAAGGTAAGAATAGTCCATTGAGGCAAGGCGGGTGTGGTCGCGCCGTTCATCCATGGGCAAGGCGGGAAATGCAACATGATAGCCATTTTGCTCTTCTGCACTCAGAACCAGCTTCTGATGATCGGACAGCAGGGCTCCCGCCTGTAATTTGAAGTTGTATCTTGTGAATGAAGAGGGGATTAAATCTCCGGTTCCCGCATTGTAATCATCATATTCCTTCCTTCCCCCGGTAATGGAGAGGAAGTATCCCCTGCCGCCGGCAGTAACACGCAGGTGTTCCCGGAAACCGTTCCAGTTACTTTCGTAACCCAGCAAGGTATGAACCGATGTATAAAAATCACTGGCCGTGACCGGAATATGCGTTTCCAGGGAGATGACACCACCGAGCGAAGGGCCGAATCTCAATGCGTAAGGCCCCTTTATCACAGATACAGATTCAAGGTCTTCCATTTCAACATGTGAAGTTGCCGGGTCCATCCGGTTGGGGCACCCCCCTTCGATCTTGTGACCTCCGTTTATCTGGACGTTCAACTGGCTGTATTTGAATCCCCTGATCACCGGATCAATGCCGATGGCACCTTTCCTGATGCCGGAGATGTTGGCGGCATTTCGCATATAATCTCCCAGATCATGCTGCACGGTTCCGTCAGTCAGAGGACTCATGCGGGATACCGGAATGGCCTTGCCCGGTATACGACTTCGGCCGGGTGCCTTATCAGTGAGTACGAATTCAGATAATGTTTTAATATCAGGAGTCAGCAAAAGTGTAAGGTACTCGATGTTTTCATCCGCCAGCTCAACCTTCTTTCGCAATACCTTATACCCGATATGCCTGACCGTTAATGTGATAGTGCCGGATGAAAGTCCGTCCAGACGGAAGTTTCCATAGGCATCACTTAGTGTTCCGACAGATTTTTCGTTCAGGATGATTTCCGCCCCGGGGACAGGATGCAACTCATCCCCGTCGAGTATCTTTCCGGTAATGATCAGACCGCTTTGCGCGCAGGCGTAATATGACAATGAAAACAATATCAGGGCTATGCATGCTCCCCTGTTCATTACCTATGGTAATTGAAATACCTTGCAAATATAATAAAAAAATAAGGCTTTCCTGACAAGGTTTCAATTTGGTCTTACCTGTTCCCAGGAATGGAATATTTCATGCAGTTCGAAGGAGTAAGTAACGGAAAGAAGGTGGGATTAAAGTTTTGCATGGAATTTGATCGTTACGGTCGGTAACTTTTCCGTGTGCGGATGGTTTGATGTTTTGTCATATTGAATTGGATACCTATATTAATGAATAGGCTTATGAAAAAAATACCAGCGACATTGCTTATTGTGATATTCTTTGTTCTCGTTTCATCATCAGTTTTTCCCGATGAACCTCCCAATCCCGGAGGTGGTCCCGGTTCAGGAGATTTGCCGGTTGGAGGAGGGGCACCGATGGATGGCGGCATCTTATGGATCATGGTCGCGGCAGCAGTTTATTCTCTAAAGAGACTTCATGACATCCGGCGCAATTTCTTTCGATGAGCCAGTTCACCGTCTGTCTCCCGGGCAGTGATCACATGTATGTGTAATTGTTTTTCTCTTCCATGGCACCCTGTCACAAAGGGTGGAGGTTTTGTTCTATATTTGTCAGGTATAAATACTCACGAACTGCGCGATGGGATATATTGAATTTGATAAGAATGAACTGGTCAATCTTGAGTATTCACTCTCGAAGGAGCTTATCAGGTCAAACCGTATGGGGTCGTTTGCGACAACGACGATTGTTGGCTGTAATACAAGGAAGTATCATGGATTACTGATCGTTCGTCAACCGGAGATCGATCACGAGCTTCATGTTTTGCTTTCTTCTCTGGATGTTACTGTAATACAGCGTAATGCTGAATTCAACCTCGGCATACACAAGTACCGGAATAACCTGTACAATCCGAAAGGGCACAAATACATCAGGGATTTCAGATCGGATCCGATTCCGCATCTGACCTACACCGTTGGCGGGGTGGTACTGACGGTCGAGCGGGTTTTTTCCTCCATTGACGACCGAATCCTGATCAGGTACAGTTTGGTAGAAGCCCATTCTCCCACAAAACTCCGCTTAAGGCCTTTCCTGGCATTCAGACAGCGCCACATGCTGAGCAGCGCAAATTCCGATGTGCGTACCGGGTATGATTCCATTCCCAACGGGATCATGATGAGCTTGTACCCTAACTACACACCCGTTTACATGCAGTTCTCCAAACAGGTGGAGTATCACCATGCCCCGGACTGGTATTTCGGCCTGGAATATGACCGGGAGGAGGAACGGGGATATGATTTCAAGGAAGATCTGTGGGTCCCCGGATACTTCGAGCTGGACATAAAAAAGGGGGAGAGTGTGATGTTTTCAGCCGGGATTTCCGGCAAGGATCCCTCCACGCTGAAAAGGCTTTTCAGTAAGGAACTCAGATCGAGGACCCCCCGTGACAGTTTTGAGCACTGCCTTCATAATTCGGGAGACCAGTTTGTCATCAGGCGCAACGGAGATACTGAAATCATTGCCGGCTACCCCTGGTTTGATGTGATCGGCCGCGACACATTCATCTCAATTCCCGGCCTTATGCTCACCCGCAATGACCACCTGACTTTCTTCTCTGTTATCGACACCATGGTCCGTCGCATGAAGGGCCCTTTTTTCCCTGATTACAGAAAGGGGAATGAATCATTTTACGAGTCCGCAGACACATCACTGTGGTTCATCTGGGCTTTGCAGCAATACGTGCAGTTCACGGGTGACCGTGAAAGGATCAGGAAGCGTTACGGGGAACTGATCCGGATGATACTCTCGGAATACCGAAAGGGGACTTCACACCAGATCCATATGCAGGAGGATGGACTTTTGGGTGCAGGCATAGAGGGGAAACCCGTGACATGGATGAATGCCGTGGTGGAAGGGATGCCCGTTACACCGCGCACTGGCCTGGCTGTTGATCTCAATGCCCTATGGTATCATGCCATCATGTTTACCCTGGATCTTTTCAGGGATTCAAAGTATCAGGGGGCTGTCTCAGATTGGCTGGAGCTGGCACGGAGTATTCCAGCATCATTCATGAAGGTTTTTTGGAATGAGGAGAAAGGATACCTGGCCGATGTAGTGTATAACGGGAAGCCGGACTGGAGTTTCAGACCAAACCAGATTTTTACCGCATCCCTGCTTTATTCCCCTGTTCCTGAGGATGTCAGGAAAAAGGTGTTCGATCATATTGAAAGTGAGCTATTGACAATCAGGGGATTAAGATCTCTCGCCCCCGATCATCCGGAATACAGGGGCATATATGAAGGAAGTTCCGCCCAGCGTGATACAGCCTATCATCAGGGATCCGTTTTTCCATGGATGTTGGGCCATTTTGCCGAAGGATATCTCCGCCTTCACGGGAGATCAGGATTGCCGCTCATTAGAAAGCTTTACTATGGTTTTGAAGATGAGCTGGCTGAACATGGAGTGGGCAGTATTTCTGAGATTTATGATGGAGACCCTCCCCACAGACCAAGGGGCTCAATCTCACAGGCATGGAGTGTGGCCGAGCTTTTAAGAATGAAATATCTCATTGATATCCTTTGTAAACACACTGTTGCATCATGAGGGTACTGATGTTCGGCTGGGAGTTTCCACCCCATATCTCAGGGGGGCTGGGCACCGCATGCTATGGGATGACCAAAGGCCTGATGAAGCACGGCGTTCAGGTTCTTTTTGTGGTTCCCAGAGCCTTCGGCGATGAAGACCAGCAGGCAGTCCGTCTCATCAATGCAAGTGATGTAGCTGTGAACATCTATGACCAGGAATTCCGCCAGCTGGCACACAACCTCAGCTATATCGAAGTGGGAGCCAACCTGGTTCCCTATCTGGGCCCGGAGGAATTTGAACGAATATACCGCGAAACCGTCAGGGAAGAAAAAGAACTCCGGAACCGGGTGTTCTCAGCAAAATACCACTTTTCAGGTAAATACGGACAGAACCTGATGGAGGAGGTGTCAAGGTATGCACTGGTAGGTGGTGCCATTGCCGCCCAGCATGAGTTCGACATTATCCATTCCCACGACTGGTTGACTTATTATGCCGGTATTGCCGCGAAAAGAATGAGCGGAAAACCCCTGGTTGTCCATATTCATGCAACGGAATTTGACAGATCTGGTGAAAATATCAACTCCCTGGTCTATGATATTGAACGTCGCGGAATGGAGGCCGCCGACTGTGTCATCGCAGTCAGCCACCTTACCCGCCGTATTGTGATCGACCGGTATGGTATCAATCCCGATAAGGTGGTCACTGTACATAATGCCATTGAAACAATTGAGAAACCTGAATTGCTCAACACACAAAAAAACGTCAGGGAGTATATTGTTTCATTTCTGGGCAGGATCACTTTCCAGAAAGGACCTGAGTATTTTATTGAAGCAGCACATAAGGTGCTCACCAGAGACCGTAATATCCGTTTTGTTATGGCCGGTTCAGGGGATTTGCTGTATAAAATGGTACGGCGCGTAGCACAGCTGAAAATAGCCGACAGGTTCCACTTCGCAGGTTTTCTGAGGGGAGATGATGTGGACAGGATGTTCGCCATGAGCGATGTCTTTGTCATGCCATCCGTATCAGAACCCTTCGGGCTGGTTCCCCTGGAAGCTATGAGAACCAATGTGCCCGTTGTTGTCTCCAAGCAATCCGGCGTGGCGGAAGTACTCAAGCATGCCATCAAGGTGGATTTCTGGGATGTCAATGGTATGGCAGATGCCATTTATGGCCTGATCCATTATCCGGCACTCTCCAAGATGTTTGTTCGGTATGGCCGGGCTGAAGTTGATCATCTGAAGTGGGAAAATGCTGCATCCCATATTGTGGAAGTGTACAGGGATGTTGTTGCCAATAGCAAAGAAAATCATATTTGATGAGATCAATCTGTCTGTACTTTCAGGTACACCAGCCTTTCAGGCTGAGAACCTACCGGTTTTTCGACATTGGTTCAGATCATTATTATTACGATGATTTCCTCAACCGGTCTATCATGCAAAGGATCGCGGACAAATGTTATCTGCCTGCCAACAGAATGATGCTCAACCTGATCGGAAAATACGGGGACCGGTTCCGGATCAGTTACTCCATTTCGGGTCTGGCGGTCGATCAGTTTGAGATGTTTGCCCCTGCTGTGCTCGATAGCTTTAAGGAACTTGCTGCTACCGGATCTGTGGAATTTCTCACCGAGACCTATGCCCATTCGCTTGCATCCCTGGTCAGCAAAGAGGAATTCATCCGCCAGGTGGAGGCCCACAGCCACAAAATGAATGAGCTTTTTGGCATCAGGCCTGCTACTTTCAGGAATACCGAGCTGGTTTACTCCGATCAGATCGGAGAGATGGTGTATGATATGGGATATAATACTTTGCTTACTGAGGGGGCTAAACACATACTCGGATGGAAAAGCCCGAATTATCTGTATCGTAATCCGACCAGGACAGGGCTGAACCTGCTCCTCAAGAATTTCAGGTTGAGTGATGATATTGCCTTCCGGTTTTCAGACAAAAGCTGGAATGAATGGCCGCTCACTGCAGAAAAATATGCGGGATGGATCAACAACCTGGATCAGGATCAGGAAATCGTAAATATTTTCATTGATTACGAGACCCTGGGAGAGCATCAGCCGGCTGATTCGGGTATTTTCCAGTTCATGGAATCCCTACCCGGAATGTTGCTAAAGGATTCTGATTTTGCTTTCCGGACTCCCGCTGAATTGTCCTCCATGCACCGGCCTGTTGCTGAAATATCCGTTCCGCACCCGATATCCTGGGCCGACGAGGAACGGGACCTGACCGCCTGGCTGGGCAATGAGATGCAGGATGAGGCATTCGCGAGACTCTACAGCATTTCAGATCAAGTCCGTCAGTGCAGGGACGGCCGGCTACTGAACGACTGGAACAATCTTCAGGCGAGCGACCATTTTTACTACATGTGTACCAAATGGTTCTCCGACGGCGATGTCCACAGGTACTTCAACCCTTACGCGACACCCTACGAAGCTTTTATCAATTACATGAATGTCCTGTCTGATTTTATGATCAGACTGGATGAAGCCGTCCAGGAAGACATGCCGGGTCCGGCTTCCGGAATCCGCGTCAGATCAACCGCACCATCCGTCAAAGTCTCCGCTGTGATGAGACCCGGAAAAACGGTTGCATACCCTGATTTGTTGGGGCTGAAAGTCAAGGACCTCAGGAAGTTTATCAGCAAGGCTGACCCGTTCGATTTATCTGTCCTTATCAGGGAAATCGATCCGGCTGCAACGGAACGGGTGATGAAATATATCAGTGAAGGGAAGAAAAAGAAGGTGAAAGAGATGTCGGAAGACGCCGCCGAGGCAGGACGTACACGGATCAGACAGGCTTTGTCAAGGTTATCAGCTATCCTTTCTGATATTTCCTGAAACCCCGCCGGACTCACCGGCTTCCCGTTTCCGGCGGTGATCAATGCTGATTATGGACATAAGAGTCTCCTTTTGGATTTGCATGGCTTATAAACAGGTGGTATTGATGGCGCATTTCTTATATGAAGAAGAAATGTGTCCGTAAAGAAAATCAAAGGGATATTTTTGCCCGGACTAAATGATGAAACAGGAACGATGAAATTGAACAGACCGGATTATCTATTTGAGATCAGTTGGGAAGTGTGCAACAAGATCGGTGGAATTTATACCGTAATTTCCAGCAAGGCACCGATCGTTGTCAAAGACCTTAAGGAGAGGTATTTCATGATCGGCCCGGATGTCTGGAAGGAAACACCGGAACACCCGGATTTCTCAGAGGACAGGTCTCTCTTGCCGGGATGGAGGAGTAAGGCCGAGCAGGAAGGCCTGAGGCTGAGAGTCGGAAGATGGAATGTGCCGGGAAAACCCATCGCCATCCTGGTTGATTTTACTCCCTTTTTCCCTGAAAAAGACAGGATATTTTCCAAATTCTGGGAGCTTTACAAACTGGACTCGCTCCAGGGACAATGGGATTATGTGGAACCGGCCCTTTTTGGGTATGCGGCAGGCAAGGTGATCGAAAGTTTTTATGAATACTATTTGTCAGCTTCAGACCGTGTCATTGCTCATTTTCATGAGTGGATGACGGGCGCCGGGGTGCTTTACCTGAAGGATAAAGTGCCTCAGGTAGGCACAGTCTTCACGACCCATGCCACAGTTGCCGGCCGTGCCATTGCAGGTAACGGGCTGCCCCTCTACCATGAGCCCGATAAACTTGATCTGGAGTCGCTGATAAGGCGCTTTGGAGTGGTTTCCAAACACTCATTGGAAAAGACCGCATCACAGGAGGCTGATTCCTTTGCTACTGTGAGTGAGGTGACCGCTTCCGAATGTCGCCGCTTTCTGCAACGATCGCCTGATATCATCACCCCGAACGGGTTTGATCCCGGCCTCATCCCGGATCCCGTTTCCCGCCAGACCAGCCGGGAGGATATCCGTAACCGGATCATTCGTGTTGCCGAAGCTGTCCTGGGCCGTAAAATCGGCCGGAATGCCTGGCTGGTTCTCACCAGCGGCCGTTATGAATACAGGAACAAGGGTATCGACCTCCTGATTGATGCACTGGCCAAAGTCAGGGACAGGAAGACCGAACGGCAGATTCTCGTTTTCTTCGCCATACCTGCATATCAGACCGGACCAAGAATGGATATTCTCAGTGAGGAGCCCAAAAATAGTCCTGATTCCCAGAGTGGTAGTATCTATTTGACTCATTTGCTGATGGATCCCGCCTCAGACCAGATCATCAGCAACCTTTTGCAGAAAGGAATTCACAACAAAGCCGGTGATGCTGTAAATGCTTTTTTCATCCCGGCATACCTGAATGGAGACGATGGCATCTTCAACATACCCTATTATCATTTCCTTCTGGGATTCGACCAGACCGTGTTTCCCTCCTACTACGAGCCCTGGGGTTATACACCTATGGAAAGCGTGGCTTTCGGGATACCTACCATAACTACCTCCCTGGCTGGCTTCGGCAAGTGGGTCGCCGGTGAATTCCCGGGAAAAACGAATGCCGTGACTATTCTTGACCGGATGGATGGAAATGATGAGAAGGCCGTAGGGGATATAGCCGAAGCCATTCTTCAGTTCGCCGCATATTCACCGGACATGCTGGAAAGCACCAGAATGGAGGCACTGGAAATTGCAGCCGGGATCACATGGAATACCCTTTATGATCATTACAGGGAAGCCTACAGTGTAGCCCTTGAAAAAGTGGAAGGAAGGAAGGATCTGTTCGTTACAAAGAAAGCTGCAGAAAAGGCCGTTCCTCCCGTTTCCCCCAGATTACCAAGGTTTGAGCCGGAGTGGCGCCAGATAAATATCCGTCCCAGCTATCCGGAATCGATGGAAGCTCTGCATAAACTGGCCATGAACCTGTGGTGGTCATGGAATCCCCAGGCGGAAGAGCTTTTCCGGTTGATTGATGTGGATTTATGGGAAAAGCACAGGCAAAACCCACTCTCACTGCTGGATTCGCTCGACTCGGTACAATGGGCAAACCTTGAGAAAAATGTGGGATTCCAGAAGAAACTGGCCACTGTGCTGGAACAATTCAACGAATATATATCTCAGGATTTTCCTGGAAATGATCCACGGATCGCATATTTCTCCATGGAGTATGGCCTGCATGAATCACTAACCATCTATTCGGGAGGTCTCGGTGTTCTGGCCGGGGATTTCCTCAAGGAAGCAAGTGATTCCAATGTACACATGATCGGTGTCGGTATCCTTTACAGGTATGGATATTTCCAGCAAAGCATCTCCCTTCATGGAGATCAGCTCAACTTGTATATCCCGCAGAAGTTCTCCACACTTCCCATTCAGGAGGTCAACGATGACAAGGGCAATCCACTGAAGATCAGTATTGTATTTCCAGGGAGGTCTCTTACAGCCCGTGCATGGCGGGTTGATGTGGGGAGGATACCGCTTTACCTACTGGATACGGATATTGATGAAAACACGGCCGAAGACCGGGCCATTACTTACCATCTTTATGGCGGCGACTGGGAGAACCGTTTCAAGCAGGAGCTGTTGCTCGGTGTCGGGGGTATGAGGCTTCTGGACGCAATGGGCGTGAAACCCGATATACTCCATCTGAACGAAGGACATGCCTCCTTTGCCGGGCTTGAAAGACTGCGGATGTATGTTCAGTATGACAACCTTCCCTTTGAGGTGGCTCTTGAGGTAGTCCGGTCATCTTCCCTTTTCACAACGCATACGCCGGTGCCGGCAGGCCATGACACCTTCAGTGAAGACATCCTTCGTACATATATTCCCCACTATGCCGACAGGCTGCGGATATCCTGGAGGGAGTTCATGAACATGGGACAGATCGATGGAAGTGCGCAGGACGGACGGTTTTCAATGAGCATACTGGCCATGAAGCTGTGTCAGGAGGCAAACGGGGTCAGCAAAATCCACGAAAGGGTGACCCGTGAGATTTTCAGGGATCTGTACCCGGGCTATTTCCCTGGCGAACTCCATATCGGTCATGTTACCAACGGTGTGCATTACGGAACCTGGACAGCCCGCAATTGGCAGGAACTCCACAGGAAGTATTTCGGGAAGGATTTCGTCAGCCAGGTCAATAGTCCGGAACATTGGGAACGGGTGTTTCAGATCGGAGATGAGGAACTCTGGGAAGAACGGAAGGCTTCCAAATCGGTCATGACCCGCTTTCTGAAAAAGAAGATCAACTCCGACCTGACCAAACGGCAGGAAAATCCGAGGATCATTATCGAAACCCTGAATGAGATCAGCGAAGAGGCACTTTATATTGGTTTTGCCAGGAGATTTGCCACCTATAAAAGGGCACATCTCCTTTTTGGGAACACCGACCGGCTGGAAGAGATCGTCAATGACCCCGAGCGCCCGGTGCGTTTCATCTTTGCAGGAAAGGCACATCCCAACGACAAGCCGGGTCAGGATCTGATCCAGAGGATCGTGACCATTTCGAAGAATCCACGCTTTCTCGGAAAGGTCATTTTCCTCGAGAATTATGATATGCACCTGGCCCGAAATCTCATCGCAGGCGTTGACGTCTGGCTGAATACACCGACCAGACCGCTGGAGGCCTCAGGAACCAGCGGGCAGAAGGCTGTGATGAACGGAGTGCTGAACCTGAGCGTCCTGGATGGTTGGTGGTCGGAGGGTTTCAAAGAAAACGCAGGATGGGCCCTGAATGAAGCCAGGATTTATGCAAATCAACAATATCAGGACGAACTTGACGCAGAGACAATCCTTAACCTGCTTCAGGAGGAAATCATACCCCTCTTTTTCACCAGGAACAATAAGGGTATTCCGGGTGGCTGGCTCAAATTTGTAAGGAACAGCATGGCCCAGATCGCACCTCATTTCACAATGAAGCGGATGCTGGATGATTACACCGGGCAATATTACCATAAACTCCGCCAGCGAAACACCAAACTGATCCACAACGATTATACCCTGGCTCGCGAGATCACGGGCTGGAAAAGAAAGATCCGGCGGTTCTGGGATGACATTGAACTGGTTTCAATTGATATCCCCGGAAATATTCAGAGTTCCCTGACCATGGGGCAGAATTTCAAAGCCACATTGGTCCTGAAAACCGGAGAAATACCCCCTGAGGAAATCAGGGCAGAGGTGATATTCGGACGCCGGATCAATGATCATGTGGATTGTCCCTGGTATACAAACGAACTTGATCTGCGGGAAAAGAAAAATCCGTATGCTGTCTACGAGTGTGATTTCCCGATGACAGCTTCCGGTATATTTGAGTTTGCCTTCCGGATTGCACCTAAATCTCCGCTGTTACCTTACAGGCATGATCTGAACCTTGTCAGGTGGTTTTGATTTCCTATTTTTGTTCTGATAAAAACCGGAAACTATGAAAAAGATCTTCACATTGACATTGACCTTATTGATTGCATGGCTGGCGGGTCCGGTTCATGCACAAAAAGATTTCAAGGAGGCCGTTGCACAACCCGGTACCATCTTTGTCTATCAGGTTGATTATGAAGGATCAGTGTACCTGTTTATCATCAAGTTGAAGCATCTGTCTGCCGACAGCGTCACCATGCAGTGGATGATGACGCACAATATGTCGGGAGGCACACTGACCATGACCCGGGAGGCCCTTGAGAAGGCAACAGCAATGATGAATTATTATTCGGATGGAAATTATACTCTGACAGACCAAACATCCGGGTGGGTCTCACAAGCGGCCTACCGGTCCCTCAAAGAAGGAAAAACCGTCACATTCGATATGGGGGAGGAGGAACCGCTGAAATTTGTTGCCTACTTCGGAGATCAGGATAACAAGAGTTTTGAAAATGCCCTTACGGAATTTCCTGTGGTTACCGATCAGAGATTTGGCGGGGTCAATGCATTTCCTGCAATCAAATTGCTGAATTTTAACAAAATGTATTCGATGATGGTTTCCGGATGGGAAGATTTCCCTATCGTCCTCTCGATGAACCTGGGTTGGAGCATCAGATTGGTGGCGATTTTGTAACTCCCTGAATATACTCCTTGCAAGGGTTACTCATATATGCCGTCTCGTTTAATCCTTGCAGGGAAACAGAATATATCTAATGCGGGCATGAATGATGATGGGAAGCCACTTTCCCGGATTTATCCATAATCAGGTGGATGGCTTTTTCAGGGCGGGCCGGAGGGTGGTCAGGCCAAAGAATGTCTTTGAAACGAAAATCAGCCGTGGAATTTCCTATCTGCTGATACTTTTTAGTCTGCTTATTTTCATTCTCTTTGCAGCAGGCCGCGACCATATACCCTTACGTATCCATCTCCGGGCCTTGACCCTGATGGCGCCCATGGCCGTATTGGTTGTGATGTTCTACAGGGGCATCTCACTGAGTTGGATGGCTGGTGGACTTGCCAAATATTGGCTCATGTCTGCACTTCTCCTCTATATGGGGATCGTAGTGTTGCAAATGCTCTATTCGGCATTTCTATCGGGGAGCATCGGCATCGTGGGATATTCGGGTGGGATCCTGATGCTTTTGATATCAGTGGTCTTTGGCTGTTATTTCTATTTTCGCGGTTGGAAAATCAAGGGGGGACGAAAACTTGGACAACTGGGTGCATCACAGAAAATCTCCCTGCTGGCCAATTACCTGATTGCCCTTTTATTCGTACCGTTGTTTGCAGGAGGTCTGGCCATGCTGGCATGGGCATCAGGTCTTGATGAGTGGTTTTTTTCAGACGTACTGGGATGGTAGCCTGTCCGGCAGTGGACATCCACCGTCCGTTATCCAACCGGAATTCACATGTGTTCCGGCATATGGGTCTGACATTTAATGCATTGATTTCATGGTACAACATTTGGCTTTGCAATTGTTTTCAATAAAAAGAGATATGAAAAGACTGGTTTTGATTTCTGCACTGCTTTGCCTCACATGGCTGCTCAAATCCCAGGAGGAAGCCCGGCTTCTCAGATTCCCGGCTGTCCACGGGGATATGGTAGTATTTACCTTTGCCGGCGACCTTTATTCTGTCGGACTGGAGGGTGGCGTGGCACGTAAACTGACGAATGACGTAGGATTCGAGATGTTTGCCCGTTTCTCACCGGACGGAAACCAGATCGCTTTCACCGGCCAGTATGACGGAAATACAGAAGTATATCTGATACCCTCCGGTGGCGGTATTCCGGAAAGGCTGACATATACGGCCACCTTGTCCAGAGACGATATTTCAGACCGGATGGGCCCGAATAATATCGTCATGGGCTGGAAAAATGATCACGAGATCATTTACCGCTCCCGCAAAAACTCATTCAACCCTTTCAAGGGAAGACTCTACACAGTGTCAACCTCAGGCGGCCTCTCTGATGAGTTTCCTTTACCCTGTGCCGGTTTCTGCAGCTTTTCCCCTGACAGGAAGAAACTGGCATTCAACCGTGTTTTCCGTGAGTTCAGGACCTGGAAATATTACCGTGGGGGGATGGTTGATGATGTCTGGATATATGATTTCGAAACCCGGCAAACAATCAATATCACCAACAATGAAGCGCAGGATATCATCCCTATGTGGCACGGTGACATGATTTATTTCCTGTCGGACCGTGACAGGACGATGAACCTTTTTGCCTATAATACCCTGACGGGCGAAACCGAAAAGCTGACACATTATACCGGTTATGATATCAAATTTCCAAGCCTGGGCGATCATTCCATTATTTATGAAAATGGGGGCTTTCTCTACCGTTTCAACCTTTCTGACCGTCAGGTTTCAAGAATTCCTGTTGTCATCGCAGATGACCATTCGTGGAGTCGCAATGGGATCGAAGATGCCAGCCATTTCATCAGGAGCTGGGCCCTCTCTCCGGATGGCAACCGGATGGTTTTCGGAGCCAGAGGGGATGTCTTTTCCGTTCCTGTACGCCATGGGATCACGCGGAATCTGACCAACACTTCCCGTGTAAACGAAAGAAATGTGGAATGGTCACCCGACGGGAAGTATATTTCCTTCGTCTCCGACCAGAATGGAAGTGATGACATTTACGTACAGCAGCAGGATGGCATGACTGAGGCACGGTGCGTGGTCCGCCTGGGTGACACATATGTTTATAATCCGGTCTGGTCGCCAGACAACAGGAAAATGTTATGGTCCGATAAGAAACAAAGGCTGCAATATGCCGATGTTGAAACAGGTCTGCCTGTTATGGTGGATGAAACACGGGATGGGGAGTTCAATGAATATGTGTGGTCGCCCGATAGCCGATGGATCGCATATGTGAAACCTGAAAAGGAGGGTATGCCCCGTATCTGGATATACCAGCTTGAAGGAGGCGTGAAAAGACCGGTAACAGACAGCTGGTACGCTTCCGGATCACCGGTTTTCAGTATCGACGGCAAATATCTCTTCTTCGTCTCATCCAGGGATTTCTCTCCGGCCTACAGCTGGACGGAATGGAACCATATCTACAGGGATATGCACAAACTATTCGCCCTCACACTGGAGAAATCGGTGGAAAATCCACTCGGCCCCCGGAATGATGAGGTAAATATCAAAAAAGATCCTGGAAATGAACCGCCGGGTCAGGAGGGGGAAAAGGACAATCCGCTTGTCGGGATAGATTTCGACGGGATAGAAGGCCGGATCATTGCATTACCGGTGGAAAACGGTAGCTATTGGAACCTCCAGCCCGCAGAAAACAGGTTGTACTACTGCTTCAGAGATGCCAGCCAGGAGAAAGCCAGCCTGAAGATGTTTGATCTGGATGATCGCAGCGAGAAAACCATCGGTGAATTCGGAAGCTTCATCATTTCAGCCGACCGGAAAAAGATGGCCGTCAGCAGCGGGGCTCAGTATGCTGTAATCGACATTCCCGCCTCGAAAGTAAACCTGGACAAGTTCGTCGATCTGTCCGGTATGAAAATAATGGTTGATTACCGGGAGGAGTGGAACCAGATTTTCAATGAAGCCTGGAGACTGATGCGGGATTTCTTCTATGATCCCGGGATGCATGGGGTGGACTGGCATGCGGTGTATGAAAAATATGCCGCATTGATCCCTTATGTATATCACCGGGACGATCTGAACTATGTGATCGGTGAAATGATCGGTGAGCTGAATGCCGGCCATGCATACATAACCGGCGGGGACAAACCCGCCCCGGAACGGATCAGTATGGGATTGCTGGGTGCAGAACTTAGTCGTGACCCTGAAGGAACATACCGGATCGATCGTATTTTGCAGGGTGAAAACTGGAATGATGCCACCCGTTCTCCCTTGACGGAGGTGGGTGTGGATGTTCATGAGGGCGACTACATTCTGGCGGTCAACGGGAAATCCACCACGGAAATGAACGACATTTATCAATCGCTGTTTGGCATGGCTGGAAAACAGGTGGAGCTCACGGTGAACAATGTCCCTTCACTGGATGGGGCACGAAGGGTGACCGTTATTCCTGCCCGGGATGAAAGCGGTTTGTATTATTACAATTGGGTGCAGGACAATATACGGAAGGTAGAGGCGGCTACGGAGGGACAAGTGGGTTATATCCACATTCCGGATATGAGTTCGGAAGGGCTGAATGAATTTGTAAAGCATTACTATCCCCAGCTGAGGAAAAGGGCATTGATCATTGATAACCGGGGTAACGGCGGCGGTAACGTCTCCCCGATGATCATCGAAAGACTTGCCCGCGAGATCACCATCATGTCGGTTGGCAGGAACGGATCTCCCAATACCAAGCCGGCAGGTTTACAGCATGGCCCCAAGATTATGCTCATCGACAACTATTCTGCTTCTGACGGCGATCTTTTCCCGTATCAGTTCAGGAAGCTGGGGCTGGGAAAACTGGTGGGCGTCAGGACATGGGGCGGTGTGGTGGGTTACCGCAGCCCTATACCCTTTGTCGATGGCGGTGCCCTGATCCGGCCTGAATTTGCACACTACGACCTGCAAATGAAACAGTTCGTGATCGAAGGCAGGGGCGTCGAACCCGATGTCTGGGTCGACAATGATCCGGCACGTGAATATGATGGAAATGATGACCAGCTGAATAAAGCCATAGAATTGATCCTGGAAGATCTGAAAAACTGGCCTGAAAACTGGCTGGAAATACCTTCCTATCCGGAGAAGAACAAATAGTCATTGAACGGGATTATCCTTGCCAGACAGCTGAAAAGACAGTATTATTACTGTTATTGATCCGCATTCTGCTAACATACAATGGATGTTTTAAATATCTAAGAAGCAAGGCTTTACCCCCTGATCAAACATTGGTCGCAGACTGATTTCAAAAAAATATCCGAAATAAATTAGATATTTTGAAAAATATACTTATTTTTGTTATCCATAAGGTTCATTTTGAACCTGTGATAAATACTCAATTAAAAACTTGATGTATGGCAAAATTACTGGGTAATCTAAAAGATGAGCTGAAAGAGCTTGCCGGAATTGTGAATTCATTTAAATCCGAGGCTGTTCAGCTGAAGATCGTGGAATCCCTGCTTAAGGGGATTGAGGTCGATGCACCTGCAAAAGTGGGCAGGAAAAAACCGGGACGCAAACCAAAGGTTGAGGTTGTGGCCAAGGTGAAGGAGCCCGGGAAAAGGGGCGGTCGCAAACCCGGCCCAAAGGGTGGACCGAGAAAAAGAAAAGTAGGGCCATCCAAAACCCTTGACATCCTGATGGACGGTGATTTCTTCAAAACCCACAGAGCTTTGGGCGATGTTGTTGCCCATTGCAACGAAAACCTGAAGACCGATTTCAAGAGCACTGACCTTTCAGGTCCTCTGATGAAACTGGTGAAGGAAAACAAACTGAAAAGGGAAAAGAACCCGACCTCCAATCAGTTTGAATACTTCCTCGGATAGTCATATTCCGTTTATTTTGATTCTAAACCGGACGATCCGCGTGTCCGGGTATGCCCATAACCGGTACTCTGTCATGAGTGCTTCCGGACTGAAGATGAATTTTTACCGGGTGTTAGTATCCTATTCTGGCCGGAAGGGGTAATAGCTTAGAATGTGATGGGGGTTCTATTGTATTTTGTCTCTGAAAATACGATGGAAACCTCATCTTATTGTCCAACCCGCAGGCGGTTCAGCTCGATGAGAATCTTAGCCAGTATGGCATCCCAAATGTAATTGGAAGGGCAGTCAAGCACAGTATTGTCGGGGCTGTATGACTCCCAGAAGTTGTGGTTGATCCTGAGCTGTGCAGATGCAGCATGCACCATTTTCTCTCCAAGGCGGAGAGCGAGGTTTTCGTACCCATATTTCAGAAGGCCATCAAACACCATGTAATCCCAAAGCATCCAGACAGGGCCGTTCCATTTGCAGCAATAATCCACGTCGGGGCTGTACCAGGGATCATCTGCGGCCAGGGTGGGAATGCCAAATTCCCTCCAGAATTTCGTGGTATCAGTCAGTGCTTTGATAAGCCGGCCGGCCCTTGCGGAATCAGTCGCCTGCGCCCACAGGGGAAGGAAGCCAATGATTTCCTGCCTGCGCAGGTCTCTCTCCATAAAACGGAAACTGTGGTTTTTCATATCCACATGGTAATAGAATCCGGATGCCGGATCCCACATGTATTCATTGATCCGCATGGACATGCTGTCGGCCAGTCCCTTCCATTTAACAGAATCCTCAGGTATATCCAGAATCCCGGCCATTGATGAAAGACATCTCATTTCATTGATGACCATCAGGTTCAGGTCCAGACATTCCAGTTCATCTGAGATGTCTTCTTTGTCGATATCCAGGTAACGTTCCTTTGAAACCTGGAAAACCACATTATACCAGTCACGGACGTTCTCAATGATACCATATGGTCCCCATTCAAGGGATCCGTCGCGGTCCTTATCGCGGTTTCCCAGAACCCAGTCTATATAACTGGTGCCGGAGACATAGGCATCCTTAAGAAATGCTGTGTCAGGACAAACCCTGAATAATTCCCAGTTGATCCAATTGTAAAAGGGTGCTGAAGTGGTCGGCTGACCCTTGTGTGGATAGGTTTGCGGACCACGCGGGCCATGACGGTAAGCGATAAGTCCATCCTCCCCCTGCTGCTCCATGAACACGCGCTGTGATTCCATGGCCGTCCGGCAATCGAGATAGACATAAGCCAGCATGCTGAGGGATTCATGCAGCACCTGATGACCATGACCCCACCCCCATATGGGATTCCTCGAAAAAACATAATAATGGTTCCTGGTATGACCGGTGGGTGGAAGCATGCATCCCCTGACGAGGTTGAACGAGCCCAGATATAACAGTTTTTCTTCCTCCGTAATCAGTTCAGGCCTCGGTATGCTCTTGAAAAGAGCTGTATTGGCGTCCAGAAAATCCTGCAGACTGACCGTTTGGAGTGTCTCCATTTCATCCCGCAACGTCTCAATCGGCTCATCCGACCCCTGAAGAGACCTGAAATACCTCAGGCTCATTTCCGCTCCGGAGGCAAGTTCAAATTGGCCGTGAAGTGCAATGAAATCAACATTCCCTTCTTCAAGGAAGTTCAGAGAGTCGTGGCTTCGTTCCTCTTCATAGAAGTCGGTTTTGATATACTGATAAAACTCCGGGATGCTTCCGTGAAATCCACCACGGGAATAGAGCGGAAAACCGGCAGAAAAAAAACCTGTCCACTCTGTGGGGTATGGTGCCGCAGCATAAAGATCACTGATCAGCCGCTCCCTTGTCTCCCGGTGATGTGTAACATAACCGTTCAGGTTGTCATCAAAACCTGATATCAGCAAGGAATCGTTGCCCATTTCCAGAATCGGATAGATTTCAACGAGATGTTCCCGTCCGCTTTCATTACGGATCATCAGATCGACCATTGCACTCCGGGAACTGTAAACCAGGAAACATTGACGCACCCGAAGACCTTTTACGGGTTCATATTCCAGAATGGCCATGTCAGGAAAGGATGCGGTGACCACCGGTTTTTTATAGTATTTGCCGGTGAGATCGATTACCACCTTGTCGATCATCCACAGATGATAGAACCTGCCGTATGGATCAGATTGAAAATGAATGGGATTGCAATCGGAATAATAGTCCATTTTATATGCCTTGTCACCATAAAGCCGTGACCTTTCAGGAGCTGCGGAATAGGTCGTATACAGGGGATCATCCGCATCTGCGTGGATCTGAAGGTAGGGATCCGGGACACTGATCCACTGGCAATCAGAGGACATGGGAAACAGTGAAGCGAAAACGATAAACGTGATCAGGGTCCGTTTTGACACTTTCATAATGCTGGAATATATTTATTCTATTCCTGGAGATTTCCCGGATGACATACAAATTTAATACAGATCGGTCAACCTTATTGGTTCCCACCGGATTTCTTCCGGATGATCAGCCATCGCACTGCCAGAGTTTCCATATGAAGAAAAAATTGTAATTTCATACCCTGTGACTGAAGGGTACAGATTATCACCCCGTTTTGGCAAAGGATTGGGCGATTGATTTATTATGCAAATGAATGTCAAAACGTTGACAAAAAAGATATCGATGTCGGTGGTCATCTTTTCGGCTGCCGTGATCCTCAATTTTTCAGGATTTGGTATGCTGGAGCGTCTTGACCGCCGGGAAAGGGAGTACCTCAGGGAGGCTGAAGCCCTTGAGATGCTTGACAGGCAAGCCTTCCATTTCTTTTCAAGGACTTATCTTTTTCAGTATCCCGTCAGTGAGGTGTTGTCGGTGAATGAAGAGGGATGGTTTGACGACCAAACCGGTTCAGGCAAGGTGATTGTTTATATTGTCAAGACCCTTTCAACAAGCCAGCTCAAGTTTATCCTGCTGAATTATCACCGGCTCTGGCCGCATGATTTACTCCGGCCGGCTTTTGTCTGGGAGAAAGACTGTTTATGACCTTCTGGCTTCATCATCCACGAGCCGGATGACGGATTTTGATCTATGCTCATTATCATTCTGTTACGAAGACAACGTGCGGCATCCATATCGGCTCCTCTCATTAATTGTTTCTAATTTTGCTGAAACATCCTGAATATGAATAAAACCGGACAGTTTATCCTGGGAGGTTTGCTCTTCGTGCTGGGAATTTACATGATTTGGTTCTTTTCCGATATTGTGGTCTATATTTTGGTCTCGGGCGTATTGTCATTCATGGGCCATCCCCTGGTGTCCCTTTTTGATCGAATCCGTATCCGGAATGTTCAGTTTCCCCATAGTCTCAGCGCCGTCCTTGCGCTGATCATTATTTTGGGTGTGATGGTCTCCCTGGTTCTGTTATTTATTCCATTGGTCGCAGGGCAAGCCGAGACCATCGCAGGAATCGATATTGAGAAGATCACCTTTGATCTCCAGTCTCCGATTGCCAGTCTGCAGGATTTTCTCATTCGTTATAATATCATTGCCGATGACCAAACCATTGAATCATCCATTAAAACACAATTGCAATCGGTCCTGAGCATGGCCACCTTTGCAAATTTTTTCAATAATCTCATCAGCCTGACAGGCACACTGTTTATTGCTGTGTTTACTGTTGTTTTCCTGACCTTCTTTTTTCTCCGGGACCGGCATTTGTTTTTCAACGGTATTTTATTGTTCGTTCCCGTGAAATATGAGGAGAAAGCGGCCAATGCACTGAATGAGATCAAGAATTTACTCAGCAGGTATTTCATCGGGCTCAGTCTTGAAGTGATTTCGATGATCACCTTGCTGACATCCGGCTTGTTGCTTCTGGGGGTGGAAAATGCCCTGCTCATCGGCTTCCTTGGAGGGTTTATGAACATCATACCTTACCTCGGTCCTGTCATCGGCGCTATCATGGGGGTGATCATCGCCGTAACCAGCAGTCTGAGCGCCGAAATATATTCAGGCCTGCTGGATATTTCCCTCCGTGTGGTTGGAGCGTTCGTGGTGGCCAATCTCATCGATAATTTGGTGCTTCAACCTGTGATATACTCCAACAGTGTGAAAGCACATCCTATCGAGATATTTCTTGTGATCCTCATGGCCGGAAGCCTGGCCGGGGTACCCGGAATGATCCTGGCGATACCTGGCTATACCGTCATCCGGATTGTTGCCAAGGAATTTCTCAGCCAGTTCAAGCTGGTGAAAAAACTTACCGCCAAGATTTGACTTTGACCTGCCCCGCCTTTTTTGACTTCCTGCCGGAAACAATGCACCGGATTATGTGTTTGATGATAGACAATGGACTTACAAAAATGTACCTTTGAAGCCGTCTGTTTTTTTGCGGTAATCCGGTCTGCGGCTGAGGTCTCCTGAGACCGGAATAAAACGCCGGCCGGTTTACGGCCCGTTAGAAGATTATGGGAATGGATTTCAGGATAATCAGGGACCGGATCAGCATATTGGCCGGGACTACCCCCCGGCGGCTGTGGAATCTCTTTCTTACGGTCACAAGCTTTTACTGGTCAAGGCTTACAGGAGTGGTTTGGCATGCAGGAATGCCTCTGTCACTCTCGGTTGAGCCCACTACCTCCTGCAATCTCCGCTGCCCTGAGTGCCCATCCGGCTTGAGGAAGTTTTCCAGGAATACCGGAATGATGAACCTGGATCTTTATCAGTCCATCATCCGCCAGACAGGAAAAGATCTCTGGTATCTTCTGCTTTATTTTCAGGGAGAACCCTACATGAATCCTCATTTCTTCGATTTTGTAAGGATGGCACGGGAACGCAGGATTTACACGGCCACCTCGACCAACGCCCATTTCCTGAACCCGGAAAATGCCAGGAAAACTGTTGAATCCGGTCTGAACCGCCTGATTATATCACTGGACGGGATCGGCCAGGAGGCTTATGCTGCATACAGGGTTGGGGGACGCTACCAGCGCGTAATCGATGGTATCCGGAATCTGATCCAGGCCAGAAAGGAACTGAAGTCACATACCCCTCACCTCATTGTCCAGTTCATCGTTTTCCGTACCAATGAACATCAGTTGGATGAAGCAAAAGAACTGTGCCGTGATCTGGGGGTGGATGAATTGCAGTTCAAAACAGCACAGATCAACGACTACCGTAACGGCAACGACCTCATCCCTACGATAGACCGCTATTCAAGGTACCGGAGGCTCCCTGACGGATCTTACATTTTCAAAAACAGCCTCCCCAACCGCTGCTACCGAATGTGGAGCGGATCTGTTATTACATGGGATGGCCTTGTCGTACCATGCTGTTTCGACAAGGATGCCAGCCACCGGCTGGGAAACCTCTCAGAGGCTGAATTCGGGGAAATCTGGACGGGTGTCTTATATGACCGCTTTCGCAAACAGATATTTGCCAGCAGGTCATCAATAGAGATATGCCGGAACTGCACCGAGGGAATGAAACTCTGAAAAGGATCCCGAAAAATGATCCCGTGCAAGGCAAATCTGTGGGAGCTAAAAACGACCTATATCCAACCTCATGGCATTACTTTGATAATCCTTTCCGGGGAAAGAAGGAGTGCGATAAAACCACAATACCCCCAAGGAGGGATGTCAGGCGCTCTTTTCCTTATCTCCCAGCCAGATCAGCAGGAAGAATATTCCCAGGAAAAGAAAGGTATTGGCAAACCAGAAAAAATTCGAGTATCGCCTGACACTGAGGAATTCACCCGAAAAGAGACCTATCAAGCCGCCAATCATCAACAAAACGGCAATGATGCCAGATATTAAACCGGCAATTTTGCAAATCTGAGAAAATTTCATACCGTGGGAGATTTGAATTGTTGCAAACCAAAATTAATACTTTCTATGATAATAATGAAATGCATCACTGGAAAGTTTAAAAATTCAAGCCTGGTCAACCCAATAGCAGTCCGCCGATTGCCGTGAACCGGGAGAGTGATTTAATAGCCTATTTTTGCATTTGCGATACTAAATTCTGAAATAGCATGAGGAAGATACTGCAATGGCTGTTTTCCCTTCAGATGACAGGATTACTGCTGATCCTTTTTGCCGTAGTGATCGCTGTGGCCACTTTCATCGAGAATGATTTCGGGACGCAGGCTGCCCGGGCCAGGGTTTACAACGCGAGGTGGTTTGAGTTTTTGCTGCTATTGCTGGCAATCAACCTGGCAGGTAGTATTTTCAGACATAGAATGGTTCGTCGCGAAAAATGGACTGTGCTGTTGTTTCATGTTGCCTTTCTTTTGATCCTGGGTGGTGCCGCGGTTAGCCGGTTTACTGGTTTTGAGGGAATGATGCGAATCCGCGAAGGGGAATCAGAAGCCTATATCATATCTGACCGGACCTATTTGAGCATCAGCGTGTCAAAAAATGACAGCACCATTACGAGGGAACGCCCGGTGATGTTTTCGTCACTGACATCACCAAGGTTTCGCGAAAAGTTGCAGTTTGGGGATCATGAAGTCTCCGTGGAGCCGGTAAGATTCGTTCCCTCCGCAAGTGAAAGGGCCGTCATGGATCCGGATGGGATTCCTCTGGCAGTCCTTGTGGTTTCCGGAGGGCCGGAAGGCAGGAAGGATTTCATTTTAAAGGAAGGAGATGTCAAAAAATATTCAGGGATTGCTTTTTCATTCGGTCTGCCGGATGGGAATGAAGCTGTCCGTATCACAAGAAACGGATCCGGTTTATATCTTCAGGCTTCCGATACAGTGGAGTTCTCAGGTATGCACACCGGAATGAAGAATCAGTTCATTCCTGATTCGGTATACCCATTTCAGGTGAGATATCTGTATTCCCTGAAGGATTTGGATTTTGTGCTTAAAGACTATCTTCCTAAGGGAAGGATCGATTATGTGGCTTCAGGAGATGATTACCGTAATTATTTGGATGTGCTGGTTTGCAGGGTGCGCGTTGACCAGGAAGAAAGGGATATTTTCGTGGCAGGTGGAAAAGGATACCTGACGCATCCTGTTGAAAATGAAATTAATGGTTTCCAGGTGTCAGTCGGTTATGGGGCCAAACCTATCGCTTTGCCGTTCTCTCTTCATTTGAATGATTTCATCCTGGAACGCTACCCCGGATCAAGCAGCCCTTCTTCATTTTCCAGTGAAGTGACCGTTTACGATCCAGTGGATGACAGAAGCTTCCCTTTCAGGATATTTATGAACAACGTCCTGAACTATAAGGGATACCGTTTCTATCAGTCATCTTACGACCAGGATGAAAAGGGAACGATCCTGTCGGTGAACCATGATATGCCGGGTACGGTGGTAAGCTATCTGGGTTATTTCCTGATGACCATGGGAATGATCGCAGCACTGTTCTCGCGCGAAAGCCGTTTCAGCTTTCTCCTGAAGACTTCAGGGAGACTGAGAAGGCTCAGAAGAACAGGGATTACGGCATTACTTCCCCTGTTTTTTGTTCTGGCCGGTTTGCCCGGCAAGGTTCTGGCTTCAGATACCATCTCTGTGACGGAGGTCGACCGGAACCATGCGCGGCAATTCGGCAGGTTACTCCTTCAGGATCGTGACGGAAGGGTGAAGCCCGTTGGAACCCTGGCCTCTGAAGTGCTCCGGAAAGTATCCCGGAAAAACAGTTTCAATGACCTGATACCGGAACAGGTGATGCTGGGGATGATGTCTGATCCGGTCCGCTGGCAGCAAATACCCATGATCAGGATCTCTCACCCAGAACTGAAACAGATGCTGGGCATTGAAGGGAAATATGCTTCATTTAACGACCTGGTGAACGTAAACCATCCGGGAGGATATGCCATCAGCAGCCTGGTCGATGAGGCTTACAAGAGGCAGCCTGCCAGAAGATCCAAACTTGACAAGGATGTCATTGCCGTGGACGAAAGGGTCAATATCTGTTATATGGTTTATACCGGGGATTTCATGAACCTGTTTCCGGTTCCTGATGACCCTGAAAACAAATGGGTGAATCCCGGAAAGGCAGGAGAGATGTTCGGGGATGAGGAGGCCTTGTTTGTCGGTGGCATGCTGTCGTTGTACCTGGAGGCTGTTGGGAATGCGAAAAGAAACAATGATTGGACACGGGCCGGGGAATATCTTGATTATATCAGGAGTTTTCAGGAAAAATACGGGCAGGAGATCATTCCGCCTGCTGCCAGGCAAAAGTTTGAGGTCTTCTATAACAGCGCCAATGTTTTCGGACGGCTGGCAGGCTTTTATGGACTGATAGGGTTCGTCATGCTGATATTGAGTTTTATCGGACTCCTCAGACCTGCCGTCAATCTGAGACCGGTTATCCGGATTGCCATGTTTCTGGTGATATTGCTTTTTACCATCCATACTGCCGGGCTTGGGTTCAGGTGGTACATATCCGGCCATGCACCATGGAGTAACGGTTATGAGTCCATGATTTATATCGGATGGGCGACCGTTCTGGCGGGCTTGCTGTTTGCCGGCAGGTCGGGGATCACACTCTCTCTGGTATCGTTGCTTGGATCACTGATCCTTTCAGTTGCCGGAATGAGCTGGATGGATCCTGAAATCACCAACCTGGTTCCCGTACTGAAGTCATACTGGCTGATCATCCATGTGGCCGTCATTACAGCCAGTTACGGTTTTCTGGGATTGGGTGCACTGCTGGGTTTCTTCAATCTGGTACTGATGTTGTTCCGCACCCATTCCAACCATCAGAGGATGAATCTGACCATACATGAGCTGGTGCTGGTCATCGAAATGACGCTTATGGTCGGATTGTTCATGCTGACTGTGGGGACTTTCCTCGGAGGGGTCTGGGCCAATGAATCGTGGGGCCGATACTGGGGCTGGGATCCCAAGGAAACATGGGCTCTCGTCACGGTCCTGGTTTATGCGTTCATAATGCATATGCGTTATATCCCCGGGTTCAGGGGGAATTTCGCATTGAGCTTTGCCGGTTTGATCGCATACAGCTCTGTCCTGATGACTTATTTCGGAGTGAATTATTATCTATCCGGGCTCCATTCCTACGCCAAGGGTGATCCTGTTCCCATCCCGTCATTCGTTTATTATACCCTTGCCATAATAGGTATCACAGCTCTGTGGGCCTTTATCAATCATTTGAAATACGGTGGAGGTGTCTCCGGAAGGCTACCGGAGAGGGATACCATTGTGTAATAACCGGAAGCAGAAGGCCGGCCGGCAGTAGAGTTCAAATTTGCAGGCTCATTGGTCTTCCTTACGGGCATTCTTCATCAGGGATTCGTTGACGTCTCTCATGATGTGGAATGCTTCTTTCAGGTAGATATCTTTATGAAGTGTACCAAGCCACGCATCGATTCTGGCTCTCCTGGAGGTATCCGCATTGATCTCAGGAAGATCGGCAGCCAGGGGTCTGATCTGCAATCCCAGAGAATCCTTGCCGATCCGGTCCATCCGCTTTGATTCCTGCTCGCGTGTGGTCATCAGGTGGTCATAGGCATCATATTCGAGGGGGACCTGCGTCTCATTCCGGATGTGCTTCAGCCTTCTTCCGTTCTCGTCAATCAGCTCAAAAAGAGTATCCCCGCTGATCCGGGTTTCACTGATCTTAAGGATAAATTCGAGGTCGTATGGAGGATTCCAGGGACTAAAGTTCAGAGATGCGATTTCGTCCCACTCCATGGCATAATCGAGGTCGCGTTCTCCGTAGTCAATATAATTATAATAATCCGGGATGACCATATCCGGCGACACCCCATTGAGCTGTGTCGCCCCGCCATTGATCCTGTAGAATTTCTGAACGGTCAGCTTCAGTGAGCCCAGGTCATCCATCCCTTCCGGTTTGTTGTTCACCATTCTGTCCAGGTCGGAGAAATTCTGGACTGTACCTTTTCCGAAGGTTTTAGTGCCGCCGATAATGATCCCCCGCCGGTAGTCCTGGATGGCTGCTGCAAAGATCTCTGAAGCTGAGGCGCTTACAGCGTTAACCATTACAACAAGAGGTCCTTTGTAAATAATGGAAGGATCGGTGTCAGCCAGAATCCTGTTGAAACCGCCCTTTCCCCGAACCTGGACGACAGGACCCTGTTCAATGAAGAGTCCTACGATCTTCACCACATCCTCGAGGGATCCGCCCCCATTGTCACGAAGATCGAAGATCAGGCCGTCAATACCTTCCTTTCGGAGCTTTTCAAGCTCATTCCTGACATCGGTGTAGCAGCTTCTTCCCTGTTTGTTTTCAAAATCTTCGTAAAACGAAGGAAGCTTGATGTATCCGATGCTCAGGCTTTGGCCGGGCATCCCGATGATCGTGCTCCTTGCATATGTTTCTTCAAGGATGACCACATCCCTGATGATGGATATCTCGCGGATGGTGCCGTCAAGCTTTTTGATGGTCAGGCTGACCTCTGTTCCTTTCGGTCCCCTGATGAGCTGAACGGCATCATCCAGTCTCATATCGACCACATCAACAGGTTCTGCATCCCCCTGTGCGACCTTCAGAATGAAATCGCCGACCTCGAGCTCGCCCTGTTTCCAGGAAGGACTGCCGGGTACAATCCGGCTGACCTCGATGTATGCATTTTTCTGTATCAGCTGGGCCCCGATACCTTCAAGCTGTCCGCTGAAACGAATATCGAAGTTTTCCTTGTCCTTGGGGGGGAAGTAGACCGTATGGGGATCAAAAACATTAAGTAAGGAATTCATGTAGAGATTCAGCCAGTCGTCATCGTTCTGTTTCGAGAGCCTGTGAAACCAGTCTTCATACCTTTTCAGCAGTTCCTCCCTGCTTTTTGCTTCGATTTCAGCAAATGTGAGCACAGTAACGGTGTCGCTTTTCTCTGCCGCCTGTTCCTGCTCCTGCAGTTTATCATATATCCGGCTGATCGTTTCATATTTCAGCGACTGGCGCCAGCGTTCCCTCAACTCTTCGCGGTCAACGGCCCAATCCGTTTTCTCAGGATCAATTTCAAATGTTTCCTGCCGGTTGTAATCAAAGGGTTTACCAAGAATTTCAGTGAAGTATTCTTCAACCTCACCGATTCTGTCCCGGATCAGTGAAGATGTGAGGTCAAAAAAGCTGAAATCGGCTGTTCTGAAGGCATCATCCATCTGATTTTCATAGGGTCTCATCGCTTCGACATCACCGGCGAGCAGAAATTTTTTCCCATAGTCCAGCCTTTCCATATAGAGGTTGAAAGCCTTTCCGGAAAACGAATCATCGATATTACCGGGATTATAGTGGCCGCTGTTGATCGCGAACAACGAGACCTTGGCAAGGATCTCCTTTCGTTCCTCCTTTATATTTCCCCGGTGGGCAAGGACGATGATGCTCAGCAGAGCTAATACGACCGGGATGATAAGCCATTGAACAGATCGGATTTTCATATTGGATCATTTACAGCAGGAAGACAGGCCGGTATTATGCGAATGATTTCCGTGTCAGCGATGTGTAAACCGCAAAATCACCCGGTTATTGTGTTCCTGTCCCGTTGAAGCAATGTGCAAAGTTACTTTCTTTTAAGAGATTGATGTCGTTGACCGGCGTTAAAAACTGTTAAATTCCTTAAATAATGCCGGTTAACATCATGCAAATGCTAAAAACCGGAGATCTGTTTCATATGCAGGATCACCGGGATAACAGGAAATCATGCATCAATATTGGCATATTTGGCGTTTTTTTCAATGAAATCACGTCTCGGAGGCACCTCATCGCCCATCAGCATAGAGAATATCCTGTCGGCTTCGGTTCCGTTCTCGATGGTGGCTTGCCGGAGGATACGTGTGGCCGGATTCATTGTGGTTTGCCAGAGCTGTTCGGCATTCATCTCGCCCAGACCTTTGTACCTCTGTATATGTACCCCCTTTTCACTACCATTTTCAGAGAACTCATTAACGGTGCCGATACGTTCTTCCTCAGTCCAGCAGTATTTTTCCCTGTTGCCTTTCTTGATCAGATAGAGGGGTGGAGTAGCAATATAGACATGACCGTTTTCGATCAGCTCTTTCATATACCTGAAAAAGAAGGTAAGCAACAGGGTGGTGATATGGCTTCCGTCCACATCGGCGTCGGTCATGATGATCACTTTGTGGTATCTGAGCTTTTCGAGGTTGAGGGCTTTACTGTCCTCATCCGTACCGATGGAAATACCCACAGCTGTAAAAACATTTTTAATCTCTTCATTTTCGAACACTTTATGTTGCATGGCCTTTTCCACATTCAGGATTTTACCCCGGAGGGGCAAAACGGCCTGAAACTTTCTATCGCGGCCCTGTTTGGCAGTTCCGCCTGCAGAATCTCCCTCCACGATGAATATCTCACATTCTCTTGGATCTTTTTCCTGGCAATCGGCCAGTTTTCCCGGCAAACCGCTCCCGGAAAGCACATTCTTCCGTTGTACCAGTTCCCTTGCCTTTCTGGCGGCATGCCTTGCGGTGGCAGCCAGGATCACCTTGTTGACGACTGTTTTGGCTTCTTTTGGATGTTCTTCAAGGTAATTGGTGAGATGCTCGCTGACGATCTGATCTACGGCTCCCATGACATCCGAGTTGCCCAGTTTGGTTTTTGTCTGTCCTTCAAACTGGGGCTCCGCGACCTTGACGGAGATGATGGCGGTGAGACCCTCCCTGAAATCGTCCCCGTTGATATCGAACTTAAGCTTGGATAACATACCCGATCTCTCGGCATAGGCTTTGAGCGTGCGTGTCAATCCCCTGCGGAATCCGGCTAGATGCGTTCCTCCCTCATGAGTATTGATATTATTGACGTAGGAATGTAGGTTTTCAGCAAAGGAGGTGTTGTATTGCATCGCGATCTCAACAGGGATGGAGTTCTTTTCTCCCTCAATGGTGATGGGCTCAGGCATGAGATTTTCCCTGTTGGCATCCAGGTAGCTGATGAAATCCTTTAATCCTTTTTCAGATAAAAATTCTTCTGAAATGTAATTTCCCTTGTCATCCCTTTCACGTTCATCGGTGATAGTCAGCTTGATTTTTCTGTTCAGGAAAGCCAGCTCCCTGAGTCGTGAAGCCAGAATGTCATAATTGTATTCCGTGAGGGTGAAGATGGTGTCGTCCGGTGTAAAGGTTACGATGGTTCCCGTTTTTTCGCTGATACCGGTTACCTTTACCGGTGCGAGTGGTTTTCCTTTCTCATAATCCTGGATAAAAACCTTGCCTTCACGGTGAACTTCCACCCTGAGGTGCCGGGAAAGTGCGTTGACACAGGACACGCCGACCCCGTGAAGTCCGCCGGAGACCTTGTAGGAACCCTTGTCAAACTTCCCCCCGGCATGCAGAACTGTCATCACCACCTCAAGAGCCGACCTGTTTTCCTTTTCATGGATCCCGGTGGGTATGCCCCTGCCGTTGTCTGTAACCGTAATGGAATTATCCCTGTGGATGGTCACTTCAATCAAATCGCAGAATCCCGCCAGGGCTTCATCGATTGAGTTATCCACTACTTCATATACCAGATGGTGTAAACCCCTGCTGCTGACATCACCGATATACATGGCAGGCCTTTTCCTTACGGCTTCAAGGCCTTCCAATACCTGAATGTTGCTCTCGTTGTATTGCTCCCTGGCACGAATATTTTTTTCTTCAACAGTCATAATCAGTCAGTTATTCTTCTCTCCTTTTCCTACAAATTTACTCATTTCGCTGGGTTGAACAGCAACCGATCTGTCAGAAAATCAACGGATTTATTAACAGGTTGTTGTTAAGAATAATCTTTTTTGGCCGGAGATTATTCATTTCGGACGGTCAAACCCAAGACGCCTGCAAAAATAGTATTTTAAGGTACTTTCTCCGACATTTGGAGATAAAACACCCCGCAAAGGCTTTTAGTATCTGATTTATCTGAATACCTTTGCCCGCAGTATTAACTTTAGATCAACAATCATGGATACAAAAGAACTTGGATTTCATTCCAAACTGGTACATTCGGGAGGGGTTACCGATTCGATGGGCAGTGCGGTAACCCCCATCTACCAGACTTCGACATTTCAATTCAGGGATGCGGATCATGGAGCGCGATGCTTCAGCGGAGAGGAAGAGGGTTATATTTATACACGTTTGGGCAATCCAACGATTCAGGAGCTGGAAAATGCGATGGCCGAACTGGAAAACGGATACGGAGGAATTGCCACATCATCCGGTATGGCAGCAGTGAATACGGTATATCTGGGCTGCCTCGGTGCGGGTGCCCATATCCTCAGCCATGATGCCCTTTACGGCCCCTCCAGGAATATCATGGAGACCCTTTATCCCCGCTATGGAGTTGAGTATACCTATCTCGATACCTCTGATCATGAGAATGTGAAGCGGTCCATCAGACCCAACACCAGGCTGATCTATCTCGAGACTCCTGCCAATCCCACGATCGGGCTGACCGATATTGCTGCGATATCCGCCATCGCCCACGAAAGAGGTATCCCGGTTTGCGTAGACAACACCTTCTGCAGCCCTTACCTGCAGAAGCCGTTGGACCTGGGCGCCGATATTGTTTTACATTCCATGACCAAGTTCATCAACGGTCATGCCGATGTCGTTGCAGGTATGATCGTTGCCGGTAACCGGGAGACCTACCAGCGTCTCAGAACTGTGATGGTCAATATGGGATTCAACATGGATCCGCACCAGGCATTTCTGGTCAGAAGGGGATTGAAGACCCTTGGTCTCCGGGTAGAGAGAGCCCAGACAAGTGCCATGAAGGTGGCGGAGTTTCTGGAAGGTCATGAAGCCGTCGAATGGGTGAGGTATCCCGGGCTCAGATCCCATCCTCAATATGACCTGGCTTGCCGTCAGATGAAGGGACCCGGTGCCATGATCAGCTTCGAGCTGAAAGGGGGGCTTGAAGCCGGTAAAAAAGTGATGAACGGCGTGAAACTGGCTCTGCTTGCAGTATCCCTGGGAGGGGTGGAAACCCTGATCCAGCATCCGGCTTCCATGACACATTCCAAGGTGCCTGAACCGGAAAGGATCAAGGCCGGCATCACAGGCGGACTGGTCAGGATTTCGGTCGGGATCGAGGATGTGGAAGATATTCTGGCTGACCTGGAGCAGGCACTTTCGCACATTTGATAAAACTCCTCCGGTTACAGAGGCAGAATTGCTGAAACCCGGGTAATTCCATGCCCCTCATGATACGATTAAGATATACGGGAAGGGTATTGGTTTTTTTATTGCTGTGGCTTGTCCCCGGCCTGGTTCTGCCGCAGAAGGTGGGGCTGGTACTGAGTGGCGGCGGCCCCAGGGGAGTGTCGCATATCGGGGTGATCAAGGCCCTGGAGGAACATAACATACCGGTGGATTTTATCGTCGGCACCTCAATGGGAGCGATTATCGGGGCGTTATATGCATGCGGTTATTCACCCACGCAAATCGAGACATTGTTCGTCTCAGGTCAAATAAGCACCTGGATGAGCGGCAGCATCGGACAGGGCTATAAGTTCTACTTCAAGGAGCCTGAACTGACCGCTTCATGGAAGCTGTTTAAGATCACCTATGATTCGATATTGAGAACAAAGTTGCCCACCAACCTGGTTTCGCCTTATGAGCTTGACTTTGCTTTTATGGAACAGTTTGCAGGCCCTTCGGCTGCCGCATCCTATAACTTCGACAGTCTTTTCATTCCTTTCCGCTGTGTGGCGGCAGATATAGCTGAAAACAAACCGCTGGTGCTCTCAGAGGGTGATGTGGGTGAAGCGGTTCGTGCTTCGATGACATTCCCCTTCATATTCAAACCCATCCGGATCAATGGCAAACTCCTTTTCGACGGAGGCATGTATAACAACTTCCCGGTAGATGTGATGATGGAAGCCTTTCAGCCCGACGTGATCATAGGTTCAAAGGCGGCATCCAACTATGGCCCACCGAAAGATGACGACCTGATCTCGCAGATACAGAGCATGCTGATGCAAAATACCGAATACCGGATTGAAACGGGGTCGGGTATCG
Organism: Bacteroidales bacterium; assembly: GCA_016939365.1. Lineage (GTDB taxonomy): Bacteria > Bacteroidota > Bacteroidia > Bacteroidales > JAFGHD01 > JAFGHD01. The sequence continues at coordinate 21,146 of JAFGHD010000020.1, read as the reverse complement.
TCATTGAGCCCGATCTGGAAAGGGTCAATATTACCGACTTCTCAAAAACAGAGGCTTTTATTGACAGCGGTTATGCCGCCGCCCTGCGGTCAATACCTGCCATTAGGGAACTTGTCCCAACAGTACGTACCTCTGCTGAAGTGGATAGCAAACGGGAAGCTTTCATTTCACGGATACCTCCCCCGGAAATCAGCGATATCCGTACATCCGGTCTGACCAACGAGCAACATTCCTACGTCCGGAGGATGATCCGCCCCGACGCCTGGAAGCACAACCTCTCATTGGACACGGGAGTGCTTCCACGGATCAGGCTTGGTCAGATGAAACCTTATTACTACAAAGTGGCCACCGATGAAAAAATCGATTACCTCTTTCCAAGATTGGTTCATGAACAGGGCAGCTATGATCTTTACCTGCAGTTCCATAAGGAGCATCCCCTTACCGCGGAACTGGGCGGCCTGGTCTCCTCCCGCGCCATCAATGAGATATTTTTTCAGTTGAATTACAGCCGCTGGAGAAAAAATTCATTGACACTGACGGGAAACACCTATCTCGGGAGGTTTTACAACTCGGGACTGATCAATGCAAGGATCATTATTGCCGGGAGCCTGTCCTATTTTGCCGAGGCAGCGTATACATACAATCTCTGGAATTATTTCCGGACCAGCACCTACTTTTTTGAAGACGAAAAGCCGATATACCTGGTTCAGGTCGACAACTACTGGAAAGTCAATACCGGCATTCCTGTATCCAATTTCGGCAGATTCTGTATGAATTTCAATGCCGGCAGGCAAAAGAATGAGTATTACCAGAGCAATCAGTTCAGCCGCCTGGATACCGCTGATATTACCACTTTTGATTTTGCTTCCGGGGGTGCTTTTTTTGAGCTCAATTCCATGAACAGGAAACAGTATGCCACATCCGGCCTATTTCTCAGGGCATCTTTCAGGGTGGTATCGGGAAATGAAAATAATGTACCCGGATCCACATCAGGCAGAACTGAAGGTATTTCCAAAAAACACCGATGGCTGGAGTTAAGGTTCAAATATGACAATTACTTCGACACTTTCGGCCCTCTTAAGCTGGGTTTTTACGGAGAGGTGACCTTCACGAACCAAGCACTGTTCAGTAATTACACAGCCAGTTTACTTTCCGCGCCTTCTTTTCAACCCCTTCCTGAAAGTCCGACCGTCTTTCACCCGGAATACAGGGCGCACACCTATTTTGCCGCAGGACTCAAGGGTGTCGTTGAATTGATGAAGAACCTGGATCTGCGCCTTGAAGTATATGGTTTTCAGCCTTATCATGAGATTCTGCGCAAAGAAGGCGATCAGGTCATTCTGGGCGATTATTTTGCCAAGAGGTATCTGATCGGAGCCTCCTCACTGGTTTACCATGCACCCTTCGGCCCGATCAGCATGGTGCTGAACTGGTATGATCAAACAGATGATCCGGCGTATTTCAGCATCAATATCGGTTATCATCTGTTCAATAAACGACCTTTTGATTGATTTCATCCCGGACTCTTCTTATCAGGTCATTCCTGCCGGGCCTCCCGAAGCCTCTTTTTATCTGGGAATCAGGCACTCGACATATTCACACTTAAAGCCAGATGTGGAAATGCTGTTGCCCCCGATCCGGAAGAAAGACCAGAAAATCTCCAGAAAGATCGGCTCATGAAAAACAAGCAGGGATCAAATATTTTATAACTTTGCAGTCCTTTTGACCGGTCCAAGTTCGAGAAACCCCGACCGGATGGTGTTATACCAGTATACTGGTAATTATGGAAAAAAACGAATTTTATCAGAATCCTGAAGTGAAGGAACAACAGGAGGAGAACGCGCAGGCCGCAGAAAGAGCGACCGGAAATTCATCTCACGATCGATCTGAACCTGTATCACAGGAATCCGAATCTGGCGGTCGGGAACCAATTACCGAACCAGAGGATGTCGAAAGCCCTTCATCCGACAGCCCTGAATCCGTGTATGATCTCCATGGACAAAAAACGGCCGGTCAGGCAAATGAGACGGAGGATCATTCTGCAACGGCAGATGAAGTGGCAACCGAGGAGCCGCAACTATCCCGGCAAATAGAACAAGATGCCGGATTAAGCCCACCGGAGGAGACAGAAAATTTTTCACATAATGAAACGCTAAGCGGTGAATCTTCCTCAACCCCGTTAGCTGAACCGGAAACTGTTCCTTTTGAGCAGGACTCTCAGACGGGAACGGAACAACTGTCTGATACAGAGGGTGGGAGCGAGGATGAGGATTCGGAAATGGAAACGGGTCATCCGGAAGAGAGCTATTACCACTTGTCCCGTTCCGAACTGGTTGATCTTCTCGAAAAAAACCTTGAGGAAGAGGATGTTACAGCCATCAAAGCAAAAGTGGCCCTGATCAAGGTGGCTTTCCTGAAAATTACCAAGGAAGAGCAGCAGGAAAAAATGGAGCAGTTGGTCTCCGAGGATGGGGGTGAAGAGGGGGCTGAAGAAAAGACAGACGAAATCAGCCAGAAATTCAATGATCTTTTTGCCATTTACAAGGCCCGGCGGCAACGTTATCTGGAAGAACAGGAAAAAGTCAAGCAACTGAACCTGGAATCCAAGAAGATCATTCTTGAGGAGTTGAAAACCCTCATTGATTCAGAGGAAACTCTGAAAAAAACGTATGATGAGTTCCGTGCTTTGCAGGATCGCTGGAAGCAAATAGGGATTGTTCCCAGATCAGAGGTAAACAATCTCTGGCAGAGCTATCATTTTTATATTGAGAAGTTTTTTGACAAGGTCAGGATTAACAAGGAACTCAGGGATCTGGACCTGAAGAAGAATCTGGAGGCGAAGATCAGCCTGTGTGAGGAGGCTGAGTCATTGCTCCTTGAAACAAGTATCATGGCCTCCTTCAAGCAGCTTCAGAAACTTCACGAAAGGTGGAAGGAGATCGGTCCTGCCCCCAATGACAAAAAAGATGAGATTTGGGAGAGATTCAAGGCTGCTACAGATAAGATCAACCAGCGCAGAAGCGAGCATTATGCGCAGCTTTCCGAAGATCAGAAAAAGAACCTGTTGGCCAAAACGGCTCTTTGCGAGAATGCAGAGGAGATCATTACCCGGGAGTTCCATACGCTCAGGGACTGGCAGGATGCATCGGGCCAGATGAGCGAGCTTTTAAAGGTCTGGAAAACTATAGGCCCGGCCCCCAGAAAACAGAATGACGAAATATGGGAACGTTTCAAATCTTCCCTGGATAACTTCTTCTCAGCCAAGAAAGAGTATCTGAACAGCATCAAGGAAGAGCAACTGAACAACTATAACCTGAAGCTCAATCTGTGCATGCAGGCGGAAGCCATAAAATCCGGTACCGACTGGAAGAAAACAACTCAGGAAATGATCGCGCTTCAGAAAGAGTGGAGGGAAATCGGTCCTGTACCGCGGAAGCAATCGGACAAACTCTGGAAAAAATTCCGGGCAGCCTGCGATGAGTTCTTCATGCGCAAATCTGACTATTTCTCCAATATTGAAAAAAGGGAAGGCGAAAACCTGGCAGCCAAGGAGGATATCATCCGTCAGATCAGGGAATTTCATTTCAGTGATAACCGGAATGAGACTTTCGAGACCCTCAAGGAATTTCAGCGGCAATGGACTGAGATCGGCCATGTGCCTCACAGTGAAAAAGACAGGCTCCAGTCGGAATTCAGAACCGCAATCAATGAACAGATGGCCCGTCTCGATATCAGCCAGGCAGAACTGCAAACCCTTAATTTCCGGCAAAGAGTCGAAAACCTGAGAGATGATCCGCAATCCAGGAGGATGATTAATAATGAGAGAACTTTTCTGATCAACAAAAGAAGAAAGCTGGAGGATGAGATCAAGCTTCTGGAGAACAATATCGGTTTTTTTGCCGAATCAGCACGTGCCAATCTTTTAAAGGAGGAATTCGAGAAAAAGATCCAGATGGCCCGCAACGAAATTGAATTGCTGTCTGCGAAAATCAAGATACTGGGAGAATAGCGGCATTCCAGCCGGGATTGCTGCAGTGTACTCATCTCCGGAAATTGCTACAGCCGGATACGCATCTGAATACTCCATTCGCTTTTCTGATCTCCCGGGATCTCTTCGAGACCCGTGCCAATCTGTTGCCTGTCTGTATATAGGGTTTGTGCGATCCGGAACCAGAATTCCAGGTGTTTGACAGGTCGGAGGTGAACAAGCAGGTAACACCTTAATCCCCGGTAATAATAAGCGGGAATGGAGTAAGAATACAAATTATCGCTTTCATAGGCATATATTCTTTCATGGTAGGAATCCGTATCAAAGATTGCCAGGCGCGTCGATGCTGAATATTTCTGTGAGGGATGACTCCACTGCAAGTCCTGGTAAAGAAGTGATCCGAAGGCAGGAGGGATTTCCCCACTGCAATGACGCACGATCTCCAGCCTGTTTCTGAGTACCCAGCACCCGGATAGCGCATATTGCGCATTGACCCTGAAGCTTGTCATCGATTCCACCCTTAATGGAACCGTATAACTGCCGGTTTCAGATTCATTGACCAGCTTCTCCCGGTGTCTGATCCTGAAATAGAAAAAATGAGTTCTTGAAGGATGATGGTCGATTTTTATCATGTATTCATTTCCGGCTGACGGCCCATGAACCTGGTATTTCAACCATGGAAACCGGTAGGTATCGACCTGGGCATACAATGTCCATGACTTATGGACAAGCAGGGACAAAGCCGTGTATATTCCCCGTTCGTTGGCACTTCTTTCGTTGATGCCAAAAGATTGCTGGAACATATTCCGGTAGCCGGCCGGGTAATGACGGAAAAGAACGGAAATGGATACTCGGGGATCGGGAAAGAACATCAGCCCCTGCAGCAGGGCCCAAGCTATGCCATTATGGGTAGCACATTCGCCGAACAGGTAAAGCTTCCTGAAATGGTACTGGTAATCGGCTCCCATTGCGGACTGATTGCTTCCGTATATGTCGAATCGTTTGTAAGGCTCTGAAGGCTTTTTTATCCCCGGCTGAAGCGTACTCGTGAATCCTGTGATACCGGCCTGAAAGCGGTCTCTTTTATACGTGAGGTTGGTGCCTGTCAGCCGTACCCGGGCCCTGTCCTTACGGCTGATCTCGGAAACCGTTCGGTGAAGGCCGTCGTCTGCAAGAGACGTGATCTCCAACTCTGCACCGGGTTTATCATCCGGTTGTACCGTACGGGCATCAACCTTGTCGTCGGAATGAAATATACTGACATCCAGTTTTTTCCAATTCACTGTGACAGCTCCCCCTCTGAAAAAGCCGGCCTCGGAAGCTGATGCGCGGGGTTTGATCCCGGTTGCATAACGCCTGGATGAACTGACGTCCATAGCCTTGACATTGCTGAATCCGCTCCATAAGGTGAGGCCCTGCCCGAACTGAAGGTGATAGTCGCCAATGATGATCCTTTTGAACGCCCCCCCGGGTTGAATCATCAGAAATCCGGAATAGAAATCAAAACCCTGGCGGTAGTAAGGATGTATCAGTTCTTCAATCGTGTCATTCCATCTTCCCCGGAGCAGGGCTTCACCCGGATCTTTTTCAGCCACCATCCCGGCTCGGACCACATCCCTGCAGCGATATCCCATCCTTACCAGCAGCCGTGAAGGATCACCCAGGTAACCTGCTTCGGGATGCTCCCGCCAGTAAGGATCGTCAGACGACAGGTAACCCTTTTTTTTCTGTACAATACGCTGGTAACGCGAGAGAAATTCAAACCGTGCATCGGACCACAGGTACTGGTGCCTGAACACCCTTTCACCGGCAACAGCGTCTGTGGTAATGAAAGGGCTGATACCGTCGAGTACCTGATTGCTCCAGCCGGGAATCACCAACAGCTCGGATAGCGAAAATATTCTGCCGTACGTTTCCCGGTAGGCGAGGAGGTCGTGGATCTGCCGGGGGGTCAGGATCATCAGCTTTTCAAGTTCATCGCGTCCGGCCGTATTGATGCTCAGGGGATGCTCCCTGAAGTAGAGGAGGTCGTCCAGCATGTCGTTGAAATCGGGTTCATCTTCCATCTCCTCAGCCATGATCTCCAGCGGATCGGACAGATGTGTTAGATAAACCACACCCGGTCTGACAGGTATTTGACCCTCCCCTGCAGCAGCAAGAGAAATCAGTAGGGTTATTGCTGAATATCTCAATATCCTGTGCCGGTTGGAGGTGATTACCATCGAAGTGATCTGTTTACCTGAATGAATAAACCGCTGAGAAGGCAGGTGACCAGCCGATGGCCTGGTGTAAAGTGGCGGCCAGGCTTACTTCAAACCTTCCCCGGGTGTATCCTGCACCGAAGGTGAACATTGAAGCCATTACACTCCTGACACTGCCGGATGGCACTGAAGGAGTGGTGTATCCCAGCCTTACCCGGAAACACAGATCAGGAAGATATTCCATTCCTGCCCTTATTGCGGGTTTGTAACCGGTATGCTTTTCGGCCTCAATAACCGTAATGATCTTCCCGGAGGGCCTCCATGAGAACCCGGCAATGAAAACGACAGGAATCCGCTCTTCCTCGTCTTGCCGGACACCGATCATCAGAGGATTGAAAACATGAGCGGCTATGGTCAACTCCTCCGATAGCTTTGCAATCATCCCCGCTTCGCATGTCAGGTGGCTGTTGTTGCCATATCCTTCTGAAATGTGAGTATGCAGGTAGTCCAGCTGTATGCCTGCGGATAATGACCCCCTGAGCGAGTGGCTGTATGCCAGGCCTATTTTTTTTTCGCTGTACTGCGAATATCCGAAATACGACATGCTGAGCCCAAGAGCGCCTCTCCCTGAAGGAATGGCTACCCCGGCTGATTGGAAATTCATTTCTCCCACCAGGTAAAAATTCCGGCAGAAGATTCCTGCCTGGGTACTTTTCAGCCCGGCCAACCCCGCCTGGTTGTTGTGCAGCGACCAGAAATCTGATGTTGTAACGGATGCATTACCCATTGAGATGGCTCGTGCACCCTGAACCGTCTTGTCATGTGAAGGATACAGGAACTCGGGGGTGAATATGAGGATCAAGGCTTCCATGAAGGCTGCCAGGCCACGGCAGGTATTCGGCAGCAGTGACATGCAGGTATTTGGTTCTGGTTGGCAGGTCAAATATATACATTTGCAGTTACAAATCAATGAAATCTGATATGGATATTTCAGTTGTTTTTAATTTTCTTCACGATCTCAGGGATCATAACGACAAGGAGTGGTTTCAGTCTAACAAATCCAGGTATCAGGAAGCACTTGCAATCTTTGAGCAGTTGCTTGAAAATATCATACCGGGAATCATCAGGCTTGATCCCTCTGTTGGTTATCCGATCGCAAAGCAGTGTATATTCAGAATATACAGGGATATCCGCTTTTCCAGGGACAAAACACCCTACAAAACAAACTTCGGCGGTTTTATTTCGCAGGGAGGGAGGTCGGGAGGCCGTGCAGGTTACTATATTCATCTCGAACCCCAAAATTCCTTTGTTGCCGGTGGGGTTTTCATGCCCCCGGCCGATGTTCTGAAGAAAATCAGGGAGCATGTCTTCATCAACATTCAGGAGTTTCTTGAAATCGTCAGGGACCATTCATTTATCGGATACTTCGGATCACTGGCCGGAGATCAGCTGGCGAAGATTCCGAGAGGATTTCCCGAGGATTTTATCCATGCGGAATACATCAGATATAAGAGTTATCATGTATTTTACCCTTTGGAAAACGATCTGCTGGTCAGGCCTGAAGTAACTGAGACCATTCTGGAATTGTTTCAGGCGATGGTCCCCCTCAACATGTTTCTTAACAGAGCCGTTTCAAAGTGATTCGCTTTCAATTCTTCCATTATTCCAGACTGTTATTAAAATACTATCCGGTTTTAATAGGACTTTTCGGTTTTTTGTAAGACCCACATCTTGCCGTCCAACACATTGCTTTGTGTATCATTTCATTATTCAGTTGGGTATAATTGTTGCTGTTCTCCAACTCCATCGAGTTTTCAATACCTGACCGGTATGATTACAGGATTGGGTGATGTTATAGAAAATCGGGATGAATCCGTATGGCGAAAATGACATTCGACAATACCTGGAATGTTGTGATCCTGGATGATGACCCGTATCTGTTCAGGTACATCAGCTTGATGACCGGCCTGATGGTTCTGGACAATAGGCGGCTGATGCTCATCCCTTTCAATATGATTGATGGATTGGCGGGCAAGGGTGGAGCTGAGAATGTGCATGTGGTGATGGTCAATGCAGGCCGGAATGGAAAGATGACCGGATTGCTGAAACAGGTGCTCAGGGATCCTGTATCAGAGAAATATCAGGTAATCACATACCGGGTTCACCAGGGAGAAACAAGGCAGGTCTCCTTTGAATGGCATGATCGTGACAACAGCCGGAAAGAGGCTGCCAAAAGACTTTCCAGATTGGTTGCTGCGCTTGTTGAACATTATTATCTTCAGGAATATCCGGATGGAATGCCCCCGGCTTCTGTGGATGAGCCACTTTCCGTTCCTCCGGAGGCAGACCGCCCCATACAATTCGGTGAACTTACCCGCGAGAAGATCTTTTCGATCCTTGTACATGACCTGAAAGCACCGGTAGGTAACATCCGGGTACTCATGGATCTGATGCTGGATGATCCTGGAACGGAAGGAATGAAAGAGATGCGGGATCTACTGACAAGCGTCAGGCGCTCTGCGGCTTCCATACACGAACTGATCGAGAATTTCCAATTCTGGGCCAGGCTTTCCGATATTGAGTCCGGACCGGCTCACCAAACCGTCCGGGTCAAAAGCCTGGTGGATGAAAACCTGCAGTTATTGGCCGGATTGGCCGACAGCAAAGACATCCGGATCATATCCGACATTCCCCCGGATCTGGTTGTTGATGGCGATGAATATATGCTGACTACGGTATTGAGGAACATCCTGACCAATGCCATCAAATTCACCGGGAGAGGTGGGATGATCAACGTCAGTTCCAGAAAGTCGACCGATGAAGTCATGATCAGTGTCAAGGATAATGGCGTGGGAATGTCTGAAGCTGAAATCGAGAAGCTCTATCATTCTTCAAAGCCTTATACTACCCGCGGGACAGAAAGCGAGACAGGTTCAGGCCTGGGCTTTATGCTTTCCAGGGAATTCATTGAGAGAAACGGGGGCACCATCAAAATACAAAGCGTGAAAGGCTCGGGGAGTGAAGTCTGTTTTTTCCTGCCATTGATCCCCGCATCATCCTGACCCGAAAACAGTTCTTCCTAACCGGCATATCCGACCTGACATGACCAGTTATAATCTCAGGCGGTTGATGCAGTTCCGGCTCATACAGCTTATCTTCGCGAGGGAATTCATCATTGCAAAACCTGGAGTCAGATGAGATCCGATACGATGGATGCCGTCATGAAGTACTTTCCGGAACTGACGGATCACCAACGGTCAGTTATCCTGGCGATGGAGGCTCTTTATCAGGAGTGGAATGCCCGTATCAATTTAATATCGAGGAAGGATATGGATCATCTCTTCCTGCATCATGTGGTGCCTTCCATGTCCATATCACGGGTGATCCGGTTCAGTAAGGGAACCCGCATCCTGGATATCGGTACGGGAGGCGGTTTTCCCGGTATCCCCCTTGCGGTATTGTTCCCCGATTGTGAATTCACGCTTATTGACTCTACTGCCAAGAAAATCATTGCAGTTTATGAGATCGTCCGTCAACTGGGAATCCCTAACGTGAATCCATGTCATATCCGTGCTGAAGAGATGAAAGACCGTTTTGAATTCATCACCGGTCGTGCCGTGGCACCCATCAGGCAGTTCTGTCAATGGGCTTTCCCCCTGCTCTCCGGAAGGCAGTTCAATGATCTCAGAAACGGGGTACTGTATCTTACAGGCGGAGACATGGTGAAGCTATCATCCGGATCATACCCTGGAGCACAGGTGTTTTTATTATCGCAGTTTATAAGTGAACCCTATTTCGGGACCAAGAAGCTCCTTTACATACCCGGAACCTGATACCAGATTGCCGGTATCGCGGCATGACACTTAAATTTACCTGATCCATGACGGAGATACCACCCACCGTCTATTTTTTCTGTTAAAACTGCATCAGGAATTTAATTATCTTCGCCCATTCAATCCTCTAAAAAATCAAACAAACTGGCTATGACCGAAGCGATCAAAAAGACACTGAGGGAATCCAAAGTAGCACGGTGGAGCGCCCTTGCCATTGTAGCCTTTACCATGTTAACCGGTTATCTGTTCACCGAGATCATATCTCCGCTGAAACCGATGCTTGAATCCGAGCTGGGTTGGACCAGCAGCGACTTCGGTTATGTGACCGGAGCCTATGGATGGTTCAACGTTTTTCTGTTTATGCTGATCATAGCCGGAATCGTATTGGATAAGATCGGCATGAGAATATCCGGTATAGCATCTGCCGTCATTATGGTCATAGGTGCAGGGATCAAATATTATTCCGTGAAGTATCTTCCGGCTGTTGGTGAGATACACTTTTTTGTTTTTGATGAGTTCAAAACGGTTGCATTCACACCCCAGGTACTGGGCGCTTGTCTGGGCTATGCCCTTTTTGGGGTAGGTGTCGAATTTGCGGGAATTACGGTGTCAAGGGTGATCGTGAAGTGGTTCAAGGGAAGGGAACTGGCCCTCGCAATGGGACTGGAGATGGCCTGTGCCCGTCTCGGCACTTTCGCAGCCATGGCATTCGCTCCGGTGGTAGCCAGAAATACATCGATCCCGACATCCATCCTCATCGGTGCCATCCTGCTCTGTATCGGACTCATCACATTCATTGTCTATTTCTTTATGGATGTCAGACTCGAAAAGGAAACCAAAGGAGCCAACCCCGATTTCAGTGAAGAACAATTCAAATTTTCCGATATCGGAAAGATTTTTTCCAGCGTTGGATTCTGGCTGATCGCAATACTTTGCGTACTGTTTTATTCGGCGGTGTTTCCCTTCTATAAATATGGTACAGACCTTATGTTCAATAAGTACGGCATATCCATGAATTTTGCCAGTTATATTCCAAGCCTTCTTCCTTTCGGTACCCTGTTCCTGACCCCGTTCTTTGGAAATCTTTATGACAGAAAGGGAAAGGGTGCCAGCATCATGATACTTGGAGCCGTATTGCTGATCATTGTGCATGTCATTTTGTTCATCCCCGGGCTGACATACCCGGGTCTGGCCATTTTTGCGGTAATTCTTCTGGGTATAGGTTTTTCTCTGGTACCTTCGGCCATGTGGCCCTCCGTGCCCAAGATCATCCCGGAAAGCCTCCTCGGGACTGCGTACGCCCTGATCTTCTGGATACAGAATATCGGATTGTGGCTGGTGCCTACAACTATCGGGAAAGTACTCGAAAAGACCAACCCGGATGTGTCGGCCGCCATCACCCAGTACCGTGAAAACCTGATCAGCGGCAACATACCGGAAACTGCCCAGCCCATCATCCAGGCAATGATGGACGAAGGGAAGATCAGCAGCATCACCAGCTTTACTTCAACCGAAGTATCGAACATCATCATCCGGCTCAGGGAGGCCGGAGAGATACCGATGTACAACTATACAACCACCTGGATGATCTTCGTGGGCCTCAGCCTTTCTTCCCTTATATTCGCCTTGTTGCTCAAAGTTGTGGACAAAAGGAAAGGATACGGTCTTGAAAACCCCAATATCCAGAAACCATTGTAATGAACGGGTTCAATAACATCATAAATAGTTCAGAATTATGGAAATAAAACATTTGGAGCCCCAGTTGCTCTGGAAATTCTTTCATGACCTCGTCAGTATCCCCAGGCCGTCTGGCCATGAGGCCAAAGCTGTGGAATATGTAAAACAATTCGGGGAAAGACTGGGATTGAAAACCCATGTGGACGACGTGGGTAATGTGATCATCAAAAAACCGGCGTCACCCGGGATGGAAAACCGGAAAGGAGTGATCCTTCAGGGTCATCTTGATATCGTTCCGCAAAAGAACAGTGATACAGACCATGATTTCGAGAAGGATCCGATAGATGCCTATGTGGATGGGGAGTGGGTGACCGCGAGGGGAACTACCCTGGGATCGGACAACGGGATCGGCGTTGCGGCTGCCCTGGCCATTCTCGAATCAAAGGATATCCCCCACGGCCCGGTGGAGGGATTGTTCACGGTGGATGAGGAAACCGGTATGACCGGTGCATTCCATCTGAAACCGGGACTTCTTGACGGGCATATCCTGCTTAACATGGATTCCGAGGATGAAGGCGAGCTCTATATCGGATGTGCGGGCGGTACCAATGCCAACATGAAGTTCAGGTATCAGCAGGAGCCGGTCCCTTCGGATCATGTGGCCCTCCGTATCAAAGTGGTCGGATTGAAAGGCGGTCACTCCGGACTCGATATCGGTATTGGCAGGGGAAACTCGAACAAGGTGTTGTTCCGATACCTCCGCCATGCAGCGGGAAAGCACGGAGTGCGGATGTCCTCCGTTGACGGCGGAAATCTGAGAAATGCCATACCCAGGGAGTCATTTGCCGTCATTACAGTCCCTATGGCAAACAAGGAGAAGTTGCTTGAGTGCATCAGGGAATTTGAACAGACAGTGAAGGCCGAATTAAAGGTCACCGAACCTGATCTGAGGATCACCGCTGAAGAGACGGGTAAACCCACATTTGTGATGGATTCTGCCACGCAGGAGAGTCTGATCCTCTCCGTTTACGGCTGTCCCAATGGGGTGATCCGGATGAATGACTCCATGCCCGGCCTTGTGGAGACCTCCACCAACCTGGCCATCGTCAAATCCGGTAATGGTGAGGTGAAAGTACAATGCCTGCTCCGCAGTTCCGTGGACTCAGCGAAGGAGGATCTGGAGCATATGGTGGCCTCCGTTTTCAGCCTGGCCGGTGCCGAGGTCGTTATGGACGGACAATATCCGGGTTGGAAGCCCAATCCTGAATCGGAAATACTCGGTATCATGAAGGATGTGTATAACAGGAAATGGGGAAAGATACCTCAGGTCAAGGCCATACACGCCGGGCTGGAGTGCGGTATTTTAGGGTCTGCCTATCCCGGATGGGACATGATCTCCTTCGGACCTACCATACGATATCCTCATTCACCGGATGAAAAGGTACATATCGGAACCGTGGCCCGATTCTGGGAATTCCTTGTGGAAACACTCAGGGCGGTACCCGCCGTGAAATGAAATACAACGCTATTCCTGAAAGATTGTATAAAAAATTTGCCCTGAAAGAAATTAGTTATATCTTTGCACCTCCAAAATTCAGGACAACATGAAAAGGACTTTTCAGCCCTCCAGAAGGAAAAGAGCGAATAAACACGGTTTCAGATCCCGCATGGCAACGAAGAATGGCAGGAAGGTGTTGTCGGACAGAAGGGCCAAGGGAAGGAAGAAACTCAGCGTTTCAGACGAAAAGCTCGATAAACGATAACAGAACAGGGTTAGTTGACCTTGCAATGAGGAGACTGCTTCACAAAGCGAAGCAGTCTCCTTTGTTTTTACATATCACGTACCCTGATGTTTCTTACTTTTGTTATCACTCTTCACTCGATGAAGAGATTAAATCATTCATCCGTCAGATGATGATCCGGCGATTCAGAAGGAATATCAATACAGACATCACCCAGTTATGAACACGACCCTCATCCGGAGCGGGCTCCCTCATGCAGTGGCCCTTGTGATTTTCATTTTGATCACCTTCATATATCTTAACCCTCTTTTCGAGGGCAAGCGTCTCAGGCAGGATGACATTATGCGGCATAAGGGGATGTCGAGGGAGATTGTGGAGTTCCGCGACAGGACAGGTGGGGAGCCCCTGTGGACCAACTCGATGTTCAGCGGCATGCCGGCTTACCAGATATCCGTCAAATACAAGGGCAATCTCATCCGTTTCCTGGATGATGTGATCCGGCTCGGGCTGCCGCATCCGGCCGGCCTGGTGTTTCTTTACATGCTGGGATTCTATTTTCTGATGCTGACCTTGCGGATGAATCCCTGGTTGAGTATGGTAGGCGCGGTGGCTTTTGGGTTCTCATCCTATTTCTTTATCATACTGGAGGCCGGGCATAACTCAAAAGCGCATTCCATCGGATATATGGCGCCTGTGCTGGCCGGTATCATCATGACATACCGCGGCCGTTATCTGGCAGGTGCCCTGATCACAGGCCTTGCACTTGCACTCCAGGTCTATGCCGGTCATCCCCAGATCACCTATTACCTGTTACTCCTGGTCATAATCCTGGCTCTCTTTGAGTTCTTTATACACCTGAGGCAGAAGACACTGGCGGAATTTGCCAAAGCCACGGGCCTTCTTGTTCTTGCTTCGGTCCTTGCAGTTATGACACATATCACCAGCCTTTGGGCAACCTGGGAATACGGTAAATACACCATCCGCGGAAAGACGGAACTCACATCGGAGGAAGAAAACCGCACCTCGGGCCTTGACAAGGATTATGCGACCCAATGGAGCTATGGGGTGGGGGAGACATTCACCCTCATGGTCCCCAATGTCAGGGGAGGCTCTTCCAACGGCTCCATGAGCGAGTCATCCCACACCTTCCGTGAAATGGTCAAAAACCAGATACCTGAGAACCAGGCCAGACAATACATCCAAAGAATGCCCACCTACTGGGGTCCTCAGCCCTTCACATCCGGCCCGGTTTACGTAGGCGCCATCATGGTGTTTCTGTTTATCACCGGCCTGATACTCGTTAAAGGAAAGCTCAAGTGGTGGCTCCTTACCGGAACAATACTCTCGATCACGCTGGCATGGGGCAGGAATTTCATGCCTCTGACCGATTTGTTTCTGGATTATGTACCCGGATACAATAAGTTCAGGGCCGTTTCCATGACCCTTGTAATCGCGGAAGTGTCCATTCCGCTGCTGGCCATGCTGGCCCTTGCCCGGATCTTTGACGAACAGATGGTTCGCCCTCTGAAGATTCATGCCATAAAATGGGGCCTGGGTGTGGCCGGTGGTCTGGCTTTCCTTTTTGCCCTCCTGCCGGGTGCGTTTTTCGATTTCAGCAGCCCCCAGGATGCAGGTGTACTGCCCGACTGGCTCATCCCCGCCCTTGAGGAAGACCGGAAAAATATGCTGCAGTCGGATGCCTTCCGCTCCCTGCTCCTCATCCTGGCATCACTCGCTGTGATCCTGGCATTCCTCTATGGAAAAATCAGGAAGGTCCCCGCCATCGCATTGATCGGTATTCTGATTCTGGTGGATCTTTGGCCGGTGAACAAGCGTTACCTCAACAATGAAAACTTCGTCAATCCTTCGGTGATGGAGAAACCCTTTCCGAAGACCCAGGCTGACGAGATCATACTGAAGGATAAGGATCCCTATTTCCGGGTGATGAATCTCACTGTCGATCCCTTTGCAGATGCCTCCACCTCCTGGTTCCACAATTCCATCGGCGGTTATCACGGCGCCAAGCTCCGCCGTTATCAGGAACTGTATGACCACCAGATCCGGGAGAACAACATGGATGTGCTCAACATGCTCAATACCAAATATATCATCCGCCAGGGCAATGACAACAAACCGGAAGTGTTGCCCAATACCCGGGCACTGGGGAACGCCTGGTTTGTCAGTGATATCCTCTGGGTGAACAATGCGGATGAGGAACTGAATGCCCTTTCCGATTTCGATCCCGCTGTCACTGCTGTGATTGACCGAAGGTTTCAGGCTGTGTTGAACGGATTTACGCCTTCATTCGACAGCACAGCCATGATTGGACTGATCCAGTATGAACCGAATCACCTCATATTCCAGTCGAACACATCAAGAGACCAGCTGGCCGTATTCTCCGACATCTACTATGATAAGGGATGGAACGCTTACGTGGATGAGCAGCTGACACCCCATTTCCGCCTGAACTATGTCCTCAGGGGGATGATCATCCCATCAGGTAAACACAAGGTGGAATTCAGGTTCGAGCCACGGGTTTTCCGGGTCGGTGAAAAGATCTCCCTGGCCAGTTCCCTGCTGCTGCTCCTTCTGGCAGCCGGTTTCGGTATCATGCAGATATACCGTTCCTACAAGGGAAAGTGATGAGAAGAGTGCTGGTGATCACATATTACTGGCCGCCGTCGGGGGGTGCAGGAGTGCAGCGCTGGCTGAAGTTCGTCAAATATCTGAGGGACTATGGCTGGGAGCCCGTCGTGTACACCCCTGAGAACCCGGAGCCCCCTGTATTTGATGAAACGCTCCTGTATGATGTTCCCGAGGGTATCCGGGTGATCAAAAGGCCGATCCGCGAGCCATACCTGGTCTACAAAAGGCTCACCGGCCAGAAGAAAAGTGACCGGATCACGGCAGGATTCCTTTCGGAACGGCAATCCCGCAACACGCTTGCAGAAAGAGTGTCGGTCTGGGTCAGGGGCAACCTCTTCATTCCAGACGCCCGTAAATTCTGGATCAGACCCTCAGTCCGCTTCCTGCGGAAATGGCTGGCTGAGAATCCGGTAGATGCCATGGTCACCAACGGCCCGCCGCATTCCATGCATCTGATCGGCCTGGGTGTGAAACAAAATCTTGGCATCCCCTGGCTGGCTGACTTCAGGGATCCATGGACCGGTATCGATTTCTACGACAGGCTGATGCTTACCTCCTGGGCCGACCGAAAACACCACCGCATGGAAAGGATGGTACTGGAACATGCCGATATGGTGACCACTGTCAGCCCTTCATGGGCGGATGACCTCGGAAAACTCGCATCCGCCAGGATACGGGTCGTCACCAACGGTTTCGATGAAAAGGATTTCCTTGCTTTTACTCCCGCTGCCCCGGGGCATTTCGACATCACCCATATCGGATCATTGAACAGTGACCGTAACCCGGAGAAACTCTGGGAGGTGCTTGCCGGATTACATCACGATCATGAGGCTTTTCGCGATAAAATGAGGATCAGATTCATTGGCAAGACCGATGCACGTGTGCTGGAAAGCCTGGCACGGAACGGCCTGACGGATGCCGTTGAGATCATCGGATATCTTCCCCACAGGGAGGTGCTCGAAAAGGCTGCATCATCAGCCGTTCTTCTGCTGCCTCTGAACAACACCCCCAACGTGAAGGGCATCATACCGGGCAAGATATTCGAGTACCTCGCTGCGCGGAGGCCCATCCTATGCATCGGACCCGAAGAGGGCGACAGTGCGGCCATCATCCGCTCCACGGGTGCCGGACAGGTGGCGGGATTTTCAGACCGTGAACATATGAAATGGATCGTGGAATCATATTTCCGCGACTTTTCGGAAGGCCTCCTGAACTTGAGGACGCAGGATATACGGAAATACTCCAGGCGGGAACTGACAGGGCAGATGGCCGGGTTGCTCGATGGGATATTAAAACAGAATAAAGATGGCGGATAAAGGAAAGATCAGGGTGGTCAACGTGGTGGGGGCGAGACCGAATTTCGTCAAGATCGCCCCGATCATTGAAAGCATGAAACGTTCGGCAGTCCTGGACCCTGTACTGCTGCATACCGGGCAGCATTATGACTACTCCATGTCGGAGAGTTTCTTCAGGGAGCTGCAGATACCGGAGCCCGATGCTTTTCTGAACGTCGGATCCGGATCACAGGCGGCGCAGGTGGCTGCCATCATGGAGAAATTCGATGAATACACCGACCGGGACAAGCCCGGGGCGATTCTGGTGGTCGGTGACGTGAACTCCACCATGGCCTGCAGCCTTGTGGCCGTCAAGAAGGGTATCCGCATCGTCCATGTGGAAGCGGGCATACGCAGCCGCGACCATTCCATGCCGGAAGAGATCAACAGGCTGGTGACCGATGCCATCGCCGATATTCTGCTTCCACCCTCGGCAGATGCTGTCGAAAACCTCCGCACGGAAGGCATACCCGGTCACAGGATATTCCTGGTCGGGAATGTGATGATCGACACCCTGATGAAATTCCAGCCGCAGATCAGCGCCTCTAACGTCCTGGATCGTCTGTCACTCAGACACGGCAAATATGCAGTCCTTACCCTCCATCGCCCGTCCAACGTGGATGCCTATGAGTCGCTGTTCGCCATACTTGAGGCCCTGGGTGAGATACAGAAGAAACTGCCGGTGGTGTTTCCCGTCCATCCCCGCACCTTTCACAGGATATCCTCACTGGGACTGGAGGCGAAGGTCCGGGGAATGAGTGGATTGATCATGACGGATCCACTGGGATATTTCGACTTCAGCCGCCTGGTCAGGGATGCCTTTTTCGTGATGACCGACAGCGGGGGGATACAGGAGGAAACCACTGTCTATGGTGTGCCCTGCATCACCATCAGGGAGAACACCGAACGGCCTGTCACCGTCGAAAAGGGCACCAATGAGCTGGCAGGTGTCTCCACCGTCCGCATCCTGGAACTGGTGCACAAAGCCATGGATGGTACATGGAAAAAAGGATCGGTTCCCGCCCTCTGGGACGGGCAAACGGCAGGACGCATCACCCAGGTGCTCGAAAAAGAATTGTAATTTTAACTTATGCTCGCTCAAGCTCTCTGGAAAATCTGGCTGCGGATCAACCATCCCTCCTGCACCATCAAGGCAGCTTCCCTTTCAAGACGTGTGAAAATGGAGAGAGGCGTTACCCTTGAGTATGGATCGCACATCCAGGCCGGACACATCGGCAAATATACCTACATCGGAAAATATTGCCTGGTCGACAGGAACACGGCCTCCATCGGGCGGTTCTGCTCCATCGCCTACCACGTCCGGATCGGCCTGGGCAACCATCCCACTGCCTGGGTCAGCAGCCACCCCTTTGCATACGACCCTAAATACGGCTTCGTGAATGAAAAGAAACCTTTTGCTGAGGAGGTAACGCAGCCCTGCGTTATCGGCAACGACGTCTGGATCGGTACCGGGGCGGTCATACTGGCCGGCGTCAGGGTGGGGGACGGCGCCGTCATCGGGGCGAACGCACTCGTGACAAAGGATGTCGAACCTTATTCCATCGTGATCGGCAGCCCGGCCGCCCACCACCGCTACCGCTTCGACGAAATCACACGGCAAAAGCTTCTGGCCCTCCAATGGTGGGACTGGGACGACGACATGATCCGCAGGAACATCTCTTTCTTCAATGATCCAAAACTGATCTTCGATGTAGATTAATAATGTCACCTTAATTTCTCTGCACCCTTTGCGCCTCTGCGTGAAAAATTGGTTATCCGGAAATTATGAAAAATCAGGCTATGCATGAGAACGAAATATCTGGTGTGATCGTCGATCTCTGTTATCATATTCACAAGGCACTTGGCCCGGGTCTTTTTGAATCTGTCTATGAAGAAATAACTTTCTTATGAGCTTGCGAAAACCGGCTTGAAATTTACACGTCAGCAACCTATCCCTGTAGTTTATGAGGGTATTAAAATGGAGGTTGGATTCAGGGCGGATATCATCGATGAAAACAAGGTAATCATTGAAATCAAATCTGTTGAAACAATAGCACCGGTGCACCAGAAGCAATTGCTTACATATCTCCGGATAACCGGCATTAAACTGGGTTTGCTGATCAATTTCAATGATGTATTGATAAAGCAGGGTATTCAAAGAATCGTGAATAATCTCTGATGGAATATTCAGGTTTCGGAAATCCTTAAATACCACGCAGAGGCGCAGAGTTCGCAGAGATTCAGCAAAACCAGATAAAAGGCTGGGGGGTCATAATGATTCATCCTGCTTCAGGATGTTCGGGATGAAGGAAGAGATGTTGTAGCCGCCGTGGAAGACCTTGTACAGCTCTGCAATGATAGGGTAATGCGAGTTCATCTTTCCGTCGCGGGTGATCTCCTCGCAAAAGATGTTCACTGCGATCTTGCCCTCCAGCAGCACCTGGTCCGAAATCTCCTCCCTGAAGAACCCCTTGCCGATCAGCAGCCCGAGGGTTCTGTTGCGGCTCAGGTCGTTGAGTGCAGTGAGGCTGAAGTCGCCATAGCCGCAGTACCTGAACATGGTCTCCTGCGATCCTCCGTACTGGATCAGGATGTCCCTCATCTCCGCGAAAGCCTTTGTCAGGTAAAGGAACCGCAGGTTGGAAGAGTCGTACTGGGCGTCGATGATCCCGGTGCCGATGGCGTAGATGTTCTTCAGAATGCTCAGTATCTCCACACCATGCACATCGGTGGTGAAGTCGATTTGTACCGGGGTGCCGGAGAAGAGGCCGGAGAAGAGTTTTTCGTGGGCTTCCACCCATGATCCGAGGGTGAATGCCGTCGGCATCTTGCCGATCAGTTCGCGGGCGAAGGTGGGGCCCTTGAAGGAGCAGACCGGGTTGGGCAGTATTTCAGAGAGGCTTTCCGTGATGGTGCGCCGGTCGCGGCTGAAACCCTTGGCCAGGTTCAGCAGGATGGCCTCCCCGGGGATGTGCTGCCTGATGCCCGCGACATAATCCACCGTCACCAGCGAGGGGATGCACAAAAAAACAATGTGGGCACCATTTAGAACCGCCGGGTCGGCGGAGGCTTTCAAAAACTTGCTCAGCTTGATGTTGGGGAAATAGCGGAAATTGTTCCGTTTCTCATTGATGGATTGCACCACATCCTCCTCGATGGAGAGCAGCATGACGTTCCCGTTCAGCTTTTTGGCCAGGATGTTACCCAGGGCCGTGCCGATCGATCCCGCGCCAATGATGACTATTTTTTCGTTGAATTCAGTCATTCCTGCTATGCTTTGATCCCGGGAAATAGGATTCAAAGATATATGAAATGGCAATCACATTTTTTTATACAAACGAAACGATGATAAATTTGACAAAGCATAAATGCGAATGACAACAGATATAGGAGAGATTGTCATTGTATATCAGCAATCAAGACTTAACCGAATTAAACTTCACAAGTGTGATCCAATCTATTTCACCGTTGTCTTTGCAGAATTTCATGGAAAACTCTTTAGTGAACCTATTGATGATTTGAGAATATGATGAAAGAAACTCTTCATTCTTTTCTTTTGCCTTATAACCCAGAGGTTCGATTATATCTGTATAAAGCTCAAGATTATCTGAAATAAACTCCCAGAATCTTTGTCCGCAGTATTTCAAATATACTGATGCTGTTTGATTTTGCCTGTCTGCCTGTCCAACGATTTATCTGCCTTCCTGGAGGAAGACAGGTCGAAG
>JAFGHD010000130.1 GCA_016939365.1 Bacteroidales bacterium | reverse complement strand
TTTTTACTTTATGAACTTTTAACTTTTCACTGGGCACCCTTGTACCATACGCCCTGATCGTTTATTAGTCCGGCTCCTCAGAGGAGGGATCAATTGTGCCACCCCTGCCTGCCGGTTTGCCCGCCGAAGGAGTGTATGCAGACCTTCGGGAGGCGCGCTCACCGAGCGGAGTCGAGGTGAGCGGAGCCGAGGAGAGCCTGGTAATGGTTTCAAAAATCAGGTCGTCTTTCCTCCTGCCTGCAAGGGGCTCCGGAGGACAATATCGATGGCCGGCCACTACAGGAGCGAATTCTCAGTCCATGCATGGATTCGCGGCAAAAACACAGCCAACCACCTGCTCATTCCGAGAAGCGGACTATCCGGAATGGACTATATTTGATTCACTATGAAACCCATATGCAACTGTGATATCCGGGTGGATTTCAGGGAGCGCCGGTCGGGCATCCCGGAGATGATCCGTAAAAGGGGCGTCCGGGTGATCATTGACAACCTGAAAACGGGGGATTACCTGATCAATGACGAAATACTCGTGGAGAGAAAGACCAGGGAAGACTTCATCGGGTCGCTGGTGCAGAACCGGCTGTTCGGACAATGTGCCCGGCTCAGGCAAAGCGCTTATGCTCCCCTGCTCATTATCGAAGGGAATCCATACGTGACCGGACATAAAATAAGTGCTGAAGCCATCCGGGGTGCACTGGTTTCCGTTTCCGTCGCCTGGCAGATACCTGTGTTGATCGCGGATGGTCCCAGCGAGACATGCGATATTATGCTGCTTGCCGGCCGGCAAATGGTTTATCCCGGAAATCCGCTACATCGCAAGGGACGAAAAGGCAGAATGAAAGAAGATCAGCGGAGCTCATTTCTTCAGGGATTACCGGGAATTGGCGCACGTCTGGCGGTGGCGCTCCTGAAGCGTTTCGGCTCAGTGCAGGCAGTCGTCAACTCCTCACCCGGGCAGATGATGGAGGTGGACGGGATCGGTAAGAAGAAAGCCGCCGGGATCAGAAGTTTCCTGGAAAAGACGGATGGCCCTTAAATCACATCTCTGATCCTTCTCAGTTCCCGGACAAAAAAACCGGAAATATCTTCTTTGGTTACTGTTTCAGCGGGCGACAGATGGTTTGCGATTGAATCTTCCGCCAAGTCCCTCGTGTAGATCATTGTTTCAGAATAGGTTATGGAGGAGAGGCCGGGATTCAACTCTTTTGTCTGCCGTATCAGTTGCTCCAGGGGGATATGGTGTTTTGCCAGCATATACAGGTCATAATAATCCCTGAAGGTATTTCTTTGTGATATGGCCGAAAGTTTCAGGACACCAATGATTTCGGGTGATGCGATATTGACCTTCTTATAGCTCCTGGCATGCGGCTTCACTTCAAAGGGTATCATGACGGCCCCGGAAGAGAAGAAGGTGACCCTGATGGTGTCGATGACAAAATCTACCTGGTCGCTTTCATCCTCCCTGATAATTCTGAAATCCGGGAAGTGCCTGCCCATATTTCTTTTCAGGGAGGCGCTGCTGAGCTTCTGCCCATCAAGGATGAAATCCAGATCCTCTGATAACCGGTGGCGGATCTGCATGGCCAGTGCTGTCCCTCCAACCAGTGTGTAGGTGCTGATAAAAGGGAGTCCGGAGAGCTTTCTGAAAACCTTCCTCGTTGGTTCAGGCATGTAATCAGGATCAAAGCCCTTCATTCGTCCAGAATTACTTTTTGAACAAAGTTTATCCTTTTCTGGAACCGGTTTGACTGTTTCAGTGAGTTCAGCACACTTTGGATCAGTGCACGATCCAATCTTCTGGTCATCAGAATCATGTCGCCGAACTCGCCGAACAATATCACCTGCCGGGCAATGATCACTTCGGGCAGATCCGCATCCCTGGAGTAACTGCTGAATATATACCTCTGAAATCCGTCGGTCTTCATTGGTCAGCCTATGCATTTTCAAATTTACAAAATCTATGTGAGCCGGTCATCTGCCGGTCAGATGGATTTATCCTGCGCAAAGCTGCATGGGCCTGCCCTATGACGAGTAGAAAGTTTATAAAGTGAAAAGTTTAAAGCACCCGGGCTGCTTAAATATTGACACACAGCTATCTTTTTACTTTATGAACTTTTAACTTTTCACTGGGCACCCTGGGCAGGGTAATTGAAATTATTGTTTTAAAATTACTACTTTCCAGGTTGATATAAACCGATCTCACACCTACTCATGCCTTCGGGCCTGCCCTGCGCGAAGCTGCATGGGCCTGTCCTGTGTGAAGCCACATGGGCCTGCCCTGAACGGAGCTTCATGGGACGGGGGGATGAAGACAAGAGAAGACAGCGGGCTTCCGCCCATCATGACAGCTGTTTCATACATTCATTTCTAAAGAAATAGTATGTCTCAAGTCACCTCCTGTTTCCTCCGACATACAATACCTGATCGGGTATAGTTTTAATAAATTCGCCAATAATATACCCAAAAGGGTATAATAACGAGACAAATACACTTTTTATACCTGAAGGGGTATATTTTAAAATTAATCAGTATATTTGCACCCGAACGGGTATAAATAAACAATGAATAAACTAAGTCAATTTGTAAAGGAAAAACGTAAGGGTCTCGGGCTTACACAAGAAGACCTTTCGTTTAAAGCAGGCGTCGGACTGAGGTTTGTGCGGGACCTGGAACAAGGAAAACAATCCCTGATGATGGATAAGGTGAATCAGGTGCTTTCCCTGTTTGGTCATGAACTTGGCCCGGTTAAAACTGAACGGGATGAAGAGAGCTAAAGTATTTATGTACAACGATTTGGCGGGAGTACTGACCGAGGATGAAAACGGATATTACTTTCAGTATGAAAAGTCGTATCTGGAAAATCCTGAAGCAGAGTCGATAAGTTTAACACTGCCGTTAACCGGACAACCCTACCACAGTAAAGTACTTTTTCCCTTTTTTGATGGCCTGATCCCGGAAGGATGGTTATTGGATATAGCGCAAAAAAACTGGAAATTGGATCCCAGAGACAGGATGAGTATTCTTCTGAAAACATGTAACGATTGCATAGGCGCAGTATCTGTACAACCTCACGAGGATAATGAACAATAGATGTTACTACTGCTACAATGTAATTGATCCGGAAGAAATGAAAACAAAAGCCGGGTCACAGGGATATCATGAAAAATGCTGCCGGAAGTTTTTCGGGAAAACAACTCCTC
Organism: Bacteroidales bacterium; assembly: GCA_016939365.1. Taxonomy (GTDB): domain Bacteria; phylum Bacteroidota; class Bacteroidia; order Bacteroidales; family JAFGHD01; genus JAFGHD01. Next base: position 64,418 of record JAFGHD010000130.1, on the reverse strand, counting down.
CGGAGTTGAATTTTACTGAAGAACAGATACCCGAACTGGCAGTATATGTCATAAAAAGCCATAAAACCATAACCGGGGTTCAACCCAAATTATCTCTTGGCATTACCAGGGATACGGTATTACCTGACCGGTTCACAATTGTAGGATTGTGGGGAGAATACATATTAAAACCACAAGCGGGGACATACCGAAATTTGCCCGAGATTGAAGATGTGACAATGCATCTGGCCGGGATAAGCGGGATCAGAACCGTAGACCACACATTAATCAGGATGAAAAGCGGTCAGCTGGCCTATTTAACGAAACGGATAGACCGGGGAAAAGGCAATAAACTCCACATGGAAGACATGTGCCAGTTGACGGAGAGACTTACAGAGCACAAATACAAAGGATCATACGAACAAATAGCAAAGGCGATAAAGAAATTCAGCGTCAATCCGGGACTGGATGTGACCAATTTCTACGAAACAGTTCTTTTCTGCTTCCTGACTGGCAATAATGATATGCATCTCAAGAATTTCTCCTTGTTGAAAACAGGAACGGATTACAATTTATGTCCTGCCTACGATCTGGTAGCATCAGCATTGGTTGTGGAAGAAGATGATGAAGAAGTTGCATTGAATTTAAACGGCAGGAAGAAGGAAATATCAAGGAATGATTTCCAGATTGCCATGAGAGGGGCCGCTATGAATCATAAAGTGATTGAAAACATCTTCATGAAGTATAAAAAACTCCTGCCTGAATGGGCTGGTTTTATTGATCAAAGTTTCCTGCCCACCGACCTGAAAGAAAAGTTCAAAGCCCTTATCATTGAAAAATCGAAGCTAATTGAATTATACTGACGGAAGTCAGATTTACAAATTTAAACAGTCTGATTTTGTCAGTATATGAACAACCCAGAGGCCATGGTTTCAACATTCAGGTCGTCCATCGTCCTGTTTGAAAGAGCTTCGGAGGACAAGGCGGGTGAACTGCTCCTGCCGGCGCGGATTTGCAATCCGGGCATTTTAGAGGGAAAAATTCCCCCCTCTCCGGGACGGAGAAGTGGGCAAGGTGGGTGAGGCGGATCACTTGTGGCCTCTCAAGGGTATGGGGATCTAATCCTCAATAACGATCTCCTGGTTTCTCTTGATCTTTTTACCGGTAATTGATACGTAGAGCCGGAGGTATTTGTCCCTCACCTCTTCCGGTTGCTTTTTCCCGTTGACTTTCATCTTGTCTCTGGAGAGCTCCAGGTAGAGGTCCTGCCCGTTGCGGATAATATGATCCTGAACGAGCTGCACCCTCGCCACCGTTTCGAAGACCTTGATATGGGACAGCTCGCCGTTATGAAATAACAATTCCGGTTCCCGGATTGCTTCAATGCCGGCCAGGTCTTCGATCCGGTCAATGTCCCGGTCACGGAGGATGTCGATGCGTGTGTCACGGTCCCTTTCAGGGATCACATACAGTTCCCTCAGCCTGGGCTCCTCGGGTTCCGGTATCCACAGCATATGGCCATCCGGGAACATACCTGCGGCAAGCGTATCGTGCAGAAGCAGGAGGCCTTCATCCGGAAGGTAATGCGGAAATCCGGGAATGATCCACTGCAGGCGGTAAAGGCTGCTGTCTGATCTCCTGAGGGCTTCCCGGTATGCCTCCATGGCCTTATGGTATTGCCCGCGGGCCGTTTCTATCTGTTCCCTCGATCTCTCAAGGGCCTCCCGTGCTTTTTCGATCTGTTCCACCTCCGCGTGTTTGCCCAGAAGCTTTTGATACCTGTTGAATTCTTCCTCTGATGCGGGCTGACCGTCAATGGTCACACTCACCAGGTTGCCCTCCCTGTCCAGCTGGATCTGCACGGTACCCCGGGACCGGTCTTTCAGGGTGTCTGGAGGAAAAACGCTTTCAAGTGCTTCATTGCCCTGAGGTTCTTCAATTACGGTTGCAGGCAGTTCAGGTTTTTCTGCCGGTACAGGCTGCAGAACAGTGTGGGTGAAGCGGATCTCTCCCGGAATGGCGGCGGATGAAGGACCCACCTGTTCGGCCGGCCGGGGAGCAAATGCACTGTGGAGGATGACCGTGAACACCCCGGCCATCAGGAGGAGCGGGACGGCCCATGTCTTGGGCATTCCCTGACGCAGACCTGAATTTGTTCTCATACGGCGGATTCTATTTAGGAGTTTGTTTGATCTTCCCGACACGGCCGCTGCAATGACCGGTGATCCCGACAGCGATTCTTCGATGGCAAGCAATGCCTTCGGCAACGAATCTTTATCGCTGCAGCAAGCGAGCGCCATATCATCGCAGCAATGTTCCCTGGCCTCATCGGTGATCCGGCTGATCCACCAGAAGGCGGGATGGTAGAAGAATACGGCCTCCAGGATTGATTTGATCACATTCAGCAGGTAATCATGCCTTCTGATATGGGCCAGTTCGTGCAACAGGATCGCTTCCATCTGATCCACCGGCAATCCGGCCACCATGCCGAGGGGAACCAGTATCACCGGCCTGAGATGGCCAGCCACCAACGGTACTTTGACGCGGAGGCTTCCGTACATCCGGACGGTTTTCCTGACACCCATCTTGTTTTGCAGCCGCACAATCCTTTCCTGCCATACCTGTCCCAGCTGCCTGCGTCCTTGCGACCTGATTCTTGCGACCCACACCATGCCTCCAGTCAGGCGGATCATGAAAAGGAGCATCCCGGCCAGCCAGCAGATCACCAGTTCATCAAGATACTGCTGCACGAACCATCCCCCCCTCTGAAACAGGCTTTCCACAGGCTCCTGTGCGGGATAGCCGGCATTCAGAACCCCGGCCTCTCCCGGGAGTATCCACGACGGCCCGGCTATCACCGTTTCCATTGCTGCTGTAGTCTTGTAAACAGTGTGGAATGTGACCAACGTTCCGGCCAGGATCATGGCCAGGGCCGCATACCCCAGTATCACCCTGACACCGGGAGGGCCTTTGCGCAGGAACCACCATGCCCCTTTCAGGATCAGCGCCACGAGCGCGATCTGCCAGAACGAATGCACCAGGGTCCAGCCCAGCGCATGGATAAGATGCTCTGATAACATCGGTCAAATCCTTTTTATGATTTGTCCTTCTCCAGCTTCTTGATATATTGTCTGATCTCCTTCAGTTCCCGGGGGGATGCCCGGTACTGACCAAGAACCTGCATGACCATTTTCTGTGCAGAACCACCGAACACACCGTTCAGAAAACGGTCCAGCAGTTGCCGCTGAACCGCCTTTCGTTCGGGAACGGCCGCGTATATATGGTTGCGTCCATCCCTTTTCCGGGTAAGGAGCCCCTTCTGGATCATGATCTGCATCAGCTTCAGAATGGTGGTGTAACCCACACTGCGTATCCCATCCAGGCTTTCATGCACCGTCTTCACTGTGGACGGTCCCTTTTCCCACAATACCTGCAGGATCTCCAGCTCGGCCTCGGTGGGTTTGATGTGCTTTTCCGTCATCTCTGCTGACCCCGTTTTTGTTATTACGAAACCCTTCGTATCGAACAACTAAAGTACGAAAAGATTCGTATTTTATTGCATCGTTCACGTTAAATAATGTTAAATTTATATTTTTGTTGAGGAAGGAGGCATTTCCCGGAGTGTGATCCGGCTCACGCATTGAAATAATTAGCCTATGCTGAAGAAAGTACCACACACATACGTCATCATTTTCTACATAATAATGATCGCTGCGCTCCTGACCTGGATCATTCCCGGGGGAGCGTATGACCGTCAGACCATCGTGGTAAACGGAGTGGAGCGGACAGTGATCGTGGAGGACTCGTTCCACTACATGGACAGCCACCGTCAGACCTGGCAGGTTTTTGCCGCGCTTTTCCGGGGCTTTGAAAGACAGGCCGGGATCATTGTATTCATTCTGATGATCGGCGGGGCGTTCTGGATCATGAACCAGAGCAGGGCGATCGATGCCGGCATTGCCTCCTTCCTGAGACGCACGGCCCGCTGGGAAAAGGTCTGGTTTTTCAGGAAGCTGGGGGTGAACAACCTCATCATTGTCATGGTCATGCTGTTGTTCAGCGTCTTCGGTGCGGTGTTCGGCATGAGCGAGGAGACGATCGCCTTTGTGATCATCCTGGTGCCGCTGGCCATATCGATGGGTTACGATTCCATCGTGGGTGTATGCATGGTCTATGTGGCGGCCCATGTCGGATTTGCCGCCGCCGTGCTGAATCCCTTCACCATCGGCATAGCGCAGGGTATTGCCGATATACCGCTTTTTTCAGGCTTTGAATACCGTCTGTTTTGCTGGGTGGTGATCAATGCGGTGGCTATATCCTGGGTGCTCAGGTATGCCGGGAGGATCCGGAAAAGACCCCAGCGCTCCCCGGTTTATCAGCTCGATGAATACTGGCGGAAACGCGGAGGTACGGATCCGGATTCCATTCGTTATGAGACATCCCGATCTGCCTGGCTGGTGTTCATGGTGATCCTTGCGGCCCTGACCGTATTCTCGTGGCTCAATCCCATGACCGAGATGAAGATCGGTCACTGGACATCCATACTTCCCATGGTCCCGGTCAGCACCGCATTATTCCTGGTCACCGGGGTGATCACCCTCCGGAGGTCGGCACATTTCTTCGTTCTGAACCTCCTGGGGTTTACCATCCTCTTCCTGATCATCGGGGTGATGGGTTATGGATGGTATATCGGGGAGATCGCCACACTGTTCTTCGCCATGGGTATCTTCTCCGGCTTGGCCATGAGCCATTCACCCACAAACATCACCAGGATGTTCATCGAAGGGGTGAAGGACATCCTGCCTGCAGCACTGGTGGTGGGATTGGCCGGGGGTATCCTGGTGGTTCTGGAGGACGGCCGGATCATCGATACGATCCTGTACCGTGTGTCACGATCCATGGAGGGGTTGGGGAAGACGGGAACGGTGGGGGTGATGTACGGCATCCAGACCATCATCAACATCATCATTCCTTCGGGCTCTGCCAAGGCTGCACTGACCATGCCGGTCATGGCGCCCTTCTCCGACCTGGTCGGGCTTTCCAGGCAGGCGACCGTCATGGCCTTTCAATTCGGGGATGGATTCACCAACATGATCACCCCGACATCGGGTGTGCTTATCGGGGCTTTGGGGGTGGCCCGGATCCCATACGACCGCTGGGTCAGGTGGATATGGCCTTTTATGCTGATCCTGATGGCGCTGGGATTCCTGCTGCTGATCCCCACGGTCACCATGGAGCTGAACGGATTCTGATCCGGGAAACTGTGTTTTTCGTTACAATGACCCTAGTATTTCGCGATCCATGATCCTTCCCACGGGGTAGATGTCCTTGACTTCATCCCACCAGGGTGTCCGCTGGTAAAACCAGTTCAGCTGGAGCCACTGTTGTGAAGCGAAGACCGGATTTTCCTTTCTGAGCCGGTCGAATTCTTCCCTCAGTTCCGGGTTTTCTGCGAGCATTTCACGGGCTACTTTCTCCATCACATAGGTTTCGGAGTACTCTTTCTGCTCGAAGATGGCATCGAAGAAGCCCCAGTGGACAAAGGAGTCGTCGGAGCCGGGTTCCATCAGCCATGCGATCACCCGGGCGGCAGGTTGATTCATGTCGATCACGACGGAGCCGGCGGGGAACTCCTTTTCCAGGGTGATCTCTTCTGTCTTCAGGCCGGTCAGGGTATGGCGGCCTTCAAAGGGTTGCCGGCTCCACTGGTAGTCGCTGAAGCGGTAGGTGCTGACAGTCAGGGTGAGAGTTGTATCGAGCCGGTGGTATCGGATGCCGTGCCAATCAAGGCGGCGGATCACTTCAGACCATTCCACAGGAATGATATATCCTTCCGGCAGCATCACCGACCTGGTGATCCGGCTGTGACAGAACCAGGGCAGTCGGAAGGTCATGGGTGTATCGCTGTAGACAAACCAGTCGCCCCCGGTCAGATCGCTGGGAATCACATCGTATGCCACCCCTTTGAAGTCCACCATAATGCTGTCGGAATAGTCGATGATGAAATTCACCGGTACGGAGTCTTTCCTGAATTCAACGCCGGAGCAGTATTGATCCGCATGGGAGATCATCTGCCGCAGTGTATCATGGTGCTGGTTGAGGTATTGCAGGCTGAGCCGGATCATCTCATAGGTAGCGTCGACCCTTTGTTGGTAGGGTTTGAGCATATGCGTCTCGATCAGTAGTCCGGGCCGGTTGTTCAGGGCCGTGTATCCCTGAGACAGCATGGCCGGAGAAACGCCCGTATAGAGGCCGCTGCGCGGATCATGCCATCTCCGGAAGCTGACATACTGGAATACCGGGAACCCTGCACGTTCCATGCCACCAGTGATGGCGGGGATGAACATCTCCTTCTGCCAGCGGGTCAGGGCTGTATCCATATTCCCGAAGATTTCCATGGCATATGTCAGCACATACTGGTAATCGGCGCCGTCGGTGGTATGGCAGTCGATGAAGAAATCGGGCATCCAGAGGTGGAAGAGCTGCAGCCACGCCTGCATCTCCGGAGCATCCGCCTTCATATAATCCCTGTTGAGGTTCAGGTTCTGTGCCGTCGTGCGCCAGCCCATCTCTACAGGCCCGTTCTGGTTGATCCGGGAGTAGGGTCCGTAACGCTCATGACCATCCACGTTGAAGATGGGAATGACGAGCAGGGAGACATGTTCCAGCAAATCCCCCAGCTGTTTCGTGATGGTCATTTCCCGCATCATCATCAGCATGGCATCCTTTCCTTCGGATTCGCCCGGATGGATGCAGCACTGCACGAGTGCCACCTGACGGCCGGCGGAACGGATCCTGCCGGGCTCGGTGTATCCCTGCCGGTCGATGATCATCAGCGGCAGATCCCTTTGCCGGGGGCTTTGCCCGAATGTGGTGAAGCGGATCCAGGGAGAAGCCTCGTCCAGTTGCCGGCAATACCGCATGGTTTCGTCATATCTCGGAGTGGCTGTAAATCCTGATTTCTCGTAGTGAGTCTGCCAGTCCGGCGGATGGGAGGTGCAAGCCGTCATTAAGGCCACGGCTGCGAGGATTGCAAATCTTTGCATGGCCTGCAGGTTTTACAACACAACGGAATCCAGTTCCGTTGGAAGCTGTAAATATCGAAAAAAAAGCGAATACGCCGGTATGTTCCGTGAGGATTATGACAAGCCGTTATAGGCCCATTTCAGATAAACGGCTCCCCATGTAAAGCCACCGCCGAAAGCGGAGAGGATGAGGTTGTCGCCTTTCTTCAGCTTGTCTTCCCATTCCCACAGGCACAGGGGGATGGTTCCGTTGGTGGTGTTTCCGTACCGCTGTATGTTGATCATCACCTGATCCTTTTTTATCCCCATTCTTTTTGCCGTGGCCTCAATGATCCTGAGGTTGGCCTGATGGGGCACCAGCCAGGTGACGTCTTCCGATTTCAGGTGATTTCTTTCCATGATCTCAACGGAGACATCAGCCATATTGGTCACAGCGAATTTAAAGACGGCCTGTCCTTCCTGGTAGATAAAATGTTCACCTGCATCGATGGTTTCGTGGGTTGAAGGCTTTACCGATCCGCCGGCTTTCTGGTGCAGGTGTATCCTTCCGGAGCCATCAGTCCGCAGGATCGCATCCATGATACCGTAACCGTTTGGTGAGGGCTCAAGCAATACCGCCCCGCATCCGTCACCGAAGATCACGCAGGTGGCCCGGTCGGCATAATCGACTATGGAGGACATTTTATCAGCCCCCACCACGATCACTTTCCGGTAAGTTCCTGATTCAACATACTTCGATCCGGTGACCAGGGCATAAATAAAGCCTGAGCAGGCGGCATTCAGATCAAAACTGAAGGCGTTGACCATACCCACCTTGTCGCTGATAATATTCGCTGTGGCAGGATAGACCATGTCGGGAGTGACCGTTGCACAGATTACCAGGTCAATATCACGTGGTGAGGTAGAGGTCTTTTCCAGCAGGGTATTCACTGCTTTCACCGCCAGATCCGATGTGCCGAGACCTTCACCCTTAAGGATCCGTCTTTCCCTGATACCGGTCCGGGCCATGATCCACTCATCCGAGGTGTCCACCATATGGGTCAGCTCCTCGTTGGTGAGCACGTAATCCGGGGCATATGCATGAATACCGGTAATCGCTGCCCTGATCTTTTCCATTTAATTGATCTGAATCAAATAAGCGCGGTAAAATTATTTATTTTCCAAGTACTTGCTTAAAGCTCTTTTTATTTTTTGGGAAAGTCTTGCCTCAAAAACTTCCTTGGAAAGGAGGATCATATTCCGGATGGCTGTTTCACTGGATATCCCATGGCCGATCACCACCGAGCCATTGATGCCCAGGATGGGGCTGCCTCCGTAGTTTTCATAGTTGAACCGGTTGAAATAGTCATCCACGAGGTTTCTTTTGACCATGAGCCGGTACATGGCTTCGACCTGCTTCAGGACGATGTTCCCCGTAAATCCATCGCACACAATGACATCGGCTTTATCCTTGAACAGGTCGCGTCCTTCCACGTTTCCATAGAAATGGAAATCCGCACTGCCTTTGAGCAGTGGGTAGGTCGCCTGGCAAAGAAGGTTTCCCTTTTCCTCTTCCTCCCCGATATTCAACAATCCCACCCTTGGGTCCTTGATACCCAGTACATTTCGGGCATAAATGGTTCCCAGGATGGCAAACTGGTAGAGTACATCCGGTTTTACATCAGGATTGGTACCCACGTCGAGGATCAGGTTGACACCTCCGTTTTCCTTGGGGACGATGGCGGAGGTACAGGGTCTGATCACTCCCCTGATGCTGTTGACCGTATACATGGCCCCCACAAGGGTGGCACCTGAATTTCCGGCACTGGCGAAGGAGTCTATTTTTTTTTGTTTCAGGTATCTGAGTCCAACGGCGATGCTGGAGTCCGGTTTGAGGGTAAAGGCCCGGATCGGTCTTTCTCCCATGCCGATCACTTCGGCGGCATGAACGATCTCCACCACGTACTGAGCGGTATCCATCCGCTGCAGTTCGTCCATGATCAGTTCCTTAGGGCCGAAAAGCACGATTTTATCAGATGCCGGGAGGGCTTCCAATGCTGAAACCGCTCCCCTGACCGTAGTCCTGGGAGCGAAATCACCGCCCATGGCATCAATTCCGATTCGCATCAGTGGTTTGGAGGAAAGAACTCCCTGACGGGGGAGAAAAACCGGTGCAAAGTGCAATTACTTGCCTTCACTGCCGGACACAACCAGTTTTCCCTTATAATAGAGATCGTCTTCCACATAATAGGCCCTGTGGTACTCATGGATGGTACCGGTAGCCGGGCAGGTAGCCAGGACGGGTGCCTGGGCCTTATGGTGGGTACGCCTTTTGTCCCTCCGGGTTTTCGATGTTTTTCTTTTTGGATGAGGCATTTCTGTAACTATTAGGTTTGATTCCTGTTAAGGCTTGTCATTCTGAATATCCCGCAGCGAATCCCACCGGGTATCGGGCAGGCGGTTCTTCCGGTATCTGTTCAACAGGTTGACCGCCTCAGCGCTGCATCCGGGCTCTCCTGTCTCAAGATCCGGATGTACCTTCCGGATGGGAAGTGCGAGTATGATGAATTCATAGACCCACTGGCTGATATCCACCTGGAACTGCTGTTCCGGGATGATGATGATCTCTTCCGATTCCTCCCGGTAGGCTTCACCGAATTTGATGAACATCCTCCGGTTTATTTCCAGGGGCCAGTCCATCTCCTCCAGACACCGGTCACACATCACCCGTACCGTCCCCGCCAGCCGGAAGTCGAGTATCAGCAGCCGTTCCTGACGCTCCAGCAGGAGCTCAAGACGGAGACTGCCTTTCCGGATTTCGCTGCGTTCGAAACATGAAAAGAACGGCTCACCGATATCAAAATGGGAAAGGTGTTCACCGATAGCCAGTCCCCGAAACGGGATCACATACTCTTTCAGGACGTCCAACCTTTCCGGTTTTGAAAAACGGGCTGCAAAGGTAAAAATAAATCGAATGATGAGCAATACTTGTATGAAATTATCATGATCCGGAAATAGTGGAAGCAATTGGCCGGGAATATTTAACTTAGGCGGCATGAAGGAACGCCCGGAGGATCATCCCGAATGAAAACAGCCCTCAACCTGCCTGCCTTCCCGGCCCGGATAAGGAAAACCGGAACCCGGGAAGAGATATTTGATGTTATCCGGCGCAAATATGTGACCCTGACACCTGAGGAATGGGTCAGGCAGCACTTCGTGCATTACCTGGTGAACGGTAAGTCAGTGCCTGCCACCCTGATCGGTGTGGAGGTGAATTTCAGGCTGAACCGTCTGGTGAAAAGGGCTGATATCGTCGTCTACAGCAGGAGCGGGATTCCCCTGATGCTGGTGGAGTGCAAGGCTCCCGGCGTCGATCCTGACCAGGGGGTTTTCGACCAGGCTGCCCGGTACAATCGGGCTCTGAATGTTTCTTATCTGGTGATTACCAATGGTTTGGTGCATTATTGCTGCCGTGTCGATCTCAGGGAAGGTTCCTGCAGCTTCCTGGAAGAGATACCGCGATACCCTGAGCTTATCAACCTGGAGAAGCCCTGAGAAGGTAACAATGTGGCCGCTGTCAACGTTTAATATATAAGGGTTCATTCAAAAAAATCCAATACCATGAAGGACAGGATCATCAACATTGCTACCGGGCCTTATTCGCGTGTACTTCTGATCAAAGCCCGCCTGGAGGCCGAGGGCATCGGGAGTTTTCTGTCGAATGTCAATCTCTTACAGCCCGATGTGGCTTCCGGGGTAAAGGTCATGATACATGAGCAGGACATGGAACGCGCCCTCTATATTGTTGAGGAGGTGATCAGGGATGTGGGTATGAAGAAGGAGCGGAATGTTGAGAAACTCCGGAGCGTCAGGCGGATACTGGTCCCGGTGGATTTTTCCGGTCCATCCATGAACGCCGTCCGGTTTGCTGTCGGAATGGCGGTACACCTCAAGGCGGAAGTCAGGTTGTTTCATACCACCTACCATCCCCTGATCGGGACGGAGCCTTTTACGGAAGGAGGGGGATATCCCCTGAATATGGCCCAGGTACTTGAGGGTATGGAGAAAGAAGCCCGGGAACAGATGAAGGAATTCATTACCGGCCTGGATGAATTGCCGATCCCTGATGAAGGGAAAAGACCCCCGGTGACCTATCATCTGGAACAGGGTACCCCTGATGATGCCATCCTGATGTATGCCTCGAGATACAAACCCGGTGTGATCATTATGGGTATGAAGGGCCGGGGCGGAGGTATCGATGATATCCTGGGAAGTGTAACCTACCGAATCATCAGAAGATCAAACATTCCCGTGCTGGTTATCCCCGGCAAGGCTGAATACAGAGGGATCGGGCAGGTGAATGAAGTGCTCTATGCCACGGATTTCGATGAACAGGATATGATGGCCATTCCGCGGTTGCTCGACCTGGTCAGGCCTTTCGGTATGACCGTACATTGTGTCCATATTTCCACGGAATCCGAAGACTCACTGGACAGGCTGAGAATGGATCAGCTCAGGATGGCACTGACGGATCAGCTCGGTGAGGAGTCCCTGCGCTTCAGTCTTGTAAACCATGAGGATGTGCTGACGGGACTGGATGAATTCATCAACAACCATGGAGTGGACCTGATCGCCCTGATATGGCAGCGGAAAGGCCTGTTCGAAAGACTGTTCAGACCCAGCCTGACACGTCGGATGCTTTTCCATACAAGGATTCCCCTGCTTGTCTTCCATGCCTGATCTCCCGTCAGAGAAGGGGATAGAATGCGTCAGGGATATGGTTGATCTGCGTTCCTGTTTCCGCCAGAACCACTGAAATAATGTCGAAGCGGATCTCCATGTGGATATCCTTCCGTTCAATGTAGGCATTGGCCGCCCGGATCAGGCATCGTTGCTTCGTCTTTGGCACTGCTTCGCCAGGAGAGATCCATTCCGCCCCTGCATAGGTCTTCACCTCCACGATGACCAGCCAATCCCCGTCCCGTGCAATGATATCGATCTCATCCTTCCGGCAGCGCCAGTTCCGTTCGAGGATCTCATACCCCTTATCAGCCAGGAAACGGGCGGCGGCCTCTTCCCCCATCCGTCCGGTTTTCTGGCGCATGTCGGTGTGATCTTTATCGGGTATCATTGGACGTTGGATTGTATATCGGCCGTTCCGGCCCAGAGGATAAGACCAGTCATCATGATGCCGGTGAATGTTCTTCGAATGAAAGCGATGCGGCATCCTGATCCACAATCATCCCGACCTCACGACCCATGATCAGTGCCCGGTTGTCCGGGAGATGTCCAGCAGGGAAGCCCATACATACCGGAAAATCAAAACCTGATACAGCCTCCATGACAATTTCCTGGGCATTTTTACCGAAATCATCCGCTGTATCCCTGATGTCGGAGAAGTCACCGGTCACCAGCCCTGCCAGGTGCTCCAGCATTCCCGACCTGCGGAGTGCCCACATCATCCGGTCGATCCGGTAGAGGTGCTCACCCACCTCTTCGATGAAGAGGATCTTTCCTTTTGTGTCGGGAACGGAGTTGCTGCCGAGCAGGCTGCACAGGATCGAAAGGTTGCCTCCCGTCAGGATGCCCCGGCAGATACCGCTCCTTGAGAGGGAATGTATGGGCAGGTGGTATTCCAGCTTATGCCCGGACAGTGCCTGATGCAATGAAGCCAGGGATGGCTTGCCGGGATCGTCCGGGTAGCCCGAGGGCATGGCGGCATGGAGCGTTTCAATTCCATAGGCCCTCTGGATATGGGAATGCAGTACGGTGATGTCGCTGAATCCTACGATCCATTTCGGATGCCTGGCAAACTCCGAGAAATCGATCCGGTCAATGATCCGTATGCTGCCGTATCCTCCCCGGGCACAGATCACTGCCCGGATGGATGGATCGTCGAGGGCCTGTTGCAGGTCGGCGAGCCGTTCGCTGTCATGGCCCGAAAAGCTGTAAAGCGTCCCGAAGAGATGTTTCCCGTATGCGACTTTCAATCCCCACTGTTCCAGTACCCGTGCCGACTTGCCTACCTTCAGCTCCGGCACCCTGCCGGCCGGTGCCACAACAGCCACCCGGTCATCCGGTTTCAGATATGGTGGAGTGATCATTTTTCTATGGTCCAAGCACGAGGCAGCGAGAGCTTTAACCCCTCTTAGTGCCGGATATTCTTATCTTTGCCGAAAATACGATCTTTTCGTGATTTGCGGGTTATGAACGACAGAGGAAAATTTAAAAGGACCACGGTCACATCGGCACTTCCCTATGCCAACGGCCCCATCCATATAGGTCACCTGGCGGGTGTCTATGTCCCGGCGGATATTTACGTCCGTTACCTGCGCTCCAGGGGAGAAGATGTGCTGTTTATCGGCGGCTCGGATGAGCACGGCGTTCCGATCACCATCAAGGCACGCCAACAGGGTGTGACACCGCAGGAGATCGTCGACAGGTATCATGCGATGATCCGCGATTCTTTCCGTGATTTCGGGATATCATTCGATATATATTCCAGGACTTCCCTGCCGATTCACCATCAAACCGCTTCGGAGTTCTTTAAAATCCTTTATGACAAAGGCGAATTCATCGAGCGGACATCATTGCAGTATTACGACGAGGAGACCCGGCATTTCCTGGCGGACCGGTATATCACGGGGACATGTCCGCATTGCAAATACGACAAGGCTTATGGTGATCAGTGCGAAAGCTGCGGCACATCGCTCAGCCCCGACGACCTGATCGATCCGAAATCGGTGCTCAGCGGCAATCCCCCGGTGAAACGGGAGACGAAGCACTGGTACCTTCCCCTGGACAAATATGAACCCTGGCTGCGCGAATGGATCCTCGAAGGTCACAGGAACGACTGGAAGGTGAATGTCTACGGGCAGTGCAAATCATGGATCGACCAGGGGCTACAGCCCCGGGCCGTGACACGCGACCTCGACTGGGGCGTACAGGTACCTTTGCCGGATACCGAAGGCAAGGTGCTCTATGTCTGGTTCGATGCCCCCATAGGCTATATCTCGGCCACACGGGAATGGGCCGAAAAGTGCGGAAAGGATTGGGAGGTGTGGTGGAAAGACCCGGAAACCCGGCTGATCCATTTCATCGGAAAGGACAATATCGTCTTCCATTGCATCATCTTCCCCGCCATGCTGAAGCAGGAAGGATCCTTCATTCTTCCCGACAATGTGCCTGCATTTGAATTCATGAACCTGGAGAACGATAAGATATCCACCTCCCGGAACTGGGCGGTGTGGCTCCATGAATACCTGAAGGATTTTCCAGGAAAGCAGGATGTTCTTCGTTATGTGCTGACGGCCAATGCACCGGAGACCAAGGACAACGACTTCACCTGGAAGGATTTCCAGGCCCGGAACAACAATGAGTTGCTGGCCATCCTGGGGAATTTCTTCAACAGAACCCTGGTGCTGGTGCATAAGTATTTCGATGGAAAGGTGCCGGAAACGGGTCCCCTGAATGATTACGACAAATCGGTGCTCGCAGGGATGGCGGAATTCCCGGGCAGGATCGCCGCCGGCCTGGAAGCATTCCGCTTCAGGGAGTCGCTCAACGAAATGATGAACCTGGCCCGGCTGGGCAACAAATACCTGACCGACTCCGAGCCCTGGAAGCTGATCCGCACGGATGAAGCCAGGGTGAAAAGCATCCTCAACATTTCCCTTCAGATATGTGCGAATCTGTCGGTGCTGGCATGGCCGTTTCTCCCTTTCACCGCGGAAAGAATGAGCTCGATGCTGCAGCTGAAGGAAATGAAATGGAAGGATGCCGGATCGGCGGACATCCTGCCGGAAGGACATGAACTGAACCCCCCTGAGCTGCTTTTTGAAAAGATTGAGGACAGCGTCATTGAGGCTCAGGTGAAAAAGCTGGAGGAGACGCGGAAGCAGAACCGGTCCTCAGCCGCAGCGTTAAAGCCGGCCAAGGAATCGATCGATTATGAGCTTTTTGCCAGGATGGACATTCGTGTGGCCACGATCCTGACCGCCGAGCGGGTACCCAAAACACAGAAGCTGCTGAAGCTTACCCTCGACACAGGCCTGGACCATAGGACGGTGGTGTCAGGTATCGCGGAGCATTTCGAGCCGGAGGCACTGATCGGGAAGCAGGTATGCCTTCTGGCCAATCTGGAGCCCAGGAACCTGCGCGGGATCGAATCCAAAGGCATGATCCTCACAGCTGAGGACCCCGATGGGAAACTGTCGCTGATCGCTCCCGGAGATCCGGTCGTGCCCGGAAGCGAGATCAGGTGATTTTTCCTTGTTGTGGCTTCATGGATGACAAAGCAGATCGATGTAATATTGGTTCAGAACAAAAAAATATTGTCATTGCCTCCTTTTACCTATGAATATCCCCGCCCTGCCGTGACCGTTGATGCGGTGGTGTTTCGCCGGAGGGAAGATAATATGGAAGTGTTGCTGATCCGGCGTGACCGGTATCCCTTTGAAGGCCGGTGGGCCCTTCCCGGAGGTTTCATGGACATGGGCGAGACCCTTGAAGAAGCGGTCGTCAGGGAGCTGGAGGAGGAGACCGGCCTGAAAGGCATTGCACTGCAGCAGCTGCATGCCTTCAGCGCACTGCACCGTGATCCGCGGGGCAGAACGGTTTCGGTCATTTTCTGGGGTACGGCTCCTGCTGATGCCGCCATCCGCGCCGGCGACGACGCCCGCGAAGCCGCATGGTTCCCGCTGGAAAACCTTCCGGAGCTGGCGTTCGATCATGGGGAGATCGTGGGCAAAGCATTGGAAAGACTACCACAAGAATAAGCGAAGGGATAACCTTTTTTACAATCGAATGTGAGAATCTTTTATTTCCTCACGATCAGCGGCGTAATGATCTCATTGCTTCTGTTCTGTGCCCTGTCAAGGATATATGCCCGGAACAGCAGCGTATCGAACGGCGAGGTGAAGTTGTAGATGAACAGGGTATCGGCGATCTCACCCTTGATGGATTTGTTGTTGCCTTCCGGGGTGAGTATGGGAATACGGGCATTGTGGTTGATGGGAAGAAGGGTGTCGTTGATCTTGTCGTACCATTCAAGCTCCACCTCCACCGTGTCGCCGTTCTGTATCTCCAGGTAGGTGATGATGAAATTCTCGGAGGTGTCCGACTGGGTCAGGCCGATGTCGCCATCCCCGTCGGTGAAGGATATCTTCAGCACCCCCCGCTCGTAAACACCGGTGTAAGGATCAAGGATCTTGAGGAATTCCTCGAAGACGATCACGGGCTCAACCGGATAATCCTCCGCCTTCTTGCATCCGAAGAGAAGAAGGATGAGGATGATCATCACTGCCGACTGCACTTCTGAACGGTTCATCGCCATGGGAAACCTGCCGTAAATTTACATTTTCTAACTTTACCGGAGACCCGAGAAAGCATACTTCATGCTGAATGATCTGATCCGTAAGAATCCCGGATTGCTGAGGGAGTGGTTGTTCGACATCCCCTCACAGCAGGTGTTTAACGAAAAGGCGCTGGAAATATTTCATTTCCAGTATGAAGCCAATCCGGTATACCATTCCTTTGCCGAACTTCTGGGAAAGGATCCCGGCAGGGTGCGGAGCGTTCAGGAGATACCCTTTCTCCCGGCGGATTTTTTCAAGACCCGCACCGTTCTGAGCGGCGGGGGACCGGCTGCCTGTATCTTCACCAGCAGCACCACCACGGGAACCGTCCCCGCCAGACATCATGTGCCGGATCCTGAGATATATCACACATCCCTGCAACGCTGTTTCAGGTTATTTTACGGTGATCCGCGGGGTTATTGCATCCTGGCGTTGCTGCCTTCCTATCTGGAGCGTGAAGGCTCTTCCCTGGTCCATATGGCGGAGCGCCTGATCCGGCTTTCGGGGCATCCGGACAGCGGATTCTACCTGCAGAATACGGACGATCTGGACAGGAAGCTGCGTGAGATGCAGGAATCAGACACACGGGTCTTGCTGCTGGGTGTGACGTTCGCGCTTCTGGACTTTGCCCGTCAGTACCGCACTCCGCTGACCGGCGCTGTGGTGATGGAAACCGGCGGCATGAAGGGGCGGCGGCAGGAGATGGTGCGCGAAGAGGTGCATCATCTCCTGTGTCATGATTTCGGTATTGGGCAGGTTCACTCCGAGTATGGGATGACGGAGTTGCTCAGCCAGGCATACTCCTCCGGAAAGGGTATATTCAGAACGCCCCCATGGATGAAAGTGCTGATCCGTGACATGAACGATCCGCTGAGCCTCGTGCAGGGTGGGGATACGGGCGGGATCAATGTCATCGACCTGGCCAATGTCTATTCGTGTTCCTTCATTGCCACGCAGGACCTGGGCAGATACAGGGAGGACGGATTTGAGGTGCTGGGGAGGTTCGACCACAGCGATGTCAGGGGCTGCAGCCTCATGGCCGTATGATGTCAACCGGATACCGGCTCCAGCAAGGAAGGCAAGTCATTGGAGGGATTGTTCACCATCCCGGATACCGGGAACGCTTCCATCAGATCATCCGGACAGGGAGCCAGCAGCCGGATCAGTCCTGCTTCATCATTCCCAGAAAGCCAGGCTTTCTCATCTCCGGGCAGGAGGATCACCGGCATACGGTTGTGGATGCCTTCCATAAGTGCGTTGGGCTCCGTCGTGATGATGGCAAAGGAATGGACCGTCTGCCCCTCAGGGCTTCTCCACCGCTCCCATATACCTGCCATGGAGAAGAGTGATCCATCCTTCATCTGGATACGGAAGGGTGTTTTTGCATTGCCGTTTGTCTTCTTCCACTCGTAGAAGCCGTCGGCCGGTACCAGGCAACGGCGGGCCCTGAAAGCGTTCCTGAACGACGGCTTGCCGGTGATGGTCTCGGCCTTGGCATTGATCATGCGGTTGCCGATGGCCGGGTCCTTGGCCCAGAAAGGGATGAGCCCCCACCGGTACCAGCTCAGCAACCCCGGCTCCTCGTTGGTGATCACCGCCAGCTCCTGTGAAGGTGCGCAGTTATACCGGGGCCGGTAGGCGGCCCTGTCCACCCTCACATCGAAACGCTCCTCGATGATCCGGGCCAGGGGAGAAAAGGAAAACCGTCCGCACATGGCTAAATTGTTTTATGAATGAAAAGGATATCATTGTTTCAGGGGCAGGTCGTCCATTTCCACCACCGGCAGGTCTTCCCAGCGGGTGGTATAATGGGGTGAGAGGCTTTCCTGACGCATCTTCCACGGGTCATCCCCTCCCTGTACAGCCAGCTTCACCTTATCCCTTCCCATCCTCCGGTTGATCCCGTCGAGCACTTCCTGAAGCTTTCGTTCCCGGCTTCTCGGACGGTCGTCCCACAGGGCCGACTGGAGGTTCCCGACAGGTATCAGTTCGGACAGGATCACGCCTGATTTCTTGTAGCTGTATCCTTCCCGGAACAGATCCTTCAGCAGCGACCGGGCATAATTCACCAGCTCGCCTGTCTCATGGGTGTGAACGGGCAGCCGTATCATTTTATAGTTCACGTATTTCGGCCCGCGTGCATATTTATTGGTCATGACAAACACGAGCAGCGATCCGGCCATGCTTTCCTGCCTGCGCAGTTTTTCCGCTGCCCGTGCCACATAGGATGAGGTGGCGGCCTCCAGGTCATGGTAGCTGACTACCGCCCGGCCGAAAGACCTCGAGGTGCAGATCTCCTTCTTTTCCTCTGGCCGTATTGAAAACGGCAGGCATGATACCCCCCTCAGTTCCATCACGATCCGTTGCCCGACCACGCCCATCAGATCACGCACCCTCATCTCATCCGCATCCCGCAGATCCCGGGCGGTCCGTATCCCCCAACGTTCAAGTTTTTCCGACCATTTCTCCCCGACACCCCAGACCTCATGAACCGGAATGCCTGACAGGATATCATCCAGACCGGAAGTGTCCGTCAGATCAAAAACACCCCGGCCTGATGAATCCTTTTTGGCCAGATGATTGGCTGCCTTCGCCAGGGTCTTGGTCAGACCCGTGCCCACTGAAACCGGTATCCCCGTCCACCTGAAAATCCTGTCCCGGATATCCGCTCCGGTATCTGTGGGATGCCCTTCTTTATTTCCGGAGAAGGCCAGGAAGGCCTCATCAATGGAGTATATCTCCAGGTCTGCCGTGAAGCCCGCCAGGGTGTTCATGACGCGTTGGGAGAAGTCGCCGTACAGGGCGTAGTTGGTAGAAAAGAGCCTGACATCATGATGTCTTATGATATCTGTCACCTGGAATACCGGCACTCCCATTCCGATCCCCAGCGATTTGGCCTCCTGTGAACGGGAAATGACGCAGCCGTCGTTGTTCGACATCACCACCACCGGCTTGCCTGCCAGGCAGGGCCGGAATACCTTCTCGCAGGATGCATAAAAGTTGTTGCAATCGACCAGGGCGAACCATTTATTCATTCCGGCGGGGCTTTGATCAAAATTAATCAATTCATGATAAATAGTAACGTTGCCGTATATGTATCTGGGATATTTCCCTATCTTCACAGGTACTATTCAATGGTACCGTGATCATGAAACATCATGTTTACAGGAAGTGGCTGTGGCCATTTCTAATGGCATCGGCTCTGGCCGGGAGTGCCCAGACCGTCAGGGACATCACAGAAATACAAGGGACCTTGGATTTGTTGCGCCGGGCGGATGTAAACGGCAAGGTCCTGTTGGACGGATCATGGTTTGCCAGGGCAGATGCAGGGATCACTGCAGATACATTCCAGCTGTTCCCCGGCTGGCCGGTGACTGAAAACGGAGATAGCGAGAGGGGTGGGATACCCTGCCATCTTGACAGCGATCCTGATGAAGAGATCGTTTATTGCATCGGACAGAAGGTCCATGCATGGAATGTTGACGGCAGCTGCGTCACGGGCTGGCCGCAAAACGTCATCTATTACCCGGACGGTGCACCGGCTTTTGGCGATATCGACGGGGACGGGGAGGGCGAGATCGTGGTTTCCACCCGTTCGTCAGGTACAGCCAACAGCGGAGCCCTGAATGCCTTTGAAAAGGATGGGACAGCCGTTGCGGGTTTTCCGGTATACCTTTCCGGCGGAGCCACCAAGACCCCGGTGCTGGCCGATCTGGACAATGATGATGTTCTGGAGATCATCGTTGAAGAACGCAACTATCCCAACGGCTATGTGGGGATTTACCGCGGCGATGGTACGGCCTTCCCCGGGTGGCCGCAGACTATAGATTATGTACCCGGCTCCGCCGTTGCCGTCGGAGATATTACAGGAGATGATATCCCCGAGATCATAGCGGAGTCATATTACAGCATTTATGCTTTTGATGTGTCCGGAACGGTCCTCAGCGGATTTCCCTTCACCCCGGGAAACGACCGGGTGTTCTCCTATTCCTCTCCCGTACTGGCCGACCTTGACGCCGACGGATACCGTGAGATCATTGCCGGCGACCACTCCCTCT
Source organism: Bacteroidales bacterium (assembly GCA_016939365.1). Classification (GTDB taxonomy): domain Bacteria; phylum Bacteroidota; class Bacteroidia; order Bacteroidales; family JAFGHD01; genus JAFGHD01. The sequence goes on along the minus strand of JAFGHD010000130.1, from coordinate 44,021 downwards.
CATCCGGCAACGGGGCCGTCCATGTGCTCCGGAACGACGGCTTACCCCTCAGCGGATGGCCGAAATATACCTCCTACTGGATTTACGGGCCGCCTGCCGTGGGAGATATCGACGGCGACGGCTCGCTGGATGTCGCCATAGGCGACCAGGTGCTCTCCGGATCACCCGTCAGCAAAGTGCATGTCTGGGACAGCCAGGGCAATTACCTCCCCGGTTGGCCCACATCCCAGATATGGGCCGTGAACAACCAGATCATCCTGGCCGATGTCGACGGCGACGGGATGACCGAACTGATCTGGGACGATAACACTGGCATGGGTATCTATCTGGGTTATAACCATGACGGTACGCCGGCGGAAGGATGGCCCCTCCATGTCCAGGGAAGCACTTTTTTCATGAATCCCTTCGTGACGGATATCGATAAGGACGGTATCCTCGATATCTCCGGAGGTGGCATTGAAATAGGAGGAAGTACCGTCTGCCATATTTACCTCTGGAGAGGATTCTCCTCATGGGATCCGGCTGAAGCCATACTGCCTGTGCTGCAATATGGCCCTTCGCATGACGGTGTCTACCGCGACCCGGAAGACAACCTGAAGGCCGATTTCTATGCGGATACCACATGGATATGCACCGGAGGTCAGGTGCAGTTCACCGATATCTCCTCAGGAAACATCTCCTTATGGGAATGGAGCTTCCCGGGCGGAACACCTTCTGTATCACAGCTTCAGCATCCCCAGGTGACATATTCCCAGGCCGGCGTCTTTGATGTGACACTGATCGTCCATGAGGGCTATGCTTCCGACACCCTCACCAAGACCGGTTACATTTCGGTGGATCCATGTACCGGAACAGATTGTATGCATGCCGATGCTCCTGCTGTATACCCCAATCCCTCCGGCAACATGCTGACACTCGAGCTGCCGGGAGCAGAAGGTCAATCCGTCGTTTCATTGTTTGATTTTTCAGGACGCTGCGTTGCCGGCAGCATTATTGACCGGGATGGCAGCAGTATCAGGCATTTGTGGGATGTATCAGGCATCCCGGAAGGGGTGTACCTTCTCAGTATCGTATCAGGGGATTTACAGATGCATCAAAAGATCATGATCAGGCGATGAAACTTTCCTGCAGGCTCTTTTATCATTCTGCATTATATCCTATCATACTCTTATTGATCAATGCCCTTTCGTTGGTATATGGTCAGGGTGTGGTCATGCACAAAGATGATCCGGCGCTCCCCCGGCAGGCCCGCTATGCGGCAGATGTAGCCGGCTATGTGCTGATCCATTCCGATGCGCTGAAAAATAAGCCAATCAGGCCGCCTGTCGATTCTATCACTCTTTTACCATACTGGCCGCAGACCCGTGAGGGATTATCCCAGCGGGGCGGCATCGCCTGCCAGCTGGATGATGATCCTGATCTGGAAGTGGTGTATGTCATCGGTGAAAGCATTTATGCCTGGAATTGTGACGGATCAGATGTATCCGGCTGGCCGGTGCCATTGCAGTTCGGAGCTGATGGAGCCCCTTCGTTCGGAGATATCGATAGCGATGGCATCGGGGAGATAGTGGTCGGCACCCGGCTAAGCGGAACGGGCAACGAAGGGATCCTGGTAGCGCTGGAACGGGACGGAACGCCCGTGAACGGTTTTCCTGTGACCCTCTGGGGAGGTGCTGCCAGGACAGCGGTACTCTGCAACCTGGATGCGGATCCGGCATTGGAGATCATCCTGGCGGAGCGATCCTGGCCGGAAGGGAAAGTTTTTGTATACCAGGGAGATGGATCCATCATGACGGGTTGGCCGCAGCATCTTGACCATGTCCCGGGCTCCGGGGCAGCGGTGGGTGATATCACGGGAGACTCTGTGCCCGAGATCGTAGCCGAATCCTACCTCAGCATATATGCCTTCGACCTGCAGGGAAACCTGCTGTCAGGATTCCCTTACACTCCCGGCAGCAACAGGGTCTTTTCCTACTCCACACCCGTGCTGGCCGACCTGGATGATGACGGGTGCCGTGAGATCATCGCCGGCGACCATTCCAATAACTCGGGATACGGTATGATCCATGTGATCCGGAATGACGGCACTGCCTTTCCCGGATGGCCGAAAATTACCTCTAACTGGGTCTATGCGCCGGTAGCTGTGGCCGACTTCGACATGGACGGCGATCCGGAGATCGCTTCCGGCGACCAGATGGCCTCCACCATACCGTGGTGTCATATATATGTTTGGGAGGCCGACGGGACATACCTTTCCGGCTGGCCATCGCCGTATATCTGGCCGGTGAATTGTCAGATCATCGTTGCAGACCTTGACGGCGACAGGTTCCCGGAGCTTGTCTGGGATGACAATTCGGAGGATGGATGGTATCATGCATACAACCATGACGGAACACCACTGAACGGCTGGCCGCTGGCGGTGCAGGGATCGACCTTTTTCATGAATCCGGCTACAGGTGACTTCAATGCCGACGGCACGCTTGACCTTACCGGAGGAGGAATAGACGCCGCTCATCAGACTACCTCCATACACCTGTGGACCACAAACATTCCTTACCGGCCGGAAAAAGCGTTTCTCCCTGTGCTGCAATACAATGTGCAACATACCGGCGTGTTCCGCTTCCCTGAATGGTACCTTGCCGCCCTGTTCACGGCAGACAATTTTCAGCCCCAGGTGAACCAGCCGGTGCATTTCACCGACCTGTCAGCCGGAACCGTGACCGGCTGGTCATGGCACTTCGAGGGCGGCCTGCCGGAATATTCCATGGAGCAAAACCCTGTCGTTATCTACCCGGAACCGGGGCTGTTCGAGGTGACGCTCATTGTGAACAATATAATGGCCTCGGATACGCTCACCTGGAAGAAAGGCATCCAGGTCCACCCGGTTACCGGGATCAATCCGCTGTTTGACGAGGAGGATGACCCTGCCAGATTTTATGTCCGGAACCGTTCTTTGGTGGTCCCTTCAGGATCTGTGAACGGCAGATTTGTGCTAACTATTTATTCGATGGATAGCAGGGCGCTGGTAAGGAAGGAGCTCAATGCTGCGCAGGGCAGCGACATCATCATTCCGTTACAGGGTATCGGACCGCAGGTCTGTCTGATCTGTATAGCAAGAGGTATCTGTTCCCGTTGTCGCAAACTCATGATGATGGAGTGATCATCGACGATCTTTCCGAAAATTTTTGTCAGGGTTCTTGCTTTTTGTTATTTCGTGTTGTACTTTTGCGTCAAATTAAACGTACGACATTTATAACGTAAGACAAAAACGACGTACGTCAGAATTGAAATCCGTTCATTAATTATATACTTAATGTTATGGAAAAAATCATTGGCAGGGAGAAGGAGATCAGGGCAATATGGGATGTGCTCGAGCGGCAGAGTGTGGTCATCACTTCACTCAGGAGGATGGGAAAAACATCCATACTCAAGAAAATGACCCAATCTCCGAGAGAAGGTTGGAAGCCAATTCTTCATTTCGTTGAAGGAGCGAGGGATCCCCAGGAATTTGTGGATGGATTGTACCGTCAATTACTGGAGAGGGGTGTTTCTGAAGATCGATTCAGAAGGGCAAGGGAATACTATGAAAAGTTCATAGGTGGAAAGGATTTCGGCCAGTTCAAAATGCCCTCATTCAGGTCACACTGGAAAATGATCCTTGAGAAGATCATGGAGGATGCCGTCCAGGCACAATCAGAAAGGATACTGATCATGATAGATGAATTTCCCATGATGCTGTGGAATTTCATCACCACTTACGAACTGGCGGATCAGGCCACCGAATTGCTCGACACACTGCGCAAGATCAGGGAAATGTATGAAGACAGCGGCAAACTAAGGTTTATTTTCTGCGGATCGATCGGGATGAATATCGTTCTTGAAAAGCTCCAGAAAAAACATAACTATGCCGGGGAGCCGATGAACAATATGATCAAGTATCCGGTGCTTGAAATGAACCCGGAAGATGCCCTGGAATTGTGCCGGTATTTATTTGGGACTGATTACGTTTTTGATAACAAAGAGGATGTGTTCAATCACCTCATTCAGCAGACAAACCGGCTGCCATTTTTCATTGACCGTCTAAAAATTCAGACAATGATCAGTGGGTTGGAGACCATTACAATTCAGGATATTGACAAAATGATTCATGATTTGATTTCCGCGCCCCTGAACAACAGTGAATTCAGCCATCTGGAATCGAGAATAAAAACATACTATGAGGAAGATATCAGGCAGTTATCACTCGATATATTGAGTGTTCTAAGCAGACACGAAGATTATGTTTCTGAAGATGGTGTCATCAATGAACTCAAGTCATATAGTGAAGTCGACGAGAACAATGCAAAGTCAGCCCTGAGGTCATTGTACAATGACCTGTATTTATTCCGTAAGGAGGAAAATGGTATGAGAACCTTTATGTTCAGGTATCCGCTGGTAAGACGTTGGTGGCAGATAAATCTGGGACAGCCGGTGTCAAGGCCAGGGAGAAAACAACACCGATCACAATCAGATAAATAATAAACTTCTCATGTATATATTTCAATCCAGGATCGAGAATCCGGAAAAGCTGGAGATGACCCTGACCGGCAGGAAGGTGCTGGCCGATGCCATTGAAAAAATGATCATCGACTCGGTGAAGACAGGGAAATTGTATCAGAACCTGATCGTTGGCCCCAGGGGCAGCGGAAAAACACATCTGCTGAGGGTGCTGTATAACCGGTTTACAGACAATCCGGAAGTGATGAACCATTATGAAATCGCTTATATGGTTGAAGATGAGGTGGGCCTTGCCTCGTTTGTCGATTTCATGAACCGGGTCTTTGCTGCCTTGCAAAGGTGGGACCGTGATAAGGAAAGACTGCAATCACTGGAAAGGGAGCTCGACCTGCTGAAATCATCGCCTGCCCAAAACTGGAACGAGATGGCATGCAGTATCCTCTTGCGTTTCCTCGAAAAAAAAAGACTGCTGATACTCATAGAAAATCTAAACCAGGTGTTCCATGACCTCAGGCGCGAAGGCCAGGCGAAACTGCGTGATTTCATTCAGACCAACGGTAATGTTTCGTTCATCGCCACCAGCCAGGCGCTTTTCCACGACCTGCGAAGGGAGGATATGCCTTTTATGAACTTCTTCAGCATTACCCATCTGAAAAATCTGACCCTGGAAGAGACGGTCCGGCTGATGATGGCACTGGCAAAAGCCGAGGGATACCCGGAACTTGAAGAATATCTGGGTACTGATGAAGCGCGGGACAAGATCCGGGCCATCCACGACTTCACCCGGGGAAACCACAGGTTGGTAGTGCTTTTTTTCGACTTCCTCCGGGCTGAATATAAATCCGAATTGTCAGGATCTTTCCTAAAGAGTATCGACAAGCTGAAACCCTATTATGAGAGCCTGCTGAAATCGCTGTCACCCATGCAGCAGAAGATCATCCAGTACCTGAGCCTGAGCCGTACTCCGCAAAGCGGTAATTCAATCTCATACAATTGCTTCATAGAGCAGCGTTCCCTTTCCAAGCAATTATCGGAATTGCAGAAGCTAGGGTACATCAATGCCTTTAAACGGGGACGGGAGCGATATTATGAAGTCACAGAGCCCCTGATGCGCTTTTATTACGAAATCGGGGAAAGTCAAGAGGCTATTATCCCGGTCTTCATCGATTTTCTCGTCATATTTTACAGGTATCTGGCCCGGAAGGATCTGTTCCGGGAAACGGATATTCGCTACCCGAAGGGGCCTTTTACCGGATCAGCCGATCCCGATAAGCCTGATATTTCTGAGGATATAGGAATTGAGTATGAGAACTACAGAAAGAGACCTGATGGCTTGAGAGCGGATATTGAAAACAAAACTGATGATGAAGCCAAATGTCAGGATTTAGATAGTCTCATTGGGCATGAAATCAAAGTGGGTAATTATCCTCAGGTGCTGATCCATATAAGAGAAAATCTTGTGTACCTGAAAAATGAAGAGTGCAGGATATTATTCAGTCATTCCCTTGCGACTGTTTTGGAGGAAATCCCTGTGGGGATCGTGGATGATTATATTGTGCAGCTGACCGGTGTCTTGCAGGAGGATGAAGATCCGGCCGGTATTTATGGTGTTTTTACTCTGGCTGTTTTATCACTGTTACGCCTGAGCCACAGAATAGAAACAATCCGGTTTATCAGGATCAGGGATATTTTTAACAAGCTGTTCGTTGAGCGACAGGAGGCCCATCTTCTCCTGAAATACCTTGATGTGGGGATCAGGTATCTGAAGCTGAATGAGAAGGATGCCATATTTGACCTGAGCAAGGAGGAACGGAACCTTTTCGGGCAGGTCATCCCCCTGCACCTGGATGAAACGGGTGATATGCACCCATGATCTCCTGATGCCTGAAGCAGCTTATGAGGTGGTCGTTCACCAGCCCGGCAGCCTGCATGTAGGCATAGCATATGGTGCTGCCCACGAACCGGAATCCCCGCTTCTTCAGGTCGCGGCTCATGGCATCGGACTCAGGAGCGCTTGCCGGGATCTGCTTCAGCTCTTTCCAGCGGTTGACGAGCGGCCGGCCGCTGGTGAACTGCCAGATATAGTGATCAAACGATCCGGATTCGTCAATGATTTTGAGAAATGCCCGGGCATTATTGATGGTTGCTTCTATCTTGAGCCTGTTGCGGATGATACCCGGATCCTGCAGTAACGATGCCACCTTTCCGGCATCATAAACGGCAATTTTCCTGAAATCGAAATCATCCAGTGCTTTTCTGAAGCTTTCGCGCTTGCGGAGGATGATGGCCCAGCTCAGTCCGGCCTGGAAGGCATCCAGCACCATGAATTCGAAATGCTTCAGGTCGTCGTGGACCGGCACGCCCCATTCCGTATCATGGTATTGCTGCATCAGGAGATCATTTCCCGGCCAGGGACATCGGTTGTGGTGCTCTATTTGAATAGCCATATGATTGGCTTACTGTCTTTCCCGGTTAAGCTGAGGATGGTTCCAGGTATTTCATGACGGCCTCCGGTGTGGCGGGGATGATCCCCTGACCGGTGATGATGCCCGAGATGAGCGGTGCCGGGGTCACATCGAAGGCCGGGTTGAGCGCGGAGGATCCGGGATTGCACACCAGGATGCGTTCCAGGCCACCTCCTTCCTTCAATCCGGTCTGGTAAAGCACCTCATCCGGATCGCGGTATTCGATCGGAATATCTAAGCCGGAGGCACATGCCGGATCGAATGTCGAAAGGGGTGCCGCGACGTAGAAAGGTATTTTGTATTCCCGGGCGGCCAGGGCCTTTCCGAGGGTACCGATCTTGTTGGCCACATCGCCGTTGGCGGCCACGCGGTCCGCACCGACGATCACCAGGTCGATCTCTCCACGGGACATGAAGTATGCTGCGGCATTGTCCGGAATGATCGCATGCGGTATCCCTTCATGCGATAACTCCCAGGCGGTGAGCCGGGCGCCCTGCCCGCGGGGCCGCGTCTCGTCCACGAAAACATAGACCTCCTTACCATTCCTTTTCGAGAAATATACAGGCGCCAGGGCGCTGCCCCAGTCCACAAAGCCCAGCCATCCGGCGTTGCAATGGGTCAGGATCTTCATGTTGTCACGGATCAGGGTGCTTCCATGCCTGCCGATCCCTTCCGCTTCGCGGATGTTGTCAGTAGCGATCTGCTGGGCTTTGTCCAGCGCATGACGGACGGATTCCTGCCCTGCCCGGTACACCTGTTCCACGGCATAAAACAGGTCGCGGGCCGTGGGGCGAGTGTTCTCGATCAGCCGGCGGCCGTTATCGATACCATACTTATCACCGGTGCGATCGGCTTCGAGGAACACCTGGGCCATGGCAAATCCGGCTGCCGCGCCGATGGCCCCTGCCCCCCGGACGGTCATATCCCTGATGGCGCGGCACGTTTCCAGGTGGTTTCTGCACTCTGCGATGCGGAATTCAAAGGGCAACCGGTTCTGGTCGATCATGAAGACCGATCCCCGGTTCATCCATACCGTAAGGTAATGAGTTCCATCTACAAACATATCCCTGTATCAGGATTCAATAGGGTACCTGGCAACCCGATCCGGCATTGACGCTCCAGACGCCCACCTTGTCCACATGATCCACCATTCCGTTCATGTTCCAGTCGGCGCTCAGGTAGCCCGAGCTGCCTGCCTGGGGCATCCACATATCCACTTTGTCCTGTGTCCCGACCAATCCGCTGGCATCTGCATCCCCGCCTGTTTCACCCCATATTCCCGGAGCGATCTCCTTGTGGGCCAGCACCCCTCCGTAAGCCTGATCCGCCGCAATGGAAAAATCATAGCTGTAGATCCCTGCAGCTGCTGTGAGAGGAGCAGATGAAATGACTCCCAGATGGTTCCGGTGCCACAGGACAATAAAAAGGTTCTGAGTGATCTGCAGGTTGAAACCCACCAGGCTGCTGCCATCCAGTCCCCGGATGCTTCCATCCTTCATCAGAAAGGCAGCCTTCCTGGCGATCATGGTCTGGGAGGTAGCCGTGGATACATCTCCGGGTGTTTCCCGCAACTCCATCAGTATCCAGTCAACCACATCGGGGGAGGGAATCGTCATGACGGACTCTGTGCCGGCGTAATTCCACGGATCAGTATTATAGGGTTGATTCAAAGGCATATAACCAAAAATGTTCAGAAAGGCATCCATTTCTGAACCGTTGAAAGGCCCTTCGAGAAAGAGTTTGATATCGAGGCTGATACCCGCTTGTTCCACTGTGATGTAATCCTGCCGGATGATGGAGTCGCTTCCATAGGCATTGCTGACGACCAGCTTTACATCAAAGGTACCGGCGGTATTGTAAACGACGGCCGGATTCTGGGCGATGGATACGGGAGGTGTCCCGCCTTCAAACTCCCAGTGCCACTGGGTTGGATTGTTGCCGGAAATGTCTGTGAAATCAACACTGCCGCCTGTCTGTACCCATGTGGTACCGGCTGAGAAATTCGCATGCGGCCACAGTCCGTATTCGATCACGGAGACGTTGTCGGGGCCCGGAATGCTCACGGCAGCGGTTTGTTCTGCAGGGCAGTAATCGAAATAGGTCGGCGAGGCCGGCAGTGAAACGGCCATTCCGTCATGGACCAGGAATCCAGGGGTATTGCTGTCACCCAGGGTAAGGACGATGTACTTCCCCAACTGGTCGTAAAGGATCTGGATTGGATTTCCGTACGTTGACAGGGATACCATGCCCAATATGCTTCCGGTCTGGGGATTTACCCTTGCCAGTGTTTTCGAATCGTAATTCAGGATGCCGAATTCGTCGTCAGCGGAATTGTAGGCCAGCCGCAGCGGTTTGGTACCCCCGGAGGAGAATGTACCGACCACTGAGGAAGATGCACCGGCCACATGGATCAGGGTGAAGTTGTTGGAGAAGTAATTGGTCACCGCGGCATACTCGCCGGTGGCATTGAAGGCGATCTTCAGCGGGAAGTCTCCGGCAGGCAGGGTGGCCACGATCTGATGGGTGCTGACATCGATCACCTGGACCACGTCGTCGAAGCTGGCCGCCACGAGCACATACTGACCCGTAGGATCGACCTCCACACTGCTCCTGACGCCGTATGCCGCCCAAACCAGTCCGATCACGCCGGTCGGGATCTCGGCCACTTCATAGCTGGCTGCACCCTCCAGCTTCACAATGGATACTGAATTACCCTTCAGGTTCCCGATATATGCATACTGGTCATCCGGACTGATGGCCACCATCATCGGCCGTTGGCCGGTGACAATGGAGGCAACGAATTCATTGGTGGTCAGGTCGATGATCTTGATGGTATTGAGATCATAGCCACCCATGACGGCCCAGTGCGAATCATGGGTAATCCCAACGGCATCGCATTTTTCACCCAGGTCAATGATGGTGTCGACCGAATAGTCCTGCAGATCAATGATCGATACACTTTCCGATAATGAGCAGGATATTACCGCCTTTGATCCATTTGGAGAAACAGCAATCCGGTAGGGGGTATCTCCTTCCGGTGGCAGTCCGCTCAGCTCATTGCCCAGATATTGCACGCTGTTGACGTTATTGCAGTCGTAGAAATAGAGGCCCTCATAACGCAAAGGGTCATATCCGATTACATCGAATGCCACCGGTGAAACACATCCGAAGGATTGACTGATCCCCCAGTACTGGCCCAGCATCTGTTCCGACACGAAGTCGACCACGGTAAAACGGTTCTGGCCATGGATCACATACTGATGGTCGGGCGATGTGCCGATCCAGAAGGGAGTGTATGCCTGTGTAAATATCTTGTAGTCGGAAGTGTTAAAACGAACCAGGGCGCTCGAGTTGTTGCTGATACCGATGTATGCCTTGCTGCCGTCGGCATTGACGCCGATATCATAATATGACAGGGAATAGCCCCCCACGGTGACGGATCCGGTGATGGTGTGCGAGGCCAGATCGATCCGGTACACCGCAACCTGGTTGCTGACCTTGCTGATCGCCGCGACGGTATTGCCGTTCCCTGACAGATTGACCACCCAGCAGGAAGGAATGCCGGGGATGTTGAAATCCACGTTTCCATTAGCAGTATTGAAAAACTTAACGGCATCGACCCCGTCACCCACCACCAGGTGGTTGCCATCGGGTGTGACACAGAACCTGGAGAATTGGAAGGAATTCCTTCCTCCGGTGGATATCCAGGAAAAGGTGAGCAGGCTGATTGGGAAATTCTGGATGGTCAGGGTATGTGTCATGGCAACCAGATCGATCACTTCACAGACATCGTCGATATCACATGAGACATATGCGAAGTGCCCGTCACTGCTCACTTCGGCCACCGCCGGCTGTTCACCGGTCTGAAACACTCCGGCGACCGAATAATCCGACAGGTCGATCACGTACACTTCATTGCCGAAAATGCACGGGATAACGGCATATTGGTCAGTAACAGCCACATCGCAGGGGTAATCCCCGACCTCGATTTGGGTGATAGCGGTCCTTGTAGCCCAGTCGAAGACGGTCACATTGTCCGTGCCGCCGTTGGCCAGAAGAATCCGCTGTCCGTCATGGGTGAAGGATGAATTGAACATGTAATCGCCCTCCGGGGCAACGCCCGGGTCCACATGGGTCTGCAGCACGTCAGGCTGGAATAAAGGGAGCAGGTCATCCAGATGCTCCCCTTCTCCGGGGATAATGGTCCGGATTTCGGGTTCCCCGGCTGAAGAAATGCCGGGAAGCGAATGCTGGGACAGCAAGGGTCCCGGGATAACCATCAATGATATCCAAAAAAGATATTTCATAATGATTTGATTTGATTCCAAACAAAGATAGCAAATAGGCCCATTACCCCGTAGGAAAAAAAACAGCCGGTTGCATGAGGCGATACCGGCTGTCGTTCAGGATGCTGTTCAGAACGGTCAGTGCAGGATGACCTTTCCCGTTGCCTGAATATTGATCCCTGTCATGATGAAATAATAAACCCCGGTTTTCAGTTTTTGTCCGTTCCGGTTGGTGCCGTTCCAGTTCAGGACATGATCTCCCTGCTGCATGAACTGATTGAGGAGGGTAGTGACTTCACTGCCCCGGCTGTCGGTGATGACGAGCCTCACATCGGTATCTTCCGGAAGGGTGAATCCCACACGGGTCATCCCGGTGAATGGATTGGGATAAAATGTGATATCCGGAAGTTCCTCAGCAGGCGATGGGATACCTGAGGCGATATCGACCGTGAAATGGACCGGGATCAGGATTTCGGGCTGGTCCGGATCGTTGGAAGTAATGGTCAGGGTGCCTTCGTACTGACCGGGATCGAGAAGGGTGGCATCGCAGGTAACCTGGACGGGCTGGGAAATCCCGGGATCAATGGTTCCGGAGCCGGGAGCCACTGAAAGCCATTGCTCCGTTACGGATGTCTTTTCCTTGATCACCGCTAAATCAAAAGGTTCGCCGACGACGGTCGAACAGGTGATATCCCAGGTCAGCCCGACCTGACCGTTATTGGTGATTTCGAACTCATCCGTACTTATGAAGCCGGCATTGGCCGAGGCATTGAGTTCTGAGATGCTGACCTGGATATCCGGATATGGTTGCGGTCCGGCAATGAAGATATGGGGATCATGATGTCCGATCAGGGGATGGTTGGTGGCTTTCCCCGAAGCATCCACCGCCCGCAGATAATAGGCCACTTCAGACCCGGGAGCTGCTCCCGGGATTACTGCCGAATAGAGTTTTCCTCCCTGGTGGGTCATCGTGACTGTCTGGAAAGCCCCGCTGTTGATCCGAAAGAACAGTCTGACAGAGTCGCTGACGACCGGCATTTTGCTATAGGCCGTGATCTCTGCCTCAACCAGGTATTCTGTCTGAAAGGGCTGAGTGCCCAGCAGGGGCGAATGTATGACATACAACATATTCAGGTCTGAAATGCCTTTTGTCCTGCAATGAAGGGCGTCGGTGGACTCCCAGGAGCCGGTGAACCCGAGCACTTCATAGCCAGGCATGGCCTCCTCGTAAGAGGCAATGGCCTCATCATCCCAGGATGATCCCATGATGGGAACAAATACGCGGTTGTTCAGGATCAGTGAATTGGTGTAGGGTTCGTTACCCGGTGTATAGACCCGGTAAACCTGATAGTAGTTGCCGTATCCCGAGACCTGTGATCCGAAATAGGCTGCCGCGGCCTCGATCTCATCATACTGCGGGTGGGAAGGAGGCACCTCCCGTACCAGCACCTTGTCGACATCCAGGAATTTTGCCCAGCAGTCGATATGGTCGATATAGGTGTTGTTGGGGTCAGGGACCACGTGATAGGTGCCGATACCCAGATAGGCGTTCATCAGGTCGTTGATCTGCTGATGGGTCAGGGTGGGATTCTCCTGCCATACAAGCTCTGTAGATGCCGAAATGCCCCATCCTTCGGTCATGTAGTTACCACCCGTGTGGACCAGGTCCATGGCGAAATAGGAAATACCCAGGAATTCCGCCATCCTGAGGGGGATCACATCATCATCGGGCCGGGGACGGTTATAGATGAAATCGACAATGCCGATCGAATCATTTCCAAAGGCGATATACCACGGGCCGTAATCACGCACCCAGTAGGAATCTGTCGGTGCGTGCAGGAATGTGCAGTTGCCCATGTTCACCCCATTGGCAATATACTGGCTCTTGACATAGTTCTCCTGACCGGAATTCGCAACGATGGTTGTCAATCCTGTTTCCTGCGACATTGCAGCGATGAGCTGATAGGAAATGCCGAAGGGATAACGGATCAGCACACCCTGCATCTGCTCGAATTCGGCAATATTCCTCACGGGACCCGGGGGAGGATCCGTTGCCCGATAATCCTTACCGATCAGGTGTTTCATTGCCGCCTCGGCGGCAGACATCTCATGTGTGATCTCTCGTTCCTGACCCATCAGCCATGCGGGAAAGAAAACAACGATCAAATAAACGGCGATCAGTCGTATGTTACCTGTGAAATAATAAACCATGATGTTTTTCCCTTTCGTTACCAAAAGACCGGAGAGTCCCGGAAAAGGTTGCACCTGATCTGGTACGGCATGAATATGAATCCGTGAGATCGACCCACTCCATTGATTTCATATCTTTGCATGATCAAAGCCCAGTCTGTTATGGCATCACTTTTTATTTCCGGGGTAATTGGCCCCTGGCAGATCGTCCTGATCGTTGTGATCGTACTGCTTCTCTTCGGAGGAAAAAAGATTCCTGAACTGATGAAGGGGCTTGGCAAAGGGATACGTGAATTCAAGGAAGGAATGAGCAATCCGGACGATCAGAAAAACAAGGGGGCTGACAAGAGCCAGCCCGAGAAGGAGAAATAGCCGCCCTGAATTACTCCCTGCACCCTGCTTGATCTTTCCAGGGGCGCGATCCTTGTCAGCCGGATCATCATATCCTTCAGCGACAATCCAGACCGGTGGCTGAAATTATCAACCCGCTCGTGTTAATTGTTTTCATTTTAACGGTTATTTGTTCAGGTGCAAATACCATATATTTGCCAATGATTGTTACTAATCTGATCCCTACAAACCTACACTGTTCTATGACCCGATCCGGCGCAGCGATTCTTGCGGGTTTCTTTTTCGTTTCGATTGTCCGTGGGCAGCAAGCCCCTTCAGACACCATCGCCTCTGACACAGCAACAATGTCGCATATTCAGGAGCCAATACTTCACGGGATTTCAGACACCAATGCTTTCCGTGTCTTCACCGTGGGCGACACCTATGTGGCGGCGCTGCTGGACAGCCTGGTGCGGGTCAAATTCCTGGAGAAGGGCGGGTTCGGCCCCGGATCCGGAATTGCGGATAATACGCCCTGCTCAGGTGAAGCGGTCACATTTCCGGACTCTGTTTACGAAGCCAGGATTGAAGCGCTGAACAGACTGACTCCCATTGAGATGGCCTTTAACCGGCAGATCAGGGATTTCATACATCTCTATGCGGTGAAGAAAAGGGAACTTTCTTCCCGGATACTGGGGCTTTCGGAGCTTTACTTTCCCTTGTTTGAGGAAATGCTCGACCGGTATGACCTGCCACTCGAACTGAAATATCTGGCTGTCGTAGAGTCGGCACTGAACCCGACCGCGAATTCCAGGGCAGGAGCCAAAGGGTTGTGGCAATTCATGTACGGAACCGGAAAACTTTACGGCCTGCGGGTGAATTCTTTGGTGGATGAGCGATTTGATATTTATAAGTCGACCGATGCCGCATGCCGGCATCTGCGTGATCTTCACGACATATACGGTAACTGGTCTCTGGCACTGGCAGCGTATAATTCAGGTGCAGGTAACGTCAACAAGGCCATCCGGAGGGCGGGAGGCAGCAAGAGTTATTGGGCCATATGGCCCTACCTGCCCCGTGAAACCCGGGGATATGTCCCGGCATTCATCGCCGTCACCTATGTGCTCCACCATGCCGCCGATCACGGCATATGCCCGGTCAGTGCCGGATTCACATACGCGGACCTGGATACTGTAATGGTCCGCGATGCGCTTTCGTTTGACCAGATCTCGGAAATGCTTCACGTCCCGATGGAAGACCTTCAGTTCCTGAATCCGGCCTATAAAGCGGGAATTATCCCTGCAAAAGCGGATCATAAGTATCCGCTGGTAATTCACAGGGATTTTTCCGGGATTTTCATCACCTGTGAAGATTCGCTTTACCGCTTTAAAACCAGCAGGGGTATCGAGCGGGAAAACCTGCTGGCTGAGATCAAGAAGGCCAGCGAGAGAAACATTCACGTGGTCCGCTCAGGTGAAAACCTTGGGGTGATCGCCGGGAAATACGGCTGCAGTGTGAGAAACCTGATGAGCTGGAATGACATGCGCAGCACACTCATACGTCCCGGACAGAAGCTGGTGGTCTATTCTCCGGGCTATACCGGAAAACCTTCGAAACAGTCCGTCAGTGATACCCAGACGACCACCTCCGCAGTATCGTCTGACGGCTGGCATTTGGTGAGTTCCGGTGAAAGCCTGGGTCATATTGCCTCCCGGTACGGATGCTCCATTGAGAGTCTCAGGAAGTGGAACAACCTTACATCCAGCATCATATACCCCAACCAGAAACTCAGGGTTTCCGCCCCGGCTGAGAAGCGAACAGAACCGGTTGCCGAAATTCCCAACAGGAACAACAATCGGGATCAGGAATACGTTTACCATGTCGTAAAAAAAGGTGACACCCTTTGGGATATTGCCAGGTTATACCAGGGTGCAACGGTTGACCAGATCAAAAGGCTGAACAATATTAGAAACACCAGGGGTCTGAAACCGGGCCAGAAACTGAAGATCCATATCAGGGGATGAAGAGCACCGGCTCAGAAAGCCTGACCTTCCTAAACACGAGAATAATGGAAAATCCTTACCGGTTGACGGAGAGGGTGGTTTACCTTATGGTATTTCTGATGATGCTGTCGTGTGACGGCAGTAAAGAGGGAAAACTTTCCAGGTCATCGGGAAAGACGGCTGAAATCCTGGTGGTTACCGATAACGGAGAGCAATGGGACGGCGAAGTGGGCGACTCGATCAGGAGCTGCCTGCAGGGGGATTATGCCTTGCTTCCGCAATCGGAGCCCATGTTCGAACTGGCCCATATTCCCATCAGCAATTTTACGGGTACGAAGATGTTCAGGTCGCATCACAGCATCCTGATTGCTGAGATCGATGACAGCATCCTACGCCCGCTGGTCGAAGCCAAAAAGGATTACTGGGCCAGACCCCAGACAGTCATCCGTCTTGCTTCGCCTACCGATACCGGTCTGGTGCGGATACTGAACGATTACCGCGAAGGTATTTCCGATCAGTTCATCAAGTCGGAAAGAGAACGTTTACAGGAGATTTTTGGGAATTTCGGCGACCATAAGCTGGGACAGAAAGTCCGCGAAGCTTTCGGGTTTTACCTGACTATTCCCAAAGGTTTTTATCTGGCTTCAGAGGGCAGGGAATTCATGTGGATTCGCCAGGAAACAGAACATCACAGCCAGGGACTGATCATCTACGCATACGATTACACCGATACCTCCGCCTTTCACCCTGAAAGGATCATCGCCTTCCGGAATGCCATCACACGGGAGCATATTCCCGGGCCCTCCGCCAACTCATATATGACTGTTTCGGATGAGGTGGTGGGGCCTGAGTTCCAGGCCGTCGATTTCAACGGCATCTATGCCATGAGGGCTTCAGGCCTCTGGAAAGTCGTCGGTGATTTTATGGGCGGTCCATTCCTGAGCTATACCATGGTGAATGAAAAAAACGACAAGGTGATCACCCTGGATGTCTATGTTTACGCACCCAATGCCCCCAAAAGGGATTTGCTGATGCAGCTGGACGCAATCGCTTACTCCCTTAAATTCAACTAAGTACAAAAAATTTCATTTTTTCTTGTATTTCCTGTCTGGAAATGTTTATTTTTGACCACGTAATTAAACTGAAAAATTAAATCAAATAGTTAATGCAATTGGTTAAACAATTCGGTAAAATATGGAAAGTTCTGATGTAAATACCGAGAAGAGGATCATGGAGGCTGCAAGGGTGGTATTCCTCCGGAAAGGGATGGAGGGATCACGCATGCAGGAAATCGCCGATGAAGCGGGGATCAACAAGGCCCTGCTTCATTACTATTTCAGGAGCAAGGAAAGGCTTTTCGAGGCGATTTTCAGGGAGACTTTGCAGCAGGCCGTGCCTGACTTCACGAGCATTTTAGGCGAAGACATCCCGATCTTCCGAAAGATTGAATTGTTTACGGAGCGATATAATGAAATGCTCCGGAGGAATCCGTTGATACCCGGATTTGTCATTCATGAGCTCAATCGGTCTCCCCAGCGTGTGGCAGGGATGATCAAAGGCTCAGGCATCAATCCTGCCGCCTTCATCCGGCAGATCCTTGATGAGATCGACAGGGGCGAGGTCAGGCCTCTCAATCCCCTGCACCTGATGGTCAACATGATCGCATTGTGCGTGTTCCCTTTCGTCGCCAGGCCGATCATGCAACATATTTTTTTCGATGATGATGAGGCGGGATACAATGAATTCATAAGTGAGAGAAACGAAGAGGTAGCGTCTTTCATCAATAATTCAATCAGGAATCGATGAGGACAGGAAGCGGAATCATGGTTTTTCTGGCGGTGATCTCTTTGATGCCGCTCTGGGGGCAGGATACCCTGACCCTCACGGAGTGCCACCGCCTGGTTGTTACAAACTGGCCTCTGGCCCGGAAAACCGGAATGATACAGGCTGCGGACGGGTTGACCCGGCAAAAGCTGAACCGGTCATATCTTCCGGAGTTGCAGGTGAACGGCCAGGTTTCCTGGCAGTCGGATGTGACCAAGGTTCCCGTACAGCCTCTCCCGGGTATTGATATTCCGATCATGCCAAAGGACTGGTACAAGATATCACTGGATATCAACCAGGTCGTATATGACGGTGCGGCCACCCGGTTCAGAAAGGAGGCGGAAAGCCTCGTCAGCCAGATCGACCTGCAACAGGTTGAAGTGGGAATTTACGAGTTGAAGGAGCGGATCAACGAGCTTTACTTCAGGACTCTGTTGCTTTTGGAGAAGAAAGAAATCCTGCTGATCGTGAAACAGGAGCTGGAGAACCGGCTGTCAGTGATTGAGGCCGGAGTGGAAAACGGTATCATGCTGGCAACTGAGGCCGACATACTGCGTGCAGAGCTGATATCCAACAGACAGGAGATCCGTGACACGGAGATATCAGCAGGAGCAGTACGCAGTGCACTCGAAGTCCTTTGCGGCGGGAAAATCCAGGAAGGAACAATTTTTCAGGTTCCGTTTACCGATCTGAGCGGAGATGAATCCTCTCTGAAGAGGCCTGAATACCGGCTGTTTGATCTTCGAAGGAACCATCTCGCCAGTTTGCAGAAACTTCAGTCCGCTTCAAGATATCCCAGGCTGATGGCGTTCGGTCAGGGGGGTTACGGAAGACCCGCACTGGATATGCTTCTCAATGAATTTGACACCTATTACATGGTGGGTGCCCGGTTTACCTGGACCCTGCTGGACCGTGACCAGAGCCACAAGGAAGGGCAATTGCTCGGGATACGCGGAGAAATGGTGGACACCGAAAGGGCTGCCTTTGAATTGAACCAGAAAATAGAAATGGAGAATCTGGCGGCCGAGATCAACAGGATCGGGGAAATGCTGCGGAGCGATGAGGAGATACTGCAGATCAGAGAAAAGGTCACGGCGACGGCCTCATCCCAGCTGGACAACGGCGTGATCACTTCGAGTGAGTACCTCACGGAGTTGCATGCCGGGACCCGGGCACGTCTCAACCTGGAATTGCACCGCCTTCAGCTGGAATATGTGAAGATACAGTATCTTACATTGCTGGGAAATATATAAAACGAACGATATGAAAAAAATATTCCGGTCTTTACCAGTGAAAATATCCATATTGATTCTGGTTTTGGGATTTGGAGGATGCAATGACTCCTCCGACAGGCCGGATGCATACGGCAATTTTGAAACTGACGAGTTGCGGGTCTATGCCGAAGCCAATGGCAGGATCCTTTGGCTGAGCGTAGAAGAGGGAATGAGGTTGGATTCCGGCCAGATCACAGCGATGGTAGATACTACCGACCTGTACTTGAAAAAGGTTCAGGTCGTTGCCCAGATCGGGGCCGTCAGGGCCAGGGCAGGCAATGTATCGGCACAGGCAGATGTCCAGGAACAGCAGAAAGAGAATCTTCTGATCGATTACCGGCGTCTGGAGAAACTTTTCAGTGAGGGTGCTGCAACCCGCAAGCAGCTCGATGATGCAGAAGCCGGGCTCCGGCTGATTGAAAAGCAGATTGAAGCCACACAGTCTCAGTATGATCTTATTGCTCGGGAGGCGGAGGCCCTGGAGACCCAGGTCTTGCAGCTGGATGAGGCGATCAGGAAATGCAGCGTGGTCAATCCC
The DNA here is from genome assembly GCA_016939365.1 of Bacteroidales bacterium. Lineage (GTDB taxonomy): Bacteria > Bacteroidota > Bacteroidia > Bacteroidales > JAFGHD01 > JAFGHD01. The sequence continues at coordinate 24,614 of JAFGHD010000130.1, read as the reverse complement.
CTTCACGGAACGGTCCTCGAAACCTATTCCGAGGCGGGTGAGGTGACTTCCTATGGAAAACCGCTGTATAAAATCGCACGGACGAACGAGATGATTCTCCGGGTCTACATCAGCGGAGCGCAGCTCCCCTCTGTGAGAACAGGCCAGCAGGTTCATGTGCTCATCGACCGGATGGAGGGCCGGCTCGACACCCTCCCCGGAACCGTTTCATGGATAGCACAGACGGCGGAGTTCACTCCCAAGATCATCCAGACGCGGGAGGAAAGGGTCAACCTGGTTTATGCCGTGCGTATCAGTGTGAAGAACGACGGGTCACTGAAGGTGGGTATGCCCGGAGAGGCCGTTTTCGTTAGAGATATGGATTTGAGGTGAGAGCCTCTGAACGGGACAATGATTCGTTGAAACAGAAATCCAACCGGTATCCATGAAAGCAGCCGTCGACGTCCGGCAGATATCAAAATCATTCAAAGGATTGCAGGCTTTGAAGGAAGCTACTCTTGAGGTCAGGCCTTCAGAGATTTTCGGGCTGGTCGGACCCGATGGAGCCGGTAAAACGACCCTTTTCCGGATATTGGTTTCCCTGTTGTTGCCGGATGGCGGCAGTGCGACGATACTGGGCCACGACACGCAGAAGGATTATAAAATGATCCGGAGGATCACCGGTTATATGCCCGGACGTTTTTCACTCTATCATGATTTGACGGTTTCAGAGAACCTGTCATTTTTTGCCAGTATTTTCGGCACTACGGTCCGCGAGAACTATCACCTGATCAGGGATATTTACGGGCCGTTGGAGCCGTTCGCCCACAGGCAGGCCGGGAAGTTGTCCGGAGGGATGAAACAGAAGCTGGCGCTCTCCTGTGCCTTGATCCATAACCCTTCCCTGCTCGTGCTCGACGAGCCGACAACCGGGGTGGATGCCGTATCCCGTAAGGAATTCTGGGAGATGCTGGCTGTGAGGAGGGCGGAAGGCATTACCATTCTGGTGTCCACTCCCTACATGGATGAAGCGGCGTTGTGCGACAGGGTGGCGTTGATCCAGAACGGCCGCATCATGGGGATTGACCACCCGGATGGGCTGGTCAAAGCATTTCCATGGCCGCTTTATGCGGTCGCCAGTGAAATGATGTATCCCCTTCCCGGGCATCTGAAGGAATTTCACCTTACCCGTTCGGCATACCGGTTTGGTGACCGGATCCACCTTGCATTGAGGGAGGATGATCCGGAAAGCGTGGAGTCCTTCCTCAGGAGCAAGGGGCATACGAAGATCAGCCTCTCATCATGCAAACCGGGGATTGAAGATTGTTTCATGGAACTCATGGTCAATGGACAGCATTGAGCAGGTAATACGTGCCAGGGATCTCACAAAGAGGTTCGATAGCTTTACGGCCAATGACCGTCTCAGCTTCGACGTCTACCGGGGTGAGATCTTCGGATTCCTTGGGGCCAACGGGGCCGGAAAGACCACGGCCATCAGGATCCTGTGCGGCCTGTCGAAACCCACCTCGGGCGAGGTGTCCGTTGCCGGCTATGATGTCTACCATCAGACCGAACAGATCAAAGAGCATATCGGATATATGAGCCAGCGGTTCTCCCTGTATGAAGACCTCACCGTCGGCGAAAACTTCCGTTTTTATGCCGGGATCTACGGCCTGCCGGTCAGAACCATCAGGCCGCGAATGGACGAAATGCTCCGTAGTCTTGGGATTGGTCATCTGAAGGGTCAGCTCATCGCTTCACTGCCCCTGGGATGGAAGCAAAAGCTGGCTTTCTCCGTGGCCGTTTTTCATAAACCCTCCATTGTCTTCCTGGATGAACCTACGGGCGGAGTGGACCCCATCACCCGGCGGCAATTCTGGGAACTGATCTATGAAGCAGCACGCGGGGGCATCACCGTCTTTGTCACCACCCATTATATGGATGAAGCCGAGTATTGTGACCGCGTATCCATCATGGTGGACGGCCGGATCGAAACAATAGGCCCTCCTGCATTCCTGAAGGAGAAACATCAGGCAGCCAGCATGGAACAGGTTTTCCTGAAACTGGCCCGGAAAAGGCAAAACGAACGAGAACCTCAATAAATGAAGAGCTTCGGTGGATTTGTGATCAAGGAATTCAACCACATCTTCCGGGACCGGAGGACCATGCTGGTGCTGTTCGGTATACCCGTGGCGCAGTTGCTGATCTTTGGCTATGTGGTGACCAACGAGTTCAGGAACTTCCGTATTGCGATCTTCGACATGTCACAGGATGAGGTCACAAGGGAACTCACTGGGAAAATCCTTTCTTCGGGATATTTTATTCTGGATGAGAGCCTTACATCAACGGACGGGATTGATGAGGCCTTTAAAAAGGGCCACATCAAGGAGGTTGTCATCTTTGGACAGGGATTTGGGAAGAGGCTGGAGAAGGAAGGCCTGGCCACTGTCCAGGTCATTGCGGATGCCTCGGATGCCAATACCGCCAACCTGTTGGTGAACTACACCAACGGGATCATCCAGGATTTTGCAATACGTTACAGACCTGCCCCGGCACATCCCCCTGCCATCAGGATAGAGGAGCGGATGATTTACAACGCAGAGTTGAAGGGGGTATATATGTTCGTGCCCGGAACCATGGCCCTGATCCTCATGCTGGTATCGGCCATGATGACCTCCATCTCCATCGCGCGTGAAAAGGAGATGGGCACACTGGAGGTACTGCTGATCTCTCCCCTGAAGCCCTACCACATCATCGCCGGGAAGGTAATACCCTATGTCGTATTGTCCTTTATCAATGCGGTGGTCATTCTCCTTCTGGGTTTTTTTGTTTTCGGGATGCCGGTGAGGGGAAGCCTGGCCCTGCTCTTGTCCGAAAGCCTGCTGTTCATCAGCCTGGCGCTCTCCCTGGGCATATTCATTTCCACATTGGCCGGCACACAGCAGGTGGCCATGTTCATCTCCATGTTCGCACTGATGCTTCCCACCCTCCTTTTGTCCGGGTTCATATTCCCGGTGGAGAACATGCCGTTGATCCTCCAATGGATCAGTGCCCTCATGCCGCCCAAATACTTCATCACCATCATCAAGGATATCATGCTGAAAGGTAGCGGTCTGGAATTCGTATGGGAAGAGACCCTGATCCTTGCCGGAATGACCCTTTTATTCATCTTTTTAAGCGTCAGGAGATTCAAAACCAGGTTTGTATGAAGATCCCTGCCTGCTTCATTGTCATGGAACCCCCGGCCTTTCCGGCCCAAGGAGCCTTTCATCATAGCGCCGCCCGATGGGAGGAGGAGTCACATCGGTTACAACCCATAAAGATTTGAAGGTAAATGCATAGGATACTTTTCATTATTCAGAAGGAGTTCATCCAGATATTCAGGGACCGTACCATGTTGCCGATCATATTTCTCGTCCCGCTGATACAGATGATCATCCTGGTATATGCTGCCACGCTGGAGATGAAAAGCATCGATATGGTCATAGTGGATCAGGATCATTCGCCACTTTCAAGGGAACTGAGGGGAAAATTTGAAGGCTCACCCTTTTTCAGGCTTCGCGGGGTGGCAGAATCCATGGCTTTGGCGGAAAGGGAGCTTCACAGTGATCGCGCGGATATCATTCTGAACATCCCTGCAGACTTTGAAGAAGCGATGGTCCGGAATGAATCCTCCGGAGTCCAGTTGCTCATCAGTGCCATCAATGCCACGGCTGCCGGTCTGACACAGGCATATTCCCGCCGGATCATCATGGCTTTCATTCAGGAGCATATGCCACAAGGTTCAGAAACAGTCGCACTTCCACATATCTCCGTGGAAAGTTCTTTCTGGTATAACCCGGAGCTGGACTACAAGATCTACATGCTTCCGGGAATACTTGTCATACTGGTAACGATCATCGGGGCCTTCCTTACCGCGCTGAACATTGTCAGGGAGAAGGAAAAAGGGACCATTGAGCAGATCAACGTAACCCCGGTCAGGAAATACCAGTTCATAACCGGCAAACTGGTCCCCTTCTGGATCATTGCCATGCTGGAACTGGCCTTTGGGCTCAGCCTGGGCAGGCTTCTTTTTCAAATCCCGGTGGAGGGCAGCTTATGGGTGCTGTTCGGTTTTACAGCAGTTTATCTCCTGGTGGCCCTGGGGATCGGACTGTTGATCTCTACCATGGCCGGGACACAACAACAGGTGATGTTCATCATTTTTTTCTTCATGCTCACCTTCATTCTGATGAGTGGTATTTTCACGCCGGTGGAAAGCATGCCGGACTGGGCTCATGCGGTGAATATCATCAATCCTTTTGCCTATTTCATGAGGGTGATCCGGATGCTGCTTCTCAAGGGTTCCGGATTTTGGGAGATATCGAAGGAATTTTTTTCCCTGCTGGTTTACGGTTCCATCATGCTCGGTCTTGCAGTGTGGAGGTACCAGAAGACCACGTGACATGAAAGAAAAGGGGTCGGGGGCAACTCCCGATCCGCTCACCCTGGAGGCTTGTGTCAACGGTCTGCAGGTGCATCTGTATCTGTACCGATGCTTTGTCGGGTATCAAGGTGACCGAAGCTGAACCGGAGCACACCGAATGCCAGGGATACGGTGGGCTTTTCCTGTGAGAAATAGGTGGTGATATCCCGGACGGCGAGGCCGATCTCCCAGGTGAAGCTGCTGTTGTTGACCGGGAAAAAGGAAAGGCCCATGGGTACCGAGGTTCCCGTTTCCCCGCCGGTAACGATTCCAAGTGAACCGCGCAGCCATTTCACGGGTGAAATACGTGTGCCCAGCCCTACCAGTACCTTATCATAGGATCCCGGGACATCATTCAGTGGAAGGAACAGGTCAGTGCCGAATTCAAACCGTTCCTTCAACAGGTATGCTGCACCTGCTCGGAATGCCCCAGGAAGGCTGACCGTCTTGTTTTCAAGCCCTTTCCATCCCCCCCATTTCAGATTGTCAAATGCAAGGTTGTCGTCCAGCAGCAGAATGTTGTAATTATTCATACCCGAGGTTTCAATGTTCTCCAGCAATGCATCCTCCCCTTCGTAGACATTTCCGTTCCATTTGACCTGTCCGATATCCGTGACCGAAACCGAAAGGCTCAGATCGTCGATGCGTGCCGTCAGGCCGACATCAGCCCCGAAACCGTTGCCGACAGACTGGTAATCATTACCATCGATCCGGGAGGGTGAATAGGTATCATAATCCACATCCAGCACCGGATTGAGAGCGGAATAGGCATTGATGGAACCACCGCCGGTATAGTTGTAATTGAAAATGCTGTATCCCCTGATGTATTTCAGACCGATACCGCCGTAAAGGCTAAACCGTTCACTTCCATAAATGATCCTGCCGTAAGAGAGGTTGAACTCCCTGTACCACAGTACATCCAGATGAGTGTCCTCGAAAAGCAGGGATACCTTGGCCGGATTGGTTGTATATCCCACTGTTGTACCATTCTCCACCACCAGAGAATCGAAGTAATCGGAGTAATATCCCTTGAACAGCAGGTCGGAGGTCAATTCATTCAGGTTGGAGTCCCAGAAGAGTCTTTCTTTTACCGCAAAGGCAAAACCGCCGATGTTCTCATCCTGGAATGAGATGCCGAGGCCATTGAGATTTCCTTCAAACTGGAGCTTTTTTCCTGTGAAGTTCCTGACGGCTTCCTCTTTCTCTTCCGGGGTGAAGGCTTCATCCGAACTGAAAAGATCGGATACCAGCTGTCGTTTCAGGGGTTCAGAATAAACCGATATCTCCCCGTTGCCGGCACCCACATTCATCAGATGCTGATTCCTTTTCCAGCCCAGATTGGCCGGATTGATCCCGACACACTGATAATCGGTTACGATGGTGGAGCTGTATCCCGAGCCGGTTACCGAGAACACGCCCGAACCGGTCTGTGCCATGATGAATGCCGGCAGCACCATTATCAGGGCGGTTATTGTGGGGAGTAAATGTTTATTCATGATACGGAGATTTTGTTTAGTAAAAGTAGATAATTCTCCGCTTGATCATACAAGCCCGCTACAATTTCCTGGTGGTGATCTCAATACCATTCGGGAAAAATCGTTATTTTGGACGTCCATGATAAGGTTGAATCTGCGTTTTTTCCCGGCGGCCGGAGTTCTCCTTTTCATCATACTTTCAGTATCATCCTGTCTGGATCACCGGAGAAAGATGGAGGAGGCATTACGCCGGGAGGATATCCCGACCGATGCGGTGATCCGCCGTATCCGTGAACGGGGGGTACTGGTCGCCTCCACCCGGTACACTACGATCAATTACTTTGTGTACCGAGGGGAACCCATGGGATTTCAATATGAGATGCTCAAATCCTTTTCAGATTACCTGGGGGTGAAGCTGGAAATAAGGATAATGAATGACCTGGATGAAAGTATCAGAAATCTGAGCCGTGGTGAATGCGACCTGCTGGCCTCAGGGCTGACCATTACCCGGGAGTTGAATAAAAGGGTGGATTTCAGCCATCCGATTCTTCAGACACGCCAGGTACTCGTGCAGCGCAGGCCAGGTGCTCTGCCCGGGGATACCTCCCGGGCTCCGCTGATCAGGAATCCCCTGGACCTTGCCGGCAAGACGGTCTATATCCAGAAAGGTACGACCTACCGCCTGAGGCTGGCCCACCTGTCGGATGAGATCGGATCGGAGATAAGGATCATTGAGCATCCGGAGGCGACTGCTGAGGAACTGATCGAAATGGTGGGCAGGGGTACGATCGATTATACCGTTTGCAATGAGCACCTGGCCATGGTCGCGCTGCGAAGGTATTCCCGGATGGATGCAGGTACTGCCATCAGTTTTCCGCAGCATATAGCATGGGCTACCCAAAAGGGAGCGCATGGTTTGCAGCATGAGATCAATACATGGCTTGCCGGATTCCAGGAATCCCGTTTGGCGGCCATCTTGTACCATAAATACTTTAAAAGTGAACGTACGGCCCGATGGGCTGCCAGCTCCTATCATTCCCTTACAGGTGGTCGCATCTCGGAATATGATGAATTGATCCGGAAATACAGCCCGGAGATCGGTTGGGACTGGCGCTTGCTGGCCTCACTGATCTATCAGGAGTCGGGTTTCCGGCCCGATGCCAGATCGTGGGCGGGAGCCTTCGGTCTGATGCAGCTGATGCCCGGGACTGCTGAGCTGCTGGGAGTTGACTCACTCTCACCCCCGGAAGAGCAGATAAAGGCCGGGGTGGAGCTGATCAAGCGCATCCAGAGGCAATTTGAGCCCCTCGTCCCGGACCCGGAGGAGAGGATCCGTTTCGTTCTTGCAGCCTACAACGCCGGAAATGCCCATGTTTATGATGCCATCAGGCTCGCGGAGAAATATGGTGCCGATCCTGCCGTATGGGAGAACAGTGTCGATACTTTCCTCCTGAACAAGGATAATCCGAAGTACTACAAAGACCCGGTGGTCAGATTCGGATATTGCCAGTGCGATGAACCGTACTGGTTTGTGATCGAGATAATGGAGCGTTATCAGCACTACCTCAATGTGGTAAAGCAATGAGCATGACCCCGGTCCGCATATCGGACGGATCAGTGCCGGCAGCAGGCAGACGGATTATTTGAACCAGGCACTATCAACCGGATACCGCCAAACCCCTCAGGGAGGATTTAAGGTAGCTGTTATTGATGCCTGTTGATCACCAGAAGAATACCTATCATGTTCATCATGCGGGTTTGCGAAAAAATTAATATCTTGGCAAGCGAATAATCAATCAGGTTTTTCATGAAGATACTTCTCCTTTCGGCAGGTGTTTTTTTGGTGGGTTCCTTTGTTGCTGCTCAGAATGTGGCAGATTCCACCCGTCAGCTCTATGACAACAATCAGATGGCGAACAAGGTGTATAATGACGGGCTTGCCCAGGCAGAAGACGGGCAGTATGCAGAAGCCATCGCCGACTTCAACAAAGCGATCCAGCTCAATCCGGAGTTCAGCAAGGCCATATACAACAGGGGTTGCATACGTCTTCACCTGAACAATCCGGAGGGCGCCCTGGAGGATTTCAACAGGGTGATCAACATACGACCGACGGCCAAAGCCTATCTGGGAAGGGCGCTTGCGCATGCGAGGATGGAAAACGCGCAGAAAGCGCTTGAAGATTTGTCGGTCGCTTTAGCGGAAGACTCCAAATTCGCAAAAGCATATTACCACAGGGGCTGCATATATTTTGAATCCGGCAAGTACCAGGAGGCGCTGGATGATTTCAATAAGGCCATTGAGGCTGAACCCGGGTATGCCTATGCATATAATGACAGGGGCAGCACCTATCTGAAACTGAAAGAATATCAGAAGGCCCTGGATGACTTCCGGAAGGCTACGTCGGTCGATCCCAAGCTTTCCTTTGCCTTTAACAACATGGGAATGGTTCATGAGCTGCTTGGCGACATGGAAGCGGCCATTGAGGATTATACGGCAGCCATCCGGGTGGATCCTGAATATCACCTCGCGTTCAACAACCGTGGAAAAGCGAAATTCCAGGCAGGCGATTATGAAGGAGCCGAGGCGGACTTCACAGGAGCCCTCAGCCTCAGTCCTGAGTATGTCAGGGCACTCAACAACCGGGGTAATACAAGGTATATGCTGGGTAACTTCGAAGGCGCCATTTCCGACTACAATGAGGCGATCAAGCTGGATCCCAGATATGGAGAAGCATACCTGAACAGGGGAATCGCACGGGAGATGATGCGTGACAATGAGGGAGCGTGCCGGGATTGGAGCAAGGCCCTCTCCCTTGGAGTTGAACAGGCGGATTCATACGTGAACGAACAATGTAAATAACGATCAAAGTGATATACATGAACCTGAGGAATACCTTTTTGCTCATCCTGTTCATCGGATTGGGCCTGAGGGATGTTTCATCCCAGAGTGTGGAGTTTTCCAAATACCAGTTCCCGAACAACAGAAATGAGCTCAGTGATGCATTGAGTGCTATCAAGGAGGGAGACAAATACTGGGATCAGGGTCCCGGCATGGTCGATTTTGCCATTGACGCCTACATGAAAGCCCAGAAATTCAACCCGGACAACTCTTTGCTGAATTATAAGATCGGCAGGTGTTACCTGTGGCATAATGATAAAACAGAAGCCATCAGATACCTTGAGAGGGCATATGAGCTTGATCCGCGGATCAGCCTGGAACTCGAATACAATGACATTCATTATCTCCTCGCACGCGCTTACCACCTGAACTATGAATTTGACAAGGCCATTGCCCAGTACACTGAACACAAAAATTCGCTGACTCCCGAAAGACTCACCGAACAGGCTGAATTGATTGATAAAAGGGTTCAGGAATGTGAAACGGCCAAGGAAATGGTCGGGCATCCCGTCAGGGTATTCGTTGACAACCTGGGATCTACCGTCAACTCCTCCTATCCTGATTATTCACCATTGGTCGTACCTGAGGAAGACATGATCATGTTCACCTCTTCACGGGAGAACACGACAGGTGGTGAGCGGGATAAGGATTCCTATTACTTTGAGGATATTTATGTTACCTACTACAAGGGTGGCACCTGGAGTGTGCCCGACAATGCCTATGATCTGAACAGCAATAACCATGATGCCACTGCAGGTATTTCGTCTGACGGGCTCATTCTTTATATTTACAAGTCAGCAGGAGGTAATGATTTGTATGAATGCCCCCTGGTGGGGAACCAGTACAAGAATCCATCAAAGCTCCCGAACGAAATCAACGGAGGGCTGAAGCAGTCATCGGCATCGCTGACATTCGACAAAAGAACCCTTTATTTCACCTCTATTCGTGAAGATGGCTATGGTGGCCTGGATATTTTTTTCAGCAAGAAAGATGACAGGGACCGCTGGACGAAAGGAATGAACATCGGTGCCGCCATCAATACCCCATATGATGAAGAAAGCGTGTTCATTACGCCTGATGGCCGGACGCTCTATTTCAGCTCCAAAGGCCACAATACCATGGGGGGATATGACATATTCAAGTCGGAATTCAGGGATGGCAAGTGGGACAATCCCGTCAACCTGGGTTATCCGGTGAACACACCCGACGATGACGTTTTTTTCACCATGGCGGCTTCCGGGCAAAGGGGGTACTATTCTTCAAAGAAAGCCGATGGATATGGGGGTCAGGACCTTTACATCATCACCTTCCTGGGTGCGGCCAAACCTATGATCAGTCAGGGAGAGAACGAGCTGCTCGCCTATAGGGCAAGACCGGTGATGGTTACAGACCTGGAACCGAAAATTGAGCAAAACACCATTTTATCCGGTGTGATACTGGATGCCATTACCCTCGAGCCCTTGCAGGCCACCATCGAGATTATCGACAACAACAAGAATGAACTGATCGCCAGTTTTGAATCCAACAGCATTACAGGATCCTACCTGATCTCGCTCCGGGCCGGATTCAACTATGGCATATCAGTGAACAAGGAGGACTACTTGTTCCATTCTGAGAATTTCGATATCCCTGAAGATGCCGTAGCAAAAAAAATCCAGAAGGATATCCTTCTGAAGAAGGTTGCGGTCGGAACACGGATCGTTCTGAACAACATATTCTTTGATTTCGACAAGGCCACACTCCGCCCTGAATCCACTGCCGAACTTGACAGGCTTTTCAAGCTTCTGATCGATGTGCCGACATTGAAAATTGAAATATCCGGCCATACGGACAATATCGGATCTGCCACCTATAACCAGAAATTATCGCAGGAACGTGCCAAAAGCGTTGTGGATTATCTGCTGGGAAAGGGTATTTCACAGAACCGGCTGACCTATATCGGTTATGGTTTCACCCAGCCTGTTGCACCCAATGATACCGAGGAAGGTAGGCAGCTCAACCGCAGGACAGAGTTCAAGGTACTCGAAAAATAGCCGGTGGGTGAAGTCCGGGTTGGTATGGACTTTAATATCTCTGCATGTTTCAGGCCATGACAGACCCAAGGGTATGATGTCTGGAGTTCAATCTATCCCCCACTCCTCTTTCAGAAGGTTTGTCCATTCCCTGATGCGTGAGTCTGTGAGTTCGGGCTGCCTGTCCTCATCAAGCGCCAATCCAAAAAAATAATCCCCGGAGTGCCCTGCTGATTCGGTAAAGTCATAACCTGCAACGGGCCATTTGCCCGAAATCCTGGCTCCGGTCATATGGATCTCCTGCTGAAAGATTCCCAATCCGTCCACGAAATGGTGAGGATAAAGTACCTGATCGCCCAGGCCGAAAAATGCGACGTTTTTTTTCTGAAGTCCGGTTTTTTTAATTTCACTGAAGAAAGAACTCCATTTATTCATATCGCTTGCCTCCTGCCAGGTTTCCGCGCCCACAGTTGATCCTCCGAGGATCAGGAAATCACAGCCGGAGAGTGACATGGGATCAATACCGGCCACATCAAACAGATCGACGCTTGCAGGTTTCAAAGCTTCCGCCACTTTCCGTGCGGCTTGCTCCACATTGCCTCCTTTTGGCCAGAATATCAAAGCGATGCTTTTCATTGTCATGTTGTTTGGAGTAACAAACATATAAATTATCTTTCACCCTATGGAGATACCTCATGAAAATAATCCCACCCCCGGTACCATACCGGAAGGTGGGATCCTGATATCATTCCGGTTATTGCTACTGGCTCTCTTTCCAGGTATTATAAAGGGGCAGGAGGCTGTGGCAGTCGCTCAGGTCATCCTGAACGGTTGTCTTGAAATAGAATTCCCTTGCTTCAGAATTCCATGAGATCAGCGGAAAATCTTCTTCCTCTCCCAGATAGGTTCCGTTCGTTTCATTGAATGTTTCAGAGAGCGACCCCAGGTAATACAGGATGGGGGCACATTCGCAGTCGCTGGAAAGGAAAAATCCGATGCTGTTGATGTCATCAAAAGTAAAGGTCACCTCGCCACAAAGTACTCCATTCTCTTCAAAAAGCCTTTTGTCCGAAACAGTGAAGTTCGGATTCTCATCCTCAAAGGTGGAACCCTCGATGTAATCTGAAATCAGTTCGCCGAAATCCTCGAAGGAGACATCCTTTTCTTCATCTTCCTGCGATACAATGTTTATAAATTTCACGGTTCCGGAACCGGATCCGTTTTCGTTCAGCTTGAACCGGTATTCCTTATACTCGGTGGTCAGGCAGCTGCTCAGGAAAAAGATGGCCGAGAGCAGCAGACAAAATTGGTAAATTCTTCTCATAGATGTTGGGCTTTGATGTGTCTGAGTTGATTTATAAAAAAGAATAATTGCGCTAATTAATACTTATACTGCGATACAGGATTTTGGTTACGAAAGGGTATCCTCTCGGGTCAGGCATCATGTTATCCGTTCAGCCAGGACTTGAAGCGGTTTACTTTATCCCTGGCCACGATGGTGTCCGGATCCTTACAGTGCAACAATTCCAGTTTCAGACGGCTGTTTGAGTAAATAATGATGTCGCGGATTGACTGCATGCTCACAATATACTTCCGGTTGATCCTGAAGAACATGCCCGGATCGAGCATTGATTCAAGCTGATCAAGTGAATGATCTACAACATAGTTATGGTCGTCAGCTGTATGAAGAAAGGTCGCCTTCTCATAACTGTGGAAGTAAAGGATCTGGTCTGTTTCCACAGTACGGAAATGCTCTCCAAAGCGGATCACGAATCTTTTTTTGTATTTGCCGGACAGCCATTGTATAACCTTTTTCATGGCTTCAGGAACCCTATCTTTTTCCCATGTCCGGTTCACATAGTGCAGGCGGTATTTCTCCAGGGCAGCTTCCAGCTCATCAGGGTTCACCGGCTTCAGCAGATAGTCCAGGCTGTTGACCTTAAAGGCCCGTATCGCATACTCATCGTATGCGGTGGTAAAGATGACAGGACAGGGAACATGTATCCGCTCGAAGATTTCAAAACTAAGGCCGTCTCCCAGCTGGATGTCCATGAATACAAGGTCGGGAAGCGGATTTTTCTGGAACCATTCCACACTTCCTTTCACAGAGTCGATACTCTTGAGGATATCTGCTTCGGGATCCAGCCCGAGAATCATTTTCCGAAGCATCTCAGCTGCCGGACGTTCATCTTCGATGATCAGCACCTTCATGGGTTGGAATGGTAAAGCAAGGGCAATTTTACGATAAATTCATCTCCTTCAGGCAAAATGATACATTTACGGCTTGTCAGATGTTCATAACGGCTGCAGATATTATCCAGACCGATCCCGTTGGAACCGGATGTTGTGTTTTTCTTCTGAAGATTGTTCCTGACTATGATATATTCATTTTCTTTCTCAAGGGAGATTCTCAGAGGGCGTTCAGATGTGATGACATTGTGTTTGATCGCATTCTCAACCAGCATCTGGAGTGAAATTGGGACGACCAACAGGTCGTCCGTATTGCCGGTAATTCGCATATCGAAATTCAGGCTCTGACCATGCCTGATCTTCTGGAGGAAGATGTACTTCTCGACAAAGGCGATCTCTGAAGTGAGGCTGACAACGTCGTTGGCACGTTGATCCAGCAGGTACCGGTAAACTTCGGACAGTTGCCTGATAAACCGGACGGCCATGTCAGGATCATTGTGTACTATTGAGGTAAGCGTGTTCAGGCTGTTGAAGAGGAAATGAGGATTGACCTGATTTCTCAGCGCGTTGTACTGGAGCGTGATACGTTCGCCCCGGAGTTTTTCCTCGCTGACGGCCGCCTCCCGCCAGGCCCTGAAAAAACCGATCGAGTAAAAAATGGAGGTGATCGTGATAGTTACCACCCACTGAATGACCATCACAATGATGAAGGATTCTGAAAAGAGAAAGGTACCGGGTAAATCCATCAGAACGACCACCCACAGGTAATTCATTCCCAGAATGGCCACCAGTGAATAGATGAATGTATAGAACAGGTTCCAAACCAATGCGCGCCCGGGTTCTTCCTTGAAGCTGTAAATACCGTGCAGGAAATAGCTGACCAGTTCAATACCTTTCCAGATGACTCCGCCCACAGATGCTGAATAGGCCGAATTGACCAGAATGGTATGCAGGGTATTGAAATTTCCGGGGTCGAAAACAAAGAAGAAAAAATCCCCAACCGCCGTAACGATAAGAATGTCACGGGTATGTCCCAGCAGAACGCGATGCCATTTTTGGGGGGTGTGGTTGTGGGGCGACATAGAGCGGTTTACCTGGAAAGGCAGTTTGATTGATATCGCTGGTCATTGTCTTCCCCACCCCATGTGGGAGAAAGAACGTGACCGGGAATGGCTGCATCGAACAGGTTTTGGGCTTTCCGGAACAATTTGCAGGCTTCTTCTTTGCCCTCTCCGGCAGCCGCCGCCGAAGCCAGTGTGTTGATACCCATCAGGTAATATGCCCGCGGATTTTCGGGATTATAGGTTATGGCCGTCTCCAGGGCTTGTGAGGCCCGGGTGAGGTAAGCGTAGCCCCTTTCTGCCGGATCCACCTGAATTCTTCCCTGATACAGGAGTCCTTGAAGCACAAAGAGCTCCGATTCGTCCGGATAAAGCATCATTGCCTTGTCCAGAATGACCTGGGCTTTATCAAGGCTGGGATCCCGGTGATCCGGATCCTTCGTGACAAAGCTCGCATTGATGTAACACAATGCCGCATAATAGAGCGGATGCCATTGATCTCCCTGTGCATCACACAGGTTTTCAAAGGTACCTGCAAGAGAAATGAAATCCTGTTCGGTATGCGACATCTTTAATGCCTTCAGGTTCTTCACCATCACCATCATATATTCTTCACCGCCCTGGGAAAAAGAAGACCATTTAAGTGCGAGCAATAAAAACAAAGAAAGAAATACCCTCATGACTTGTTCTCTTTATATGTGGATCTCAATGTTTTGAATGAATTCATGCATGCGGCAAAAGCCTGAGAATCTTTTTGTCTCAAGTTATGTGCCAAAATTGTGATTCATCAGGTTCGACATGGCAAAATTCCGAAATTCTTCCGCAAGTGGGAAAAAAAGATGCCGGAATGTAGAAACAAATGGAAGAACTGTTAACTTTAGCAGTTCAATGAGAATACCTGGCCCCTGCTGCTACAACCAATACGAGATTTTTACTGTCTTTTTTGATATGGGACGGTTCCGTTTCGTTCAATGCCCACCTGATGAGAAAGATGAGATATCTATTCAAGATGAAGTAGGATTGCACAAAAATACTACCAGGCTCCATTCCAAAAACAACATATTATGAAACTCAACAAAGGCTTCTGTGAAAGTTTTTTTTGTGTCGTCTGCCTTTCGGCATTGATGATTCTGCTTGTGTCTTCCTGCGGCCAGGAGAAGTACCGGCTGAAGACCGGAAGGGATGCAAACGGGTATACTTACGAATATGTTACCCAGGATCCCTTGAAGGCGAGGATTTATATTCTGGATAACGGTTTGAAGGTGTACATGAGTTATATGCCTGATGAGCCCAGGGTAGCCACCCTGATCGGGGTACGTGCCGGCTCTACATCGGATCCCTACGAAACAACCGGACTGGCTCACTATTTCGAGCATATGATGTTCAAGGGGACTGACCAGATCGGCACTCTGAACTGGGAAAGGGAGAAAGAACTGCTTGATCAGATATCCGCTCTTTTTGAGCAGCATAGGGCCACGGAAGACTCTGCGGAAAAGAAGGATATCTACCGGAAGATCGATAGTGTTTCCACACTTGCCGCCGGTCTGGTTGCCGCCAACGAATATGATAAAATGGTTTCCAGCTTGGGCGCCAAAAGAACCAATGCCGGCACCTCTTATGAATCAACGGTATACATGAACGATATCCCTTCCAATGAACTGGAGAAATGGCTCGTATTGGAAAGCGAACGATTCCGGGATATTGTTCTCCGGTTGTTCCATACGGAGTTGGAAACGGTCTATGAAGAATTCAATATGTACCAGGATAATGATATGTCCCGTGCAAACAAAGCCCTGATGGCCGGTCTGTTCCCCGTGCATCCTTACGGTCGTGATGTGATCGGCCTCCCCGAACATTTGAAAAATCCGTCGATGGTGAATATTTATGAGTTTGCAAAAATGTGGTATGTTCCCAATAACATGGCCATTGCACTCTCCGGTGATCTCGATTTCGAAAAGACCATTCTGCTGATCGACAAATATTTCGGAGATTTCATCTCCAATCCGGACTTGCCTGATTTACAACTACCTGTTGAGGAACCGGTCACAGAACCTGTGATCAGGGAGGTGATCGGTCCGGATGCAGAGGCCCTGTTGATGGCCTACCGGTTTGCCGGTGAAAACTCGGAGGATGAGAAATATGTCACCCTGATCGACATGATCCTCAGTAACAGCCAGGCAGGCCTGATAGATCTCGATCTCAATCAGAAGCAGAAAGTGTTGAGGGCCGGATCCTCTGCCTGGTTTATGAGGGATTACGGCATTCATAACTTCATGGGAAGGCCCAGGGAGGGGCAGACTCTGGAGGAGGTGAGGGACCTTATCCTGGGTGAGATTGAAAAGGTTAAGAATGGCGAGTTTGACGACTGGATGATCGAGGCAGTAGTCAATGATATGAAGCTTTCGAGAATCCGCTCTCAGGAACGGAATTTCTCCCGGGCCTATGAAATGATGGGCGTTTTCATCTCCAGGATTCCATATACCGATCATCTGGCATTCCTCGATGAGATCAGTAAGATCGCCAGGGAAGATCTGATCCGTTTTGCACAGGAAAATTACAAGGATAATTACGTAATCGTTTACAAAAGAACCGGGGAGAGCAAGGGGGTGGTGAAGGTGGAAAAACCGGAAATGACCCCGGTCCAGATAAACCGTGAGGATCAGTCAGAGTTCTACAAGGCATACATGGAGATGCCCTCGGATACCATCAGGCCGGTTTTCGTGGATTTCGATGATCAGATCACTCAGGATTCCCTGAAAAGCGGGATACCGTTCTATTATATCAGAAACCAGTCGAACGAGCTGTTTGAGATGCAGTATATCATCGATATGGGGTCGAAACATGACCTCAATATCCCGCTGGCAGTCAATTATCTGCCTTATCTTGGCACTGACCGCTTCGCCCCACCGGATCTTCAGAAAGAGTTTTTCCGTCTGGGCCTTTCCATGAACGTGTATGCCGGAGATGAAAGATGCTACATTTCGATCAGCGGCCTGATGAAATCCTTTGAAAAAGGAATCGAGTTGATGGAGCATGTGCTTCAGAATGTGCAACCTGACCAGCAGGTATATGACGATTATGTGGATGGAATACTGAAAAGCCGCACGGATGCGAAACTCAACAAGTCGACCATTCTGTGGAACGGCATGTTCAATTATGGTAAGTTCGGGAAAGACAATCCCTTTACTCACATATTGTCAGAAGATGAGCTGCGTGCCCAGAAACCGGAAGAATTGACCGGCCTTTTGAAAGAGATTTGCAGTTTTGAGCATCTGTTGTTCTATTATGGCCCCCAGGATCTGGGAACCGTGACTCCCCTCCTGAATCACTACCACGGCTTTCCCGGAGAGCTGAAGCCCTGCCCCGAGCCTCTTCGGTTTCCTGAATTGGCCACAGATGAAACCAGGATATTTTTCGTCAATTACGATATGGTTCAGACCAGCATCGTGATGCTTTCCCGGGGTCCTGGCTTTAACCAGGAGCTGATCCCTCCCGCCCGGCTTTTCGGGGAATACTTCGGTTCGGGACTGTCATCCATCGTATTTCAGGAGATCCGCGAATCGCGTGCTCTTGCCTATTCAGCTTACGCGGTATTTTCCACCCCCTCACGAAAGGAAGACTCACATTATGTGTACGGTTTTGTCGGTACACAGGCAGACAAGCTGAAGATTGCCACAGATGCCATGCTGGGACTCATGAATGATATGCC
Source organism: Bacteroidales bacterium (assembly GCA_016939365.1). Lineage (GTDB taxonomy): Bacteria > Bacteroidota > Bacteroidia > Bacteroidales > JAFGHD01 > JAFGHD01. The sequence continues at coordinate 6,824 of JAFGHD010000130.1, read as the reverse complement.
GCGTGCCGAAAAGCAGTTTGAACTTGCCAAAGAGTCGATCATTAAACAGATCGATTCCGAACGCATCATTAAAACCAACATTTTCTGGACATACCTTGGCAACAGGGACAAAGGTATCGATCACGACATCCGGAAAGACATCTATGATTACGCCCATCACACGGATCTGGAGCGATTCGGCGGATTCTTCAATGAACATATCCGGGGTAACCATTACATTTTCCTGGTCATGGGCAACAGAGACCTTCTCGATATGAATGTCCTTTCCCAGCTGGGACCTGTCACTGAACTGAGCCTGAAGGAAGTTTTCAATTACTGATGTCTGAGGGAGGCTGTCTCAGATGGGTTTTTCAAAACATTTGTGACAGCCTTTCAATGGTATTTTACCGGGAGGTTCCCGCAAGCCAGAGCTGAGGATCAAGCAGTTCCTTGCCCTTCCAAAGCTCGAAGTGAAGTTCGGTCTTATTTTCGCGGGAATCAGTGAATACCCTTCCGATAACCTGCTTGGTGGCGATACTCTGACCGTTTTCCACCTCCACCTGGTTCAGGTTGGAATAGACCGAAAGGTACTCACCGTGGCGAATCATTACGACGAAGTTATAATTCGGAATGGTCATCACGCGGGTGACTGTTCCGCTGAAGACTGCCCTGGCCCTGGAATCAGGCTCAGTAAGGATATTGATGCCGTTGTTACGGGTTTTGACATTCTTCAGCACCGGGTGGTTATGCTCTCCGAACCCGCTGGAAATAATACCCCTCTCCAGAGGCCACGGAAGCCTGCCCTTGTTCGACTGAAAATCGTTTGACAGAGCAAGCTCCTCGGGAGTGAGTGCATAGGTGCCTGTGGGAGTGGTCCCGGCCTTGTTTGCCGCCAGGCGAATTTCCTCTGCAATGATCCTCTCTATTTCCTTCTGCAGATTCAGGGCTGCTGACTCTTTTTCCTTCAGGGAGGCCCTCAGCTCTTTTTCCCTGCTGCTCAGATCCTGCACCGATTGATCCTGAAGAACGATCTCTTGGTCGAGCTGCCTCCTGGCTTCCTGCTGTTCCTGAAGAAGGGACAGCTTTGCACGTTTGTCCTCTTCAAGCTGTGACACGGCCGTTGCGATCTCATCCCGCGTCCTGATGATCAGCCCCGCCTGTGTCTTCCGGTACAGGGAATACTGCTGGAAATATTTCATTCGCCTGAAGGCCTGGTTGAAATCCTCCGCAGAAAAGATGAACATCAACCGGTCGTATGCATTCCGGTTTTTATAGGCGTAGTATACCATCCGGGCGTACTCATCCTTGAGATGCTCAAGGTCCCTGGTCAGTTCTGTTATGATTTCATTATTCCGTGCTATCTTTTCTTCAGTGATTTCAATCTCCCGGTTGACGGTCTGTATCAACATCTCCCTGTCGGAGATTCTTTTTCTCAGGATCAGCAGCTGATCCAGGGATGTTCTTTTGTTCTTTTGCGTCTCTTCCAGCAGTTGAGTAGTAAACCGCATTTCCTCTTCGATCCGGAGCTTTTCCGATTGAAGCTGTTCCTTCCTGCTTTGCTGTGATTGAAGCATCAATGAAGGAAGGAATAATACCAGGGTCAGGAAAATATATCCGGAAGAGCTGACTGATTTCTTGTAACCGCGTTCGCTCATGACAGGAATGAAGCTGACCGGGACCGAATCCGGATCATGATCATTGAATTCTTGTATATTTTTCCGGTATCCTGAAAATAAACCGATGGGGTGTATCCAGGGTGATCCGGGTGTACTCAATGCTGACCTGTACAGGTATGTCAGCCACCAGATCATAAAAGATTCTGTGCGGGAATAACTGCCCGCCGATTTCCCTGAAGTCGCTGTAGAATGCATCAAGCTTCTTGTTCTCCCGTTTCACTTCCTTGATCTTCATCTGGGTGATCTTGAAAGAAAGCGGATCCATAAAGATATTCTGAATATAAATGCGCTCTTCGTCCTGAAGCGTTTTGACGTATTTTTTCAGCTTTGCCCTTCCTGTGGTGACCAGATGGTATTCCCGGCTGTCGTAGGTCGCCCGGAATCTTCCTTCCTCATAATAGGTCAGGTCATTTCCCAGCAGGATGGACTGAATTACATCATAATCAATATTCGCATCCAGCATGGCATTGATGTTCTCACTGGAGCCTGTGAAATAGGTGTTGTTGATCCTGTTGATGAACCTGACGGAGTCATTGGTGAGCAGAAGCCTCATCATTTCAATACCCAGAGCAGGTGAAAATGATATCCACAGGGCACTGTCACGTTTCATCCTGATCTGTCCCGAAAAGGAGTTTTTCTTTTTATCAATGATGATGTCTGCGGCAAACTGGGCAGAAAACCATTCCCACCTGAGCTCGTTTTCCTTGAGTTTCTTGAAGAGGTAATCCGCCCCGTATTCCTTGAGCGGCTCTTTGACGACCTTGCGGTAGGACTGACATGATGTTACACTGAAAACGATCATCATTGCAAGGAAAATAAGTCTGATCCCCTGCGCCGTCAAATGGTGTAACAATTTGGTATTAAACGAACCGGAATATTTTCCGTTTCTATTCATACAGAACGCCCTCTTCAGCCTTTTTCTCAAGGAATTCGGATCCCTCGCCCATTTCGCGGGCACGGTTCCAGTACTGGCGGGCATCATTCCTTTCCCCAAGTTGATACAGCACATCACCGTAATGCTCGAGGATTACCGGATTTGTATCACCGTCATTCTCCAAAGCCTTTCCGATCCAAAGCTTTGCCTCTTCGAAATAACCCATCTGATAAAGCACCCATCCGTAGGTATCAAGGTTGGCTGAACTCCCGGGTTTTAGCTCAGTTGCCCTTTTCGCCATCCTGGCTGCAGTTTCAAGGTTTTCATTCCGGAGGGACAGGTAATAGGCCCAGTTGTTCAATACGTAATCATTGTCAGGTTCCAGTTCAAGCACCTTCTCATAGCTGAAGTCCGAATTTTCATGATCTCCCGTTTGGTTATAGGCATCACCAAGATAGGTATAAAACTGGATCATCATCGGGGAATTGTCAATGACATAATCCAGTCCCTTACTCAGGGTGGCGATGCATTCCTCCCAACTTTTTTTCTGATAATAGGCTGCACCTGCAAACAGGTAAAGCATGGCCTGTTCGGGAAAGAGTTCCAGGGCCCTGAGGCTTTCGGACAGCAAAGCTTCTGTATTATTGAGTTCCGACTCGCAGAGCAGGAGTTGCTCCCAGACCATATAGCTGCTGCTGTCCAGTGAGATCACATATCTGAATGCATCCCTGGCCTTTTCGTACTCATCACGTTGTGCCAGCAGGTCCCCATAAAGAGAGAAAACCTTCGGATCTTCAGGGTGAACCTCAGTCATAATAAGTGATAGCTCAAAGGCTTCCCCGCCGAATTCGGGCCGCTCCCCGGAAACCAGGTAGTAGGTCAGCAGTATCTGGATTTTGGCCTGGGCTTCGAGCCCGGGATTGCTGAAACCCTCCTTCAGTTCCCGGAATGCCTGGTCATAATCCCCTTTCTTCCTGTAGTAATCGGCCAGTGAAATATGGGTGAACGGATTATCAGGATCGATTTCCAGAATGGTCCGGTAGGCTTCCAGGGCTTTTTCCTCCATGCCATTGGTCATGCACATCTCGGCCAGTATCGCCCAATATCGTGTTTCCAATGGATGGGATGCGATGAGCCGTTCCGTCTCTTCAATTGCCTTTGAGACCTTGCCCATCTGGAGATAAATCTCCTGCTTTCTCAGTGAAGTCTCTTCATGAACTCCCAGAATCGCTTCGATCTCATCATATATCTTTATGGCTTGTTCAGGCTTATCAGCCATTATATATGCCAATGCAAGCTGGTTTTGAAGATCGGGATTACCCGGTCGGATTTCAACGATCCGCCTGAACACATCCAGCGCCTCAATATAATTGCCGGTTTTCTGAAGGAGGTTTCCGTAAAGGAGCTGGTACCAGATATTTTGCGTATCCGTTTCCGAAGCCTTCCGGGCCATTTCCAGAGCTTCCACGAATTTCCCCTTTGAGAGGAAGAGCTTTGCCATCTCATACATGGAAGCCGCATCCGAAGGATCGAGTTCAAGGCAGGCACTGAAAAGCCTGAGGGCTTCATCCGTATTTCCAATGATTTTCTGTTTGTTCGCTTCAATAAAGATCTCTGTATTCAGAGAACCCCTGATCCTCTGATCAGATTGTCCGCTATGGGTGTTGGGGAAGGAATGGCCCGGGAGGTTCCTTTGGGAACTGCATCCTGAGACGATCGTTAAGCCCAGGAAAAACCATACAACCCATCTTATTGTTGGCTTCATCATTGCTAACTTTTACCTGTACTGCCGAATCCGCCGGAGCCCCGGGAGGTCTCCTCCAGCAAATCCACCTTTTCCCATGTCACGGTTTCATACCTGGATATGATCATCTGGGCAATACGGTCTCCATCACTGACATTAAAAGTCTCACCGGAGAGATTGACCAGGATGATCTGTATTTCACCCCTGTAATCTGCATCGATGGTTCCGGGGGTATTTAGCAGTGAAATCCCGTGCCGGATGGCAAGACCGCTCCGGGGCCGTATCTGGGCTTCATAACCTTCAGGCAGCTCAATATATAATCCTGTAGGGATGAGGGCACGTTGTAACGGTTTCAGTTCAACCGGCTCATTCAGTTCGGCCCGTAAGTCCATTCCTGCAGAACGGGCGGTTTCATATGATGGCAAAGGGTGCTTCGACCTGCTGACGATTTTGATCTTCATGTTGTTTTATCCGCCTGTAAAAAACGCAAAATTAGCGAAAATAGCGCACCGGTAATGCGCCGGATGATGCGTCTTGCCGGCTTTAAGTAGTAAAGATCACCGGGGAAAGGACTTTTTAACTTTGGGCTGTTCTGCGAAATACACGACCAGGCAAAAGGCAGCCAGCAGTAAGGTATGAACTGCCGTACGGGTCCAGAAATGCGTAATAGCAAAGAAGACAGATGCGAAATAGAGCGACAGGGCCAGCATAAAGTAAGCCGTCAAGGTGCGGATTTCATATCTGACCGGCATATATTTCTGGCCCCAGAAATAGGAAATCAACACCATGACGACATAGCATGCCAGATGCGCCCACGCACAGCCGAGGTAACCGATTGCAGGGATCAGGATGACATTCAGCACCAATGTTACGAGCGCTCCGGCAATTCCAATGACTGCACCGAACCGGGTCAGGTTTTTCAGTTTGTACCATATGGACAGATTATATACAACCCCCAGCAGGAGGTTGGCCAGCAGAATGATCGGCACCACATGAAGCCCTTCCCTGAATTCCTTTCCCAGAAAAAGCCTGACCAGGTCCATGTAAAGCATGACCACCAGGAAGATCACAAGGCCACATATTACGAAGTATTTCAGCACGTCGGAATATATCCTGCCTGCCTCCTCTTTCCGTGCATGGGAAAAAAAGAACGGTTCCGCTGCATAACGGAACATCTGTGTAAAGATCGTCATCAGTACCGCCAGACGATAGCTTGCACCGTAAACACCGACTTGCTGAAGTGCCGTTTCCGGATCAGGCCAGAGATATTTGAGCAGTATTTTGTCGGAAACCTCGTTCACCATACCGGCCAGGCCGACCACGAGAAGGGGGAAGGCATAGTTCAGCATCCTGCGGAGCAGGGGCCAGTCAATGGAAATCCCGGCTCCGCGCAGCTCCGGAAGCAGCAGGATCAGGGTGACTGAAGTGGCTATCAGGTTGGAGATGAATGCATACCCCACCCCGATCTCCGGGTTGTAGATCCATCTGATGAAGGAATCAGGATCGCCCTCCATGATTCTCGGGCACAGGTAGAGGAAAAACAGGTTGAAAAGAATGTTGACGGTCACATTGATGATTTTCAGCAGTGCGAAGCGGAATGCCCTGTTCTGTTGCCTGAGCCATGCAAACGGTATGCTGGTGAACGCATCAATCCCGATGATCAGTGCAAAATAGACAATGTATTCAACGTTCGATGAGTAACGGATCACTCCGGCCAGAGGCCGGGAAAAAACCAGAACAGCCGCGATGAAGATCCCTGAAGTGATCACCAATGATCCCAGGGCGGTCCCGTATACCTTGCCGCCATCCTCTTCGCTTTCAGCAAAACGGAACAAAGCGGTTTCCATGCCGTAGGTAAGCAATACCAACAGGAAGGCCGCATATGCATAAAGTTCGGTGACTACTCCGTATTCCCCCTGCTGGAAAACACGTGTATAGAAAAAAGTGAGTAAAAGATAATTCAGTGTCCTGGGAACCACTGTCCCCAAACCATATACCATGGTCTGACCCGCAAGAGCCCGGATGGGATTTCTGCTCTTTACGGTTTGATCCCGGTCATCCGGATGTCTTATTTCCACAATGTAACCTCCGTTTCGGATCCCGGAAAACAGCCCGGAGTTCTCTCCCTCCAAAATAAATCATTTTTCCAGGAACAGACTCACCTTACTTTCAGACCAGAAAAACCGCAATCCCGTTATTTGGAATCTTTATAAATTATTTTAAGAAATTGACAAACAGGTATTGTCAATGGATTATTTTTCTAATTTCGAAACCCGTCCGGAGGACAGAACGGATATGAATACCCATTCTATTGAACCAGGAATAAACATCACATCGTTTTTTTTAATCAAATCCTTCAAAACTTATGAAAACATTACCAGGAATTGTGCTCTGGGTGATGGCCCTGATGATGGGCATAGTAACACTCCAGGCACAGGAGACAGTTTACGCTGACAGTTGGGGGCCGGCGGGCATGAATCTGGAGCGTCAGGATGCCGCGGGGCTCCGTGTTGGATTTTCGCTGGAGCGGTTCATGATGGAGGCGATGGAG
>JAFGHD010000129.1 GCA_016939365.1 Bacteroidales bacterium | reverse complement strand
TATCTGCAGCAGTCCGGATTATCACAACTGTCCTGCTCCCGGCATGCCGGAGTATGCCTTTATCGGTCGTTCGAATGTGGGTAAGTCGTCGCTGATCAATATGCTCACTGGACAGAAGGAGCTCGCCCGAACCTCATCAACTCCGGGAAAGACAAGGCTGATCAATCATTTTCTGATCGATGAGAACTGGTATCTGACTGACTTGCCGGGATACGGCTTTGCCAGGATATCCAGGTCCGAAAGAACCCAATGGCTTGGGATGATCAGGGATTACCTGCAGTTCAGAAAAAACCTTCTGGCCACCTTCCTCCTGGTGGATGCAAGGCTCGAACCACAAAGAGCTGACACGGATTTTATCCATTGGATGGGCAGTAACATGCTTCCCTTTCTGATCGTGTTCACCAAATCGGATAAGCTGTCCGGATCAAAGCTGGATTCGAATCTTTCCCGTTACCGGGCATTCCTGCATAAGACCTGGGAAGAACTGCCCCGGATAATCACCGCTTCATCCGTCAACGGACTGGGAAAGGACGAAATCCTGGATTTCATCAAAGAAGCCAATACGGTTTTCAGGAGTTGAAACTCCACCGGGATACTTTACCCTGAACACCGGTTCAGGCGGCCATAGATGAAGTTCCCGTGGGTTTTGCCCCCGGAATGCCCTGTCTAGATATACTTCTGAAGATATTCAAACGAGGGTGTGAGTTTCCCGTGATGCAGTATTGTCGCCCTCTTCAGAGGTGGGGGAATTTCAAGGTCCCCAAATTCCGCATCAAAATCAGCCCTGGCCAACGGCAAAACATAACGGTAGAGTACATTGCTGAATGCAATGGAAGATTCACGGGGAAGTTCGCTGGGCAGGATATCCACTGCCATCACAAGGATTCCCTCGCCGGAGAAACCCATAGACGGCTTTCGGGTAAAGGGATCGTAAACAAAAACCGGGTCTTCTATTTCTGTTCCGTGATGTGTGCATTCCACAGAACCTTCCGCATCACATGTAATATCCCCGATGACGGTCAGCTTCGGCCTGCCTCCTGAAAACAGCTCTGCCAGGTAATCCCTTGTCACGATACGGGGATATCTGTCATCCCAGTACATGCAATTCATGAGCACCGAAAGGTGAGGTATATACTGAGGAAAAACACCCCTGTACCGTTCAGGATGCATGTAATACTCCTGCAGATCAAATGCGGAGCCCTCAGCCACGGGAACCACCATGTCCTCCTCCGTGAATATTACCTTGTACACCAGGTGTGATGAGATATCCCGGCGATCCTTCAGGGAAACCAGCTCCCGGGGTGTGATCTCCTTGACGGGCAGCAGTCCTGCGATTTCCTGTGCCCCGTTGGACACATTGCCGTATCCCGTAAAACCGATGGTGAGCGGTACCAGATGCTCCGGCAATCCTCCTGAAGCGATTTCATGACCCACTTCGCTGATGACCGCCCTGGCTTCTCCGAGCGATCCATAGTGATGTGCCTGTTTGATCTTAAGGAACGGCGTATTTAAGCCAAATTCCCTGAGGCGGGCTCCCAGCGACCAGAGTGAGTTGATCATCCCGGCCAGACCGGCATATCTGCCGAAAAAGATCAGCCTCTTTCCGGATTCATCCTCCACCTTCTCATAATCAATAAGAGTGCATTTCATTTCCATCATTTTCCGGAGCATGGGCATATTGTATGACTGCCCCTTGATCACATGAGAGAAAAAGATGTAGGTGCCTCCTTCCCGGAAAAATGGCAAAGGAATCTCCTTTACACCGAAAATCACATCCGCCTCATCCAGGTTTTCCACAACCTCCGCTCCGGCTGCCATAAACTCATCATCCCTGAAGATCCTTTTGGATGAAGTCTGGACAAGAACACGGACTCCGGAACCTGTCAACCCCCTCACATGAGATGGAGTCAGCGCCACTCGCCTTTCCATGACATATTTGTCCTCGTGTCTGATACCGATTGCATTTTTTACCATAGATACCCGGTTTTTGCCGATGAGACAAACTTACTGAATTCTACCCTCAATCCAGCTGTGCGATTGTCCGGTTCATGATCCCTTATGAATGTCAACAATAGATTCCCCAAATAATAAAGCCTGATCATAACTTCAGCTGCAAACATAGCAAAAGCAAATCATTTGCGGTAAAGCATCCTTCGTCCACTGTTTCCGTCTTTGCCCTTAACCTGGGATTAATAGCTATATTTGGCGCAGATTTGCCAGCGATGAGAAGGTTCCTGTTTTTGGCATTTATCCTCGTCAATGCAACCAATGTTCCTGCCCAGTTCTCGGCCGGTATCCGGATTGGTTTGTCTTTTCCGGATTTCTATGAAAGAAAGTCCTCCGTACTGAAAGATCTGGAGGTTCACACAGAAGGGCGGGCTGCTTTCGAACCCGGGCTGTTCATACATTATAAAATCACGGACAGGATCGACCTTGTCAATGAATTCTCCCTGAGACCTAAAAACGGGACATTTCTCTTCAAGTACAATGAATCCGGACAGATCATCCAAAAGAGGGGTGATTACCGGCTTGATTACCTGACATGGTTGCTGCTGAGTGAATTCACACCCGGCAATATCTCCGGATGGCATATCAATCTGGGTACCTTTGTGGGAATACTGGCCTTGTCCCATGTAAACGGCAGCAAGGAAATATTGTCTCCGGCAGGGATATATTACAACATCGAACTGGATTGCAGCGCCCGTGAGGACTTCAGAGGCCCGGATTACGGTCTGATCCTGGGGGCAGGGTATCATGACCTCTCCGTCCTGAAGCAAAACCTTCTCATGGACCTCCGGGTGGGATGGGGATTGCCGGATATCAGCAAACACGGCGGTGATCTCTTCCTGCTCAATGCCGTTCAGTTCTCCATTCATGCCGGTGTGATCCTCTACCGCTCCACGAAACGGCCGGCAACCTTGCCTGTAAAGCTCTAGGCTGCCTTCTGTATCCCTCCCTGAAGATACCCACAGCATCCCTGCCAATGAAATTGATCAGTGTGAATATCGGTTGTTATCAAAAATGATTAACTTTGCCGCTGAAATATCTTTACCCTTCGATCTGCATTCAGAATATCAAAGACCGGTTCAATACCCGGAAGGAGTCTTTCCCCGGTAACAGAAGAGTAAGCAATAAAAAAGAAGAGGTCATACTACTCTATTATGGAATATAATACCACCCGCGACAAACTGATCATCAAGGAGTACGGAAGGAACATCCACAAAATGATCGAGCATGCGAAAACCATTGAAGACAAGGAAAAAAGAACGCAATACGCCCGGATGCTGATCAGCATCATGGGCCAGATCAATCCTCAGGCGAAGGAAGCGGGGGATTACAAGCATAAGCTCTGGGATCACCTGTATATGATGACTGGCTTCGATCTGGACGTGGATGCTCCCTACCCGCCACCCTCTCCTCATTTCATGGAATCGAAACCCAAGAAGATATCCTACAAAAGCAACCATATCAGGTACCGTCACTATGGTGCCAACATTGTCAAGATCATTGAAGCGGTGGCGGAGATGGAAGACGGAGCCGAAAAGGATGCTCTGGTGATGACCATCGCCAACCACATGAAGAAATCCTACCTGAACTGGAACAGGGATTCCGTTAATGATGAACTGATCACGGATCACCTGCATGAACTGTCGGGTAACAGGTTGGAAGTAAAGGAAGAGATGCAGTTGCACAGCACCAGCAATATTCTCTCCAGAAACAAGAAGAAGAAACCCTCAAGGCCGGGACAGGGCCAGGGGCAGTACCAGAGCAGTGCCGGCAAGTTCAGAAAGCCCCGGAAGAGCAATTACCAGGGCTGACGGCAACCCTTTTCCTGATAGTTACAACTGGTTTTTCAACATCGGCATGTGCGTATTTAGTTGGGATCAGCAATCCTGATTCCATGCATCCCATTGTATTTTAGCATTTATTAAGCTGCAGCCAGCCTCCCCGAACGGGTTAATCCTTCCGGAATTGGGATTTCCCGGGGAGTTCAGCCGGGGCATGGGATTGTGCCATTCGTTAGGGATTGTTTAAGTTTTTGAAAATCTCAATCATCATGATGACTTCATATTGTCAGCCGTTCCAGACTGAAAAACATTTAAACGCAATGAAGAAACGCATCATATGTATGCTGTCCGGACTCCCATCAATACAATATAGCACACCCATTGCGATCTC
>JAFGHD010000128.1 GCA_016939365.1 Bacteroidales bacterium | reverse complement strand
TCCTCCAGGAAGGCAGATAAATCGTTGGACAGGCAGACAGGCAAAATCAAATGGCATCAGTATAAAGGGATTGCCTGGTATGCTATCCGATAATTTTCGTTGCGATATTTTTCGGAAAAAATCAGAAAGCAGTTGCTCACCCTCTTTTTAGGGATACACCTCCCATCATCCATCATACCCTGATCCCAAAGCATCGGTATCCGGCGGAAAACCTTCTGAATTCTGAGCCGCCTGCGGCAAGCCATAGTCGGGCAGGCTTCTGAATTCTTTCTTTAAAGGTTCCCCCTTCCTGCTAATAATTTCTTTCCTATTTTTACATGGCTGAAGTCTTGCCACGATCATTTCAGGCATCATCCGGCATCAGCTATAATACAGGAACTGATTATGAGACAACGGTTTACTGTGATAATCCTGCTGCTGCTCATGGGATTGTCCTGTTCGTTGAATATGGCAGCACAAAATCAGGCGCCTTCTGAATGGCAGACATGCAGCGCCTGCCATACTATTGGAAAAGGAAAACTGGTAGGCCCTGATCTTTACGGTGTGAATGAGAAATACAGCGAGGACTGGCTCATCCGTTTCATCCGGTCATCGCAGACGATGATACAGAGTGGTGATCCGCAGGCCGTGAAAATATGGGAGGAGTACAACAAGATACCCATGCCCGACAACGATCTCACGGATGAGCAGATTCGCGGGATTCTGGCTTACATTTCCGCATATGATCCTGAAGCCGCCGTAGCAGCGGCACCTGTCATCGCAGAAGAGGCCCCGGAGGAGCATGTTGCAAAAGATATCCCCGGTAAATTTGGTCCGGGAAACACCCAGCCCACATTCATCATCTTTCTGATACTGTTCATCCTGGCGATTGTCGATGTTGCCTTTACAAGGGTGATCCGGGCCCGCTTCATCCACTTCGTCATCATCCTGGTGTCGGTTTTCGTCTGCGGCGAGATCATCGTGGTAGAGGCAAGGGCATTGGGCAGGCAGGAAGGTTACTCTCCCGACCAGCCGGTTTGGTTTTCACACAAAGTGCATGCGGGACAGAACAAGATCGACTGCCTCTATTGCCATCACGCCGCAACGGAGAGCAAAAGCGCTGGCATTCCGGACACCCGGCTGTGTATGAATTGTCACAACGTCGTCAGGAAGGGTACTGTGACCGGAGAGACAGAGATCGCCAGGGTGATCTCATCATGGGAGACAGAAAAACCCATTGAGTGGATCCGGGCACATAACCTTCCGGATCATGTTTTTTTCAGCCATGCCCAGCACGTCAATGCCGGGAAATTGGAGTGCCGGGAGTGCCATGGGCCGGTGGAAAACATGGACAGGATCATGCAGGTCAAAAACCTCGGAATGGGTTGGTGTATCCACTGCCACAGGCAAACCGAAGTGCAGTTTGACAGCAACAGCTTTTACAGGAAATATACGGGCCTCCAGCAATCCCTGAAGGAGGGGAGGATCAGCAGGGTGACCGCTGAGGATATCGGAGCAAACAATTGCCAGATGTGTCATTACTGACCGGCAGCCACCCTTCTTGATGTTATACAACGATGCCGATTTATGAAGAAAAAGTACTGGAAGAGTCTTGAATATCTGAAAGAGCAGGGTCCTGTGAAAGACCTGGTACCGGCGCAATGGGTACCTGACAACGGGGATCAGGGCGGACTGACATCGGACCGTCGTGATTTTCTGAAGATGCTGGGATTCTCATTTGGTTTTGCAGCACTTGCTTCCGCCTGCGAACAACCGGTCCGGAAGGCCATTCCTTACCTTGCGCAGCCCGAAGAGCTCATTCCCGGCAAAGCAGTGCACTATGCCTCCACCTTTTTCGACGGGGAGGAGTATAGCCCGGTAGTGGTCAAGGTTCGTGACGGAAGGCCGATCAAGATCGAGGGGAATGAGTTGTCATTTCTTACCCATGGAGGAACAAGCGCCCGGGTGCAGGCATCCGTGCTCAGTCTTTACGATATGGCCCGGTTGAAGGATCCGTTATTGAACGGTGCCGTTACGGACTGGGACTCCATCGACCTGGAGATCACACAGCAGCTCTCAAGGCTGTCCATGGCCGGCTCCAGGATCGTGATCCTGACTTCTTCCGTCATCAGCCCGTCTGCACGGCAGGTCATGGATGATTTCCGGCAGCGCTATCCGGGAACGGAGATCATGTTTTATGATCCCATCTCCTATTCCGCCATCCGTGAAGCCAACCGCAGCACCTTCGGCACAGATGCCATACCCTCCCTGCATTTCGACCGTGCAGAGGTCATCCTGGGCGTGAATGCAGACTTCCTGGGCACATGGCTTTTACCGGTGCAGTTTGCCTTGCAGTATGCCGGTACGCGCGATCTGAATGGCGGCAGAAAGACCCTCTCGCGCCATTACCAGTATGAATCCACACTCTCGCTGACCGGGAGCAATGCGGATTACCGTTATTCCATCAGGCCGTCGCAGGAGGCGGCTTTCCTGTCTGATCTTCATGCCATACTCTCAGGAACAGCAGCACCCGACAGGGGATATTGGCCGGGAATGGCGCAGCTGGTACATGATCTTACGGAACACAGGGGCAAAGCTCTTGTGGTCTCGGGAACAAACGATATCCATATCCAGACAGCTGTCAATGCGATCAACCTGCTGCTTCAAAATTACGGTCACACCATAGACATGAATTGTTCCTGCCATTTGTTCAGGGGATCAGATGCAGACTTTTCCGGGCTGATCCGCGATATGAACGAGGGCAGGATCGGTGCCCTGATCTGTCATCACGTGAATCCCGCCTATGACTGTCCCGATCCCGCAGGATTTATTGCAGGCCTGAAGAATCTGAAGCTCTCGGTGGCCATCGGTACGGCGATGGATGAGACCACATCGTTGATGCAGTTTGTTTGCCCGGATCATCACTACCTGGAGTCCTGGGGTGATGCCGAGCCGGTGACGGGTCATCACAGTCTTTGTCAGCCTGCGATCCGCCCTCTTTTCCGGACACGGCAGGCACAGGACAGCTTCCTCCGGTGGAGCGGATCAGAGGTGAAATATTATGATTTCCTGCGGTCATTCTGGGAACGGCACTATTTCCCGCTGCAGACGGAATATACCGTGTTCGGTACCTTCTGGGATGAGACCGTAAGGAAAGGAATATTCGAGATCAAGCCGGAGACCGGGGCCCAGCCTCCGGCCGATCCGGTATGGATGGAGGAGGCCCTGGCCATTCTGAAGCAAAAAAATCCATCCGCACCGCCTGAGAAGGGTCTCGAGCTCATCCTCTATCAGAAGGTGGGTATCGGCACGGGAAGGCATGCCAACAATCCATGGCTGCAGGAGCTCCCGGATCCCATCACCAAGGCGGTTTGGGACAACTACCTGCTGGTTTCGCCGGTCTGGGCGGCGGAGCAGGGACTGGAGAACGGATACATGGTACGGATCGATGGAGAGAAGGAATTGCCGGTAATGCTGCAACCCGGCCAGCCATACGGAACTGCTGCAGTAGCTGTGGGTTATGGCCGTACATCCGCCGGGAAGGTCGGCAACGACATCGGCTTGAATGTCTACCCATGGGTCGAATGGAAAGACGGATTGCGGATCTATTCCGGAAAGATGATCCGTGTGGAGCCTACCGGCAATCATTACCCGCTGGCTACCACCCAGACGCATCACTCTATGGAGGGCCGCCCGTTGGTGCGTGAGACCGTGCTTGAAAAATATCTGGAAGATCCCGCCTCGGGCAATGAGCTGCATGCCCTCAATGAAGAAAAGGCCGTTACGCTTTATACCAAGCCTGTATATGACGGCTTTCACTGGGGTCTGTCCGTTGACCTGAACAGATGCATCGGATGCAGCGCATGTGTGATCGCCTGCCAGGCGGAAAACAATGTTGCCGTGATCGGCAAGGAACAGGTGCTGAAACGCCGCATTATGCACTGGCTCCGGATCGACCGGTATTACTCCACGATCGTGCCGGACCGCCAAGGACCTGAGGATTTCGGAAACCTGGAGCCCGAGAATCCCGATGTGGTGCATCAGCCGGTCATGTGTCAGCATTGCGACAATGCACCCTGCGAGAATGTCTGTCCTGTGGCGGCAACGCCGCACAGCAACGAAGGCCTCAACATGATGACCTACAACCGTTGCATCGGAACCCGTTACTGCATGAACAACTGCCCTTACCGGGTACGCCGGTTCAACTGGTTCCAGTATGCCAATAATGACAAGTTCGACTATTACACCAATGACGAGCTGGGTAAGCTGGTGCTCAACCCGGATGTGACGGTCCGGTCGAGGGGGGTGGTGGAGAAGTGCTCTTTCTGTTCGCAGCGCATCCAGGAGATCAAGCTGGAAGCCAAGAAGGACGGCCGGGTACCGGCAGATGGGGAGATCGTGCCCGCCTGTGTCCAGGCATGCCCCACAAAGGCATTGACTTTCGGCGACCGGAATGACAAGCAAAGTGTGGTGGCGGGTCATTTTGAGGATCCGCGGAGCTACCATCTGCTCGAAGAGCTGCATACCCTTTCGTCCGTGGCTTTCCTCACCCGGGTGAGGAACAGGCAGGCCGGGGAGGAAGAACACCACGATCATCACGAATCATGATTGCTTAAGAAAAATCATCAGGAGCTATGTATGATAAAAGGATACGCGGTCCGCTGGTTCTGGGAAACAAATCCTACGGCCAGATCACTGCAGAGATCCTCAGACCCCAGGAGGAGAAGCCTGCCCTCTGGTGGTTCATGGCCATGGGCATCAGTACCATCCTGCTGCTTGCGGGATTGTGGGCCATATACACCACCGTTTCACAAGGCATCGGCACCTGGGGAGTGAATAACTCCATCGGATGGGGGTGGGGCATCATCAACTTTGTATGGTGGATCGGCATCGGACATGCCGGGACGGCCTTTTCGATATTCCTGCTGATCCTCCGCCAGAAATGGCGGACCTCAATCAACAGGGCGGCAGAGGCCATGACCGTGGTGGCCGTCATCTGTGCAGGTCTTTACCCGTTGCTCCATATGGGCAGATTGTGGATGGCTTTCTTCATCTTTCCCTATCCCAATTCCCGCGGACCCCTCTGGGTGAACTTCAACTCACCGCTGTTCTGGGATGTGGTGGCCATCAGCACCTACTTCATGGCATCGGCCACCTTCTGGTATATCGGCATGATCCCGGACCTGGCCACCATCCGGGACCGGGCCAGAAGCCGGATCCGAAAGGCCGTACTGGGATTCCTCAGCTTCGGATGGGTCGGAACGGCCAGGAGCTGGCTGCGTTTCGAGACAACCGCCCTCATACTGGGAGGACTCACTGCACCCCTGGTCATCGCCGTACACTCCATCGTCTCAATGGACTTTGCCACATCGGTCATGGCGGGCTGGCATACCACCGTGTTCCCGCCCTATTTCGTCGTAGGTGCCATATTCTCCGGCTTCGCCATGGTGCTCACCCTGATGATCATCATCCGGAAAGTGTTCAAATTCCAGGATTATGTCACCGATTCGCACCTTGATGCCATCGGGAGGATTCTTGTCTTCATCTCACTGATCATGGGCACAGCCTATTCCACCGAGATATTCATTGCCTGGTATTCCGGGATGGAGGGGGAGCTCTACACCTTCTTCCACAACAGGATATCTGGTGACCATACCTTCGCCTTCTGGGCCATGGTCACCTGCAATGCGATCATCCCCCAGTTCTTCTGGTTCAGGAAAGTCCGGAAAAACCTGATCCTGGTCTTCATCATCTCGATCATCATCAACATCGGCATGTGGTTCGAAAGATATGTCATCATCATCACCTCGCTGACGAAGGACTACCTGCCTTCCAACTGGGCAGAATACAAGCCCACGATTGTAGAGATGGGTGTTTATGCAGGAACGATAGGCATCTTCGGTCTCGGTGTATTGCTTTTCATCCGCTATATCCCGATGATGGCCATGAGTGAGATCAAAACTGTTCTGAAAGAAACCAGCAGGGAGGACAAGTCATGAAAAAGCGAATGATCCTGGGTGTCTTCGGCGATGAGGATCAGATGGTCAGCGCCGTCCGTAGCCTTCAGGAACAGGGGGTACAGGTCCGGGATGTGGTGTCTCCGTTCCCGGTGCATAAGGTGTTCGACCTGCTGAAACTCAAAACCCGGCTGCCCGTTGCTGCGTTCAGTTATGCCGTTTTCGCACTGGTTGCCACATTCGCCTTTCTCTACTGGACCTCGGTGGTCAACTATCCGCTGGTATTCGGTGGAAAACCCCAGAACACCCTGTCATTCATCATCGTCATCTTCGTGATGGTGATCAATATTACGGCGGTCTTCACCATC
>JAFGHD010000003.1 GCA_016939365.1 Bacteroidales bacterium | reverse complement strand
GCCCGCCGCCTGGCAAGCAAGCTTGCGGCGGCGGGCATGAAAAAAGCCATCCGCCTTTGGCGGTGGCTTTTTCGGTTGTCGGGGCAGCAGGATTCGAACCTGCGACCCCCTGCTCCCAAAGCAGGTGCGCTAACCGGACTGCGCTATGCCCCGTGTGATACTTATGCCTGTTGAAGAACGAATCTGCCTTTCACTCCCCCACCTCCCTGAAACAAAAACCTGCCGTCCTTGTGATAAAGCCATGGGGATTCACTTCGTTGATCCCTTGCGGGAGGACCTGCACCGTCTCCGCGGGTGCTTCGCACCCTCTTTGATATTCCCTCATGCTCACCTGGACAAGCCTGGTTCGCCGCGGGACCATCAAAGACTCTCCGGGAACGGAGCCGGTGCGGAGAGGGGGGGATTCGAACCCCCGGTACCCTGATCAGGTACGGCAGTTTAGCAAACTGCTGGTTTCAGCCACTCACCCACCTCTCCGGTTCTCATAAAAGGAGCACAAAATTATCATTTTTTCCGGTTCTACAAGATTTTTTGCTAATTTACCGACCCGGTATTGAAACCTATTCGCGAATACGTAAAAATAACTCAATCAGCGAGTCATGAGCAATCCTACCGATAACCTCCGCAAAATAAGGGGCAGTATCCCTGACCATGTTACGATCGTGGCCGTCTCCAAAACCGTTGACCCGGAACGGATCATGGAGCTGTATAACTCCGGACAGCGTGCGTTCGGAGAGAACCGGGCCCAGGAGCTGATCACCAAGCAACCCCGGTTGCCCGGAGACATCGAATGGCATTTCATCGGGCACCTCCAGACCAACAAGGTCAAAAACATCATCCCCTTCGTCCACATGATCCAGAGCGTCGACAGCCTGAAGCTGCTGGCAGAGATTAACCGGCAGGCGGAAAAACATGGACGGACCATTGACTGTCTCCTGCAGTTCCATATCGCCACTGAAGAGACCAAGTTCGGGCTGGACTGGGAAGAGGCGCAATTCCTCCTGAAACCTGAAAACAGCGCAGAAATGACACATGTCCGTTTCAGAGGGGTGATGGGAATGGCCACATTCACGGAAGACACAACCAGAGTACACAGGGAATTCCGGTCGCTGAAGGAGATCTTCGGAAGACTGAAAAATACCCGCTTCAGGGATCATGATGAATTTTCTGTAATATCCATGGGGATGACCTCGGATTACCTGATCGCCATTGAGGAAGGAAGTACCATGATCCGCATCGGAACGGCGATATTCGGGTGAGGAGATAGGAGATAGTAGATAGAAGTAAGAATCGTATATCCATTTGATATTTGATACCAGATTGAAGATTGCAGATTTTAGATTTTTTATCATGGTGGAGCGGATCGCAAATCGCATATCTGGTCCTCCCCTGCCCACCGGTTTACCCGCCGAAGGAGGGCAGGCAGGAATCTCATATCAACAACATGTCCCTTAGCCGGACAAAAGGCTTGTCCGGTCAATTTCCTTCTACCTCGTCATCCGGCTGAGGTTGGTGCATCTCTTCCCGGAGGAGCCTGCCGTCCTCATAAAACTCTGTTTTCAGCGGCATGCCCTGCTGGTCATAGAACTTCCATTCACCGATCCGGAGGGAATGCAGATAAACGCCGACGGAGCTCAGCTTCCCCGAAGGGAAATAAAACCGTCCCTCCCCTTCCCGGGTTCCCTGCACATAATTCAGTTCCACTTTCAGTGTTCCGTCCTGGTACCACTGCCTGAACGGCCCCTCTTCCAGGTCCTGCTTCCAGTACACCTCTTCCGCAGTTTTTCCGTTATTGTGGTAGATACGGCTCACTCCCTCCCTGATCCCCTGGTCGTATTTCTCATCGGCCGCCAGCCGGCCTTCCTCATCATAATACCTCCAGGTGCTGTCTTTCTCCCTTCCTGAATAATAACCTTCCGACAACGTTTTGCCGTTTCCGTGAAATGTCCTGGTAAACGACCTGCCACCCATCTCAGAGAACCACGATCTGGCTTTCACCCGGCCTTTCTCATCATAATAGACGAACTCTCCCTCGGGCTGGTCGTCAACAAACCGTCCCTGGTAGATCATCCGGCCCTGATTATCGGTCTTCCTCCAGAAGCCCTGTTTCCGGCCCGAATCATCCACACGGTTGATGGTATCGGCGTGGTTCTGGGCAAGGATGGAGGAACTCTGCAGGGTAAGCACAACCCATCCCAGGAAAAGGATATGCCAGGGTCTTCCAGGAAAAAGGTCACGCCGGTTCCCGCCGCATTGCCCCAGGGTCATCGGCTTCATGTCGCCATGATTTGGTTTACTTTTGCAAATATTCAAAAAAACGCAGGAAGGTGAAGTCATATTCTTCAAAGCTGCTGGAAAATGCCGTTCATGAGCTATGCCGGCTCCCGGGTATCGGGCAGAAAACGGCCCTCAGGCTGGCGTTGCACCTGATCAGGGAGGATAGGTCTGTAGCGGAGGCTTTGGGTAATTCCATCATCCGTCTCAGAAATGAGATCGTATACTGCAAAAGATGCCACAATATTTCGGACAGCGACCTTTGCGACATATGCGCCGATCCGTCGCGTCACAGCGATATCCTTTGCGTGGTGGAGGATATGAGGGACATCATTGCCATTGAGAACACTGGCCAGTATCACGGCCTGTTCCATGTGCTGGGCGGAATCATATCGCCTATGGACGGTATCGGACCGGGTGATCTGAATGTGGAAAGTCTTGTGGAGCGTGTTCAAAGCGAAGGCATCCGCGAGGTGATCATGGCATTGCAGGCCACCATTGAGGGTGACACCACCAACTTCTATATCTACAAGAAAATCCGGGATATATGTCCCCACATTTCCACCATTGCCCGGGGGGTTTCAGTAGGTGACTCGCTCGAGTATGCCGACGAGGTCACCCTCGGCCGATCCATCGTGAACAGGCTTCCATACGAGCAGACCCTCAGGAAGTGACCTTCCGGGCTGTCTCATGATCCGATGCCTCGGAACCGCCAAACAGTTCGAGTTGGTTTTCCCTGACAAAGTATTTCGGCGGCACATCTTCCGAGAAGTTGTCGATATATTTCCTTATAGCCATCTTGATCAGCCTGGTGGGCGTGGTTTTCCTGGCCGTGCAATAGTTCTCGAGTGACCGTTTCTGACGGGCCGTGAGCATAAAAGTCACCTTACGGTAATGTACCTTTTTTTTTCTTCTCTTCTTCGCAGGACGGGGCATATGGAAAATGTCGGCTAAAAATAATCCTAATCAACTCTTTGAACCCATACAGGGCCGGATTTTTGTCAACAATCTGCAGCGTATTATCAAAAAATACAACTTCAATTCAGACATTCCGGGTTGCTGGTCATGGTCTGGGATCCATCAGCAGCCGGATGTCATCCATGATCATTCCGGCCAGGCGTCCGGCGGATTCCGCAGTGTTGCTCTCGGCATAGATCCTCATGACCGGTTCGGTGTTCGATTTTCTGACCTGCACCCATTCCCTGTCCAGGTCGATCCTCAGTCCGTCCGAGGTATCCACCCGGTATCCGGCATATTTCCCTGCCAGTGAGTGAAGGATATCCCCGAAACGGGCACCTGGCTGAATCTCCAGCTTGTTCTTCGAGATAAAATAATCAGGGTAAGTGTTTCTGAGCTCCGAGCAGGTAATCCTTCTTTTTGCCAGCCAGGTCAGGAACAGGGCGATCCCCACCAGGGCGTCCCGGCCGTAATGAAGATCCGGGAGGATTACACCTCCGTTGCCCTCTCCGCCGATGACCGCCTGCATCTCCTTCATCCTGGCCACCACATTCACCTCCCCCACGGCGGAATAGAAATGCTGTCCTCCCCTTTTCTCCGTGATGTCGCGGAGGGCCATGCTCGAGGAGAGGTTGGAGACCGTGTTTCCCGGTTTACGGCTGAGGATATAATCGGCAGCAGCGACCAGGGTATATTCCTCGCCGAACATCTCTCCCTTTTCGGTGATGATGGCCAGGCGGTCCACATCGGGATCGACCACTACTCCCAGGTCGGCCTTCTGTTGCCTGACCACTTCGGAGATCCGGGCGAGGTTTTCCGGCAGCGGTTCGGGATTGTGGGGGAAGCGGCCGGTCGGTTCGCAGAACAGACATGTCACCTTCCTCACTCCCAGGGCTTCCAGCAGTTCCGGCACCGCCAGTCCGCCGGTGGAGTTCACCGCATCCACCACCACGCTGAAATCCCGGTTGCGGATCGACTCACGATCCACCCAAGGTAGCTCCAGAATACGCTCAATATGGTGACGGATCATGCCTTCCCTGAAGTCATATGTACCGGTATCCCGGTGTCCGCTGTAGATGAAGTCGCCCTTTTCAGCCATATCCAGGATCATATTGCCGTCCCGGGCAGAGAGGAACTCCCCCCTGGCATCCAGGAGCTTCAGGGCATTCCACTGTTCCGGGTTGTGACTGGCGGTGATGATGATCCCGCCGTCGGCACCCAGGTCCGCTACCGCCACCTCGATGGTCGGGGTGGTGGAGAGCCCGGCATCCATCACATCGGCGCCTGAGCCCATGAGCGTTCCGCTCACCAGCCGGCTGACCATTTCGCCCGTCGTCCGGGCGTCCCTCCCAATGACGATCATCGGCCTTGCCTTACCCGTCGCGGCCCTGATAAAATCAGCGTAGGCCGTCACAAACCTGACAATATCCGGCGGCGTCAGGGAGTCGCCCGGTGAACCCCCGATGATCCCCCTGATGCCCGATATCGATTTGATCAATACCATAATACCCGACTTATTGATGTGGGTAAAATTAGAACATTTGGACAGATGCCTTCAGGAAACATCGCTAACTTTAACTATTTTTGCAGCAGATTTTGTAAGGGGGTTAATGGATCAGGATTTCGAAAAATTTGATGAGGAAGATATCCTCAGGCTGGTGCACCGCTTCGATGGGATGCTGGACCATGAGGACCGGTATTTCTTCGATGTGGATGAACTGGAGATGATCATTGATCATTACCTCTCGGTCAACAACCTGGAGAAGACTGAAAAAGCGGTCAATTTCGCACTGGATCAGCATCCCCGCAGTTCGGTATTCCTTCTCAAGAAAGCCCAGTTTCTGGCATCCTCCGACAAGGTGAAGCAGGCCCTTGACATCCTGGACGAAGTGGAACGGTCTGAGCCGGAAAACACCGAGATATTCATGACGAAAGGCGCCATCTTCAGCCAGCTCAAGAAATACGAGGATGCCATCCGGGAATACAACAAAGCCATCCGTGAGACCGAAGACCTGGAAGAGATATATACCAACATCGCCTTCGAATACGAAAACCTGGGAAATCATGAGAAGGCCATCGAGTACCTCAAGAAGGTGATCTCCATCAATCCGGAGAATGAAAGTGCCGTTTATGAGCTCTCGTTCTGCTTTGAGCTATTGGACCGGCACCGGGAGAGCAGCGACTATTTCAGGGATTTCCTTGACCGGCACCCCTATTCCAAAGCCGGATGGTTCAATCTCGGGATCGCATACAACAACCTGGAGCAGTACCATGAAGCCATTGACGCATACGATTATGCCCTGGCCATTGATCCCGCCTTCGCATCAGCCTGGTTTAACAAGGGCAACTCCTATGCAAACCTGGGGCTTTATGAAAAGGCCGTGGAGACATACCGGGAAACATTCCAGTTCGAGGAAGAGGATTCACTGACATGTTATTATATCGGGGAGTGTTTCGAGAAGATGAACGATCTGAACCAGGCTGCCGAATACTACATGAAATCGGCCAGGCTCGACCCATTGATGGCCGGCGCATGGGTCGGATTGGCCATGATTTATGAAGAATGGCAGCAGTTCTCGCAGGCGATACATCATATCCGGAAAGCGATAGAGATCGATCCGGCCAATCCCGAATACTGGTATATGCTGGGGGATATCCTGTACAAGGACGACCAGCTTGAGGAGGCCCTGGAAGCCTATGAAAAAGTGGCGGAGCTGGAACCTGACAATCCGGACGTCTGGCTGGATCTTTCGCACCTGCATGCACTGGACTTCGATTTCCAGAGCGCCGCAGAGGTAATCGACCGGGGTATAGCTTTCCTGCCCGATCTGGCGGATCTGTATTTCAGAAAGTTTGTCTACCTGTTCCGGTCAGGAAAGCACCGTGAATCCTACGAAGTACTGGAAACAGCCCTTCAGATTGATCCGGAGGGTATCCGGCAGGTGCTTGAGTATGATCCCAACATGAAGGAACATCCATCCATTACAGGCTTGCTCCCGGAGGAGAACAAAATCCCTCCGGACGAAGTGACCTGACAATCCATCGCTGCTGATCTGGCGACCTTTAATCTGAGCAATGCATGAAGGAATATTGCATCAATTTGCTGAAAGGCATCGGAATGGGTTCGGCCAACGTGATTCCCGGAGTATCGGGAGGCACGATCGCGCTGATCACCGGTATCTTCGAACGGCTGATCCATGCCATCAAATCATTCAACATTCATGCGCTGAGGCTGCTGGCCGGAGTACGTCTCCGTGAATTTGCAAAGCATACCGACCTGGTTTTCCTTTCGGCGGTATTCCTGGGTGTACTGATTGCCATTGTTTCCCTGGCACGGCTGTTTGACTACCTTTTCACACATTATCCGGTATATATCTGGGCATATTTCTTCGGGCTGGTGCTGGCTTCAGTCTATTTTGTCGGCCGCACCGTCAGCCGGTGGAGTTCCGGCGTAGTGACCGCCTTCATTGTGGGGACCGCTGCAGCCATGGCGATCTCTGTACTCAATCCCGCCAGGGAGAACAACAGTTTCATCTATCTGGTACTCTGCGGTGTAGTGGCCATCTGCAGCATGATCCTTCCCGGAATTTCGGGTTCCTTTGTACTGGTGCTGATGGGCAATTACCAGCTGGTCGCCATAGATGCCATCAACAACCGGGATATGCAGATCCTTGTTCCGGTGATCATCGGCGCTGCCGGAGGGCTCCTGGCTTTTTCACACCTGCTTTCATGGATATTCCGCAGATTCAGGGATCAGACCATCTCTCTGCTCACCGGGTTCATCCTGGGATCGCTGGCGATTCTCTGGCCGTGGCAGCGGATGGAATACATGCTTGATCCTGCCGGCAACCCGCTCCTGAAGAAGGGCCGGCCGGTCGTTGAGAGCTACATCCGTTACATCCCGGAACGGTTCGACAGCGAAGTCATCATCGCCCTGGCCATTCTGCTGGCCGGTGTGGCCACGATCGCGGCTGTCGAACTGGCAGTCAGAAGCAAACCCTCATGATGGCATGAGAATCTATGGCCTGATCGGATATCCGCTGGAGCACTCCTACTCGGAAACCTGGTTCAACAAACAATTTCAGGCTAACGGTACGGATGCCAGGTACCTCAACATTCCCATTGAGGATATCGGTCAGATACATCTGATCGTCAGCGGGGATCCCCGGCTGGCAGGGCTCAACATCACCATTCCGCACAAGGTTTCCGTGATACCCCATCTCGATAATCTCACACGGCAGGCCCGAAGGATCGGGGCGGTCAATGCGGTCAGGGTGATCAGGGACCCTGGGGGAATCCGGCTCATCGGTCATAATACCGACTGGGAGGGATTTTACCGGTCAGTCCGCGACATGATTACCCCCATCCACCGGAAAGCCCTGATCCTGGGCACGGGCGGATCTGCAAGAGCCGTTGCCTATGCCCTCGACATGCTGGGGATCGGGTATCTTTTCGTATCCCGGAATCCCCGGAGCCGGAACCAGATCAGTTATCAACAAATCAGCCCCTCTCTGATCAAGGATCACCTGCTGATCGTCAACGCAACCCCCGTTGGGATGTATCCCCGGGCGAGCCTCCGCCCTCCCATCCCCTACCGTCACCTTGTTGAAAAACATATCCTGTTTGACCTCGTTTATAACCCTGAAGAAACCTTATTTTTGAAATCGGGAAAAGAAAAGGGGGCGACGGTGCGGAACGGATATGGAATGCTGACCCTGCAGGCCGGTCTGAGCTGGGACTTCTGGAACAGCCATGGCCAGGGATGACCCACCGGCACTTCCCGGGTTTCTTTGCCTGAAAAAATCACAATGATGTCAGTTCTGCTGGAATTTGCCATGTTCCCCACCGACAAGGGGACAGGAGTCAGTCCGTATGTTGCCCGGATCATCAGCCGTCTGGACGAACTGGGCACCCCCTACCAGCTTACCTCTATGGGAACGATCCTGGAGACCGTTACCGTTGAAGATGCCCTGAATATCCTCCGTTTGGCATATGACACCCTGGCAAATGACTGCGAAAGGATTTATGTCACCGCACGGATGGACATCAGGAAGGGCGATATGGGGCGTATGAAGCAAAAAATAAGGTCGGTGAAAAACCGGCTGGGAAAGAGGGATTCAAAAACCGTAAATGATCATTAAACCGCTTTGAATATGAGAACCAGGATTGTTGCGGGCAACTGGAAGATGAACAATACCTTCCGTGAAGCGGAGAAGCTGATCTACGAGATCATGGACCTGCTTGCTGAAAACGGCACGGATGATGTGACGACGGTCATCTGTCCGCCTGCGGTCTTTCTTGAGCTGGCACATGATCTCACACGTGAATCAACCCTCGAGGTAGGTGCCCAGAACCTGAGCCAGTTCGAAAAAGGCGCCTATACCGGGGAGATATCCGCCCGGATGCTTCAGTCGGTAGGGATCAGCTATTGCATCATCGGACATTCGGAAAGGAGGAAGTATTTCAATGAAACCTATCAGGAGCTTGGACAAAAAGTCGGCCAGGCGCTGAAACATAACATTGCTCCCATATTCTGCTGCGGCGAACAACTCCGGGAACGGGAGGAAGGAGCCCATTTCACGGTGGTGGAAAAACAACTTGCGGAATCCCTGTTTCACCTGGATGCCGATGCCATCAGCCGGGTGATCATTGCCTATGAACCGGTCTGGGCCATCGGTACGGGGGTCAATGCCACCCCGGACCAGGCCCAGGAAATGCATGCATATATCAGGAGCCTTTTCAGAAAAAAATATGGCGGCACGATCGCGGATGCACTGTCCATCCTTTATGGCGGAAGCTGTAACGCGGAAAATGCACGTGAGTTGTTCGCCAATCCTGATGTGGACGGAGGGCTGATCGGCGGGGCTTCCCTGAAGGCTTCTGATTTCCACCGGATCATCAGATCATTTGGATAAAAACCCTCAGGCGGTCATGGAATACACGGAACTGATCATCGGATTCAATCGGGGATACTCCGGTACAGAGCGGCTGATCGCGCTGTTAAGCCTCGAAGGGTTTGAGGGATTCCGTGAAGAAGACGACCGCCTGCTGGCCTATATCCCCTCTGACCGGTTCAGCATGGAACGGCTGAACAAAAAGGGATTCCTTGCCGAAGAGGGTATCCGGTCGGTTTCTTTCGGGATCATCCCGGAGACCAACTGGAACGAAGTCTGGGAATCCGGCTTCCACCCGGTGGAGATAGCAGGCAGGGTGTATGTGAGGGCACCGTTTCATGAGAAACGGGACGGGTTTGAGTTTGACCTGATCATTGAGCCCAAGATGTCATTCGGGACGGCACATCACGAAACCACGGGACTGATGATGGAAATGCTGCTGGATATGGACCTTGCAGACAAGGATGTGGCGGATGCAGGCTGCGGCACAGGTATCCTTGCCATCCTGGCGGAAAAGCTGGGAAGCAGGATGATCCTGGCTTTCGATAATGACGAATGGGCTTACCGGAACGCACTGGAGAATACCAGCCGCAACGGCTGCCGACGCATCCGGGTGGTGCACGGAGATGCAAGCCAGTTGAAAGCCACGACATTCGACTGTATCCTGGCCAACATCAACCGGAATGTATTGATCAGGGATATCCACGAGTACACCCGATCACTCGGTAAAGGCGGTCATCTGCTGATGAGCGGATTCCTGCAGGAGGACAGGGGGATCATAGATGAAGCCGCCTGTAAGGAGGGGCTGCACATCATCCGGGAACGGACAAGAAACAGCTGGGTTGCGGTCGGGTACGAAAAAAACTGAAAGAACGGAATGGTTCGGCCACTGGCGAGACATCTGATCATGACGCTGGCTTTCCTGGTGACAGCCTTCTGCAGCCGGACATCAGCCCAGCACATGGATGCCTTTCCGGAGGATGATGTGGGGTTTCTCCGGGAGTTGGCAGCCCTGTTCGAGAAAGTTGCTGTCAAGGAAAACCGTGACCTGGGAGCAGCGGCCATGTCGGAATTCTCAATCCATTGGAATAACGGGGATTTCACCGAAGAGATCAAAACCAACATCCATGGGATATGCGATCAGATGCTCAGCCGGAGGATGAAGGCATTCCCGCACTTTTACCATTACCTGGCCTGCATGAACCTGATGATGACGACCAACCAGCCGCTCAACAGCTACAGGGCATGGCACAAGGGAGTGGACCAACTGGTCAAGGACAGGAGAAGCAGCAATCCGATGACCGTCTTTCTTGAGATCAGCCATGGACTTCTGGGTAACAGCAGCCTTTACCAGTCCAAGGCCACCCTCTGGAAATCGAGAAACAGGGAGTTCTATTTCGAATATGACACCGTTCCTTATGTCATCTTTGATCACACAACCCTGACCTGTTATGCCCATCACGATTCGACAGTCATCTATGAGACCAGGGGCAGCTATTACCCTCTGAGTACAGCATGGTACGGTGAAGGAGGCAGGATCAACTGGATCAGGGCAGGGTTCAGCCCGGCGGATGTCTACGCCGAGCTGAACACCTATGAGATCAACCTGCGCTTCTCAAGATTCACCGTTGAATCGGTCAGTTTTTACCATAAGCAATACTGGAACCAGCCATTGCTGGGGAGCCTGGAGGAAAAGGTTCTGGCCAATGTGAATGAGGAAAATGCCACCTACCCCAAATTCAAATCCTACTACACACACCTGAAAATCGATCCCCTGTTCGAGGACATCAGCTTCGAGGGCGGTATCGAGATGAACGGGGCCAAAATGCTGGGACTCGGCGACGAGGAAAACGATGCCCGGGTCACCATCAAAAAAGACGGTAAGGAATTCATCTCCGTCCGTAGCAAGAACTTCGTGATCAGGAAAAACAGGATATCATCCTCCATGGCATCCGTTACATTGCGCTTCGCTGAAGATTCCATTTATCATCCCGGCCTGGAGGTAAACTATGTCGATGAGAACCGCGAGCTCTCCTTCATCCGGACAGGGAAAGGACTCTCCCAGAGCCCCTTCTTCAATTCGTTTCACTCAGTGGATATGTATTGTGAAGCGATATACTGGAAGATGGATGAACCCAATATCCATTTTGAGACCATCAAAGGGATCACCGGACTGGGCAGGGCCACCCTGGAATCAGCCAACTTCTTTTCAGCCGCCCGTTTCCACAAGCTCCAGGGGATCGATCCCATCAATCCGCTGATGCTGATAAAGAATTATTCCGACATGACAGGTCTTCAGGAGATATCCGTGGATGGCCTGAAGGATTATATGAAAAAACCCCGCGAACAGGTGATCGCACTCCTGGTGGATCTCACCAACCGGGGCTTCCTTTTGTATGATACCGACCTCCAAAAGGCGAAGCTGAAAAGAAAACTGTTCGACTATATCAGCGCCTTCAATAAAAAAATCGATTATGACGCCATACAGTTCAATTCCGAAACATACGGTTACCAGAATGCCTCGCTGGAGCTGGACAGCTTCGGATTGAAACTTTACGGCGTTCCGATCGTATTCCTGAGCGATTCCCAGAATGTCTTTCTCTACCCGGAGAACGAGCAACTGGTGATGCACAGGAACCGTGATTTCGTTTTTTCAGGCAGGGTCCATGCCGGCCTGTTCGATTTTTACGCCAGTGACTGTGCATTCGACTATAACCAGTTCAAGCTTGACATGCCGAAGATCGACTCGATCAGCTTCGTGGTACCCAGTTTTGAAATCGACGAGTACGGCAAAAGGAAGCTGGTTAAAGTCAAGAACGTGATCGCGGAGCTGAGCGGCGAGCTTCTCATCGACGATCCCAATAATAAGTCAGGGCTCAGGGATTTTCCGCAGTACCCGATCTTCACGAGTACCAGGGACGGGTATGTCTATTACGACAAACCCACGATCCATAACGGTGTATATACACGGGACCATTTCTATTTTTACGTGTATCCCTTCTCGATCGACAGCCTTGACAATTTCCGGACCGATGTGCTGGGATTCTCAGGCTATTTGGCCTCTGCGGGAATATTTCCCGATATCGAGGAAAACCTGAAGGTTCAGCCGGATTACTCCCTGGGTTTTATCACGACCACTCCCGGGGCAGGGTATCCTGCATATAACGGGAAAGGCGCTTATTTCTCAAAAATATCCCTGAGCAACAGGGGATTGAGAGGAAACGGGTCGCTGGAATACCTCACATCCACATCCTGGTCCAATGATTTCCTGTTCTTTCCTGACTCCTGTCGTGCCACAGCCCAGAACTTCATGATACGCGAGCAGGTCTCACCGGTGGAATACCCCTCGGTGAAGGGCATCGAGGTCAGGGAGCACTGGATGCCTTATGAAAACAGGATGATCATCAGACAGACCGAGTTTCCTCTGGCGATGTTCGATAACCAGACACAGCTGTATGGCATGCTGGTGCTAACTCCCACCGAGCTCAGGGGCGGCGGTCAGATGTCATTCCAGGACGCCCTGCTGAATGCCAGACTTTTCAGCTTCAAGCATCATGAGTTTTTCTCCGACACGGCGGATTTCACGCTGAAAACACCCGACAAGATGAAGGTCGCCTTCTCCACGCACAACTACCGGTCACACATCGACCTTCAAAAGAGAAAGGGAGAGTTCGTGTCGAACGGTGGGGTTTCTGTGGCTGACTTTCCCGTTAATCAGTATATATGCCTGATCGATGAATTCGGATGGTATATGGACTCGTATGAGATTGCCATGGGCAGCGAGGAGACCGCAGCCGAAATGGCAGCCCTGGACAATCTGACGCTCAGGGAACTCGTGGACGCCGAGCTGAAGGGATCCGAGTTCATCTCGGTCCATCCCGACCAGGACTCCCTTCGATTCATTGCCACCACCGCCACTTTCAGCCTGAAAGACAATATCATTCATGCAGAGGATGTCAAATACATAAGGGTGGCGGATGCAGCCATCTTCCCACGCGACAAGAGGGTGGACATCGGGGAAAACGCCCAGATCAAGTCCTTCATCGGCTGTGATATACTCACCAACACTGTCACCAAGTACCATCACATATATGACGCCACCACGGATATTTTCTCAAGAAAAAGATACTGGGCAATAGGCAATTACGATTATATTGACGAAACGGGCTACAAACAGAAGGTACAGTTTTCGAAGATAGATGTCGACTCGACCTACCAGACCATCGGACGGGGGCATGTTTTCGATTCACTGGGATTCACGCTGAGCAATGATTTCGATTTTGCAGGGGATGTGAGGCTTTTCGCCAGTCAGGAGTTTCTCACATTTGACGGGGGCTTCCGCATCAGGCATACCTGCAGTCCCGGGAAACGAAGCTGGGTGAAGTTCAACTCCGAGATCGATCCCAAGGATATCATGATCGCCATCGGAGACAGTCTGACTGACACCGACCTGAAGTCCCTGGAAGCTTCGTTGCTGTTTTCAGAGGAATCCAGCCGGTTCTACACAGGATTTTTCGCTCCCAAAAGGAATCCGGTTGACCAGAGTGTACTGAGAGCCGACGGTTTCCTCAAATTTGACAAGATTGCCGAGGACTACGTGATCGCCAGCCGCGAAAAGCTGAAACGCACCTCCATGGCAGGAAACCAGCTGGCACTCGACAGAAGGCATTGCATCCTCAGAGGGGAAGGGGAGATGAACCTGGGAGTCGATCTGGGAATGGTCAGAATGTTCGCCAACGGCTCCGTGGAACACTTCATCATTCCCGATTCCACACGGTTCCAGATGGTACTCGGTCTCGATTTCCCCTTTGAAGAAAAGGCCCTTGAACTGCTGGTGGAAGACATCGTCGGGAAGAACCTCCCTGCGGTGGATGTGACCAAACCGGTTTTTCTCAAAGCCCTCACCGATATCATGGGTGAGAGGGAAGCTGAAAAGCTGATCACCGACATAAACCTTTTCGGAAGGCTGCGCAGATACCCCAATGAGCTGATTCACAGCCTCTTCTTTGCCGACATCAAAATGAAATGGAATTATGCCACCCGCTCGTATGTGTCGGTCGGCCCCATCGGTATCGGGAGTATCGGCAAGCAGCAGGTCAGCAAATACGTCGATGGGTTTATTGAGATCGAGAAAAAAAGGACCGGCGATGAGATCAGCATCTATTTCGAGTTTGAAAAGGGCAGATACTGGTATTTCTTCAACTACCGGAACAACCTGATGCAAACCATCTCATCCAATGAAGTCTATAACTCGGTGATCCGCGACCTCAAGGACGACAAGAGGACTGTCAAGGGTGAAAAGGGAGCAGAGGATTACCGTTTCATCATATCCAACCTGAGAAAGAAAACCGACTTTTTGAGGAAGATGAAATAGGAGGCCTTCAAAACCAGGACATGATGGGTGATATCATTTTATTTGTCATTGGAGCCATTCTGGCATACCTGCTCGGATCAATACCCACCGCGGTATGGATCGGCAAAACATTTTTCCATACAGATATCCGGACACAGGGCAGCGGCAATGCCGGTGCCACAAACACCATCAGGGTTCTGGGCCTCCGCGCCGGCTTGCCTGTTCTGATCATCGATATCCTGAAAGGTTGGCTGGCCGTTTCTATTGCCCATTTTTCCCATGACGGAAGAGATTATTTCCCTGACCTGCTGGATTATAAGATCATACTGGCCATAGCAGCCGTAATGGGCCATATTTTCCCCGTTTATGCCGGATTCCGGGGAGGCAAAGGAATCGCGACACTTCTCGGAATAGGTATCGCACTCTACCCTGTTGCCGCACTGATCGCGTTTTGTATTTTCCTGGCCGTCTTTTTCATGACCCGTTACGTATCCCTCTCCTCCATCATCGCTTCCGTCACCTTCCCGGTGGTTGATATCCTTATCCTCGGCCACTCAAAATACCCCTCCCTGATGATCATGTCGATCCTGGTGGCTATATTCGTCCCCATAATCCATCACAGGAATATCAGAAGGCTGCTGAGGGGGGAAGAACACAGGTTCAGACTGAATAGCACAAACCGAAAAGTGGAAAATTAGGGTATATCTTCATCCAATAAAATTGTTTTCGGTCACTTTTTCTATTATACTTGCGTATAAATATGATAAGGCAAGTACATCAGACCCTATGAAGGCTATTATCCTGTCAGGGTTTCTCTTTATTTATTCAGGACTGATCCTGTGTCAGGAGATTGCCTCTGAAGGTCAGCTCAGGAACGAGGCGGAAACCTATTTCCTGAACCGGCAATATCCCGAAGCCCGCAGCCTTTACTCCAGGCTGCTCAGTGTATATCCGAAGGACCCCGTTTTTAACTTCCGTTACGGTGTCAGTTTGTTCTTTGCCGATCGTTCTGATGTATCGAAACCTCTGCAATATTTGCAGCAGGCTTCCTCATCCCTGAAAGATGAGCCGGAACTTGACCTCTATCTCGGGCTGGTACTTCACATGAATATGCGGTTCGAAGAGGCCCTGCCTCATTACCGAAAGTTTCTTGATCACAATGCTGACCAGGCATACGACCGCTTCAATATCCCCCGGCGGATTGAAGAGTGCACCCATGGATCAGGACTCCTGCGAAGGAACATCGTGGAAGAAACGCTCCACAGGGAAGATTTGAAGTATGACCAGTTGCACAAGGGATATCCCTCAAAGGATATTGCCGGAAAGCTTCTGATCAAACCGGACTATTTCCAGACAGCCATTGATGCAGCAAGGGAAGAAACCAGTTTTGTTTTCATGCCTGAAGACCGGAAGTTCATCATGTTCGGAAGCTATGGCGATGAACAAGGAGCAAGCAAGGATATTTTCATGCGGAGCATGATGGCTGACGGTGAATGGGGCAGTCCGGTAAGACTCGGTCCGGAGATCAACACATCCTATGATGAGGATTACCCGGTTCTTGCGCATCAGGGCAAAGTGCTTTATTTTGCATCCCGGGGTCATAATACCATGGGTGGGTATGATGTCTTCCGCAGTGTCCTGGATACCACCAGCGGCAGATGGTCAACCCCGGTGAATATGGATCATGGGGTCAATTCACCTTTCGACGATTTCATATTTATACCCGACGTCATCAATGAAAGGGCATACATAGCTACAGACCGCTTCACAACAGGCGAGGAGCGTTCCGTTCTGACCTTCCGGATGCAGTCGACATGGACCAGTGACATCTCGATCATCCTTGCCTTCGGAGCTTCATCCCCTCCCGGCCAGACGACCGTCCAGATACCTGAGAAAAAGATATTACAGGAACAGGTTGTACCGGCTGGCGAAACCGGTCAGGAATCCACCGTCAGAGAGGAACATGGGCAACAGCTGGTAAGGGAACGGGAACAGGCTTCCGGTCTGGCAGACAGTGCGTTCCTGCTGGCCAGCCTGACGAGGGAATCCATCCATGAATTGCAAAACGTGCGGAGCCGGGCTTCTGACCTATCGGACAGGAAGAAGGCTGCCGCATTGAATCTGATGATCCGTCGCGACAGCTTACTGGAAGCTGCCAGGACTGAGACAGATGAAACCATTAGGGAGGTGATGCTCGATGAAGCGGATCAGATGAATCAGTTGCAGGCGCAGCACATAGAACGCTCGGCGCATGCACTCAGGATTGGAAAGGATATCCACCGTCAGATCAATACCCGGACACTTGAATCGGAAAGATGGAGCCAGCAGGCAGCCGGGGTGCAGCTGGCCTCCGCCACGGGTACCCTCGAAGAGACCCGGCAGTTGTTCAACAGCTTACGCGACCAGTGGTTCTGGGCAGACACCCTCAAGGATTATTACCCCGTTCTGGATGAGATCACGCACGACAGGATCAGCTACGCCATTAATGTCCCGCCCCTGGCAGTGGCTGATTATTCATCGAAGGAAATTGCTGTTACGCCGGTCATTCCGCATCCACAGGAAAGCATGGCCGACAGTTCCACGACGGCACCGGGAACAGCCGATCCCTTTGCAAAAGAGGTGCACCGGCTGGCCCAACCTGTACTGGAATCCCTGGCAGAAGAGCGACAGATCATGAACAGGTCGGCAGTAACCATCACCTCAAGCCTGGACTCATTCCACCAGGTACTTCATTCCTATCTGAAGTCGGGCATCACCCACGAAGACACCCTGCTGCCCGATACGCTTCGGGATACACTGCTGTTTCACGCCAGGGAAGCCGTTGCTGCTGACGGCATTTACCAGGCTCTCTCCTGGCACCTGGATGAAAAGTCGGGGGATGAACGGCTTGCTGCACATCTCACAGAGCTCGCCGATGCGGGAAAGAGTAAGGAAGCTACAGACCTTCTCCCCTCCCTCAGGACAGTGACAGGATATTACTCACCTCCGCCCGACATCCGGAAACTGGTTTTACAAGCCTTGCCGGCACCCAATGAATTGAAAAAGCAGCAGGCTTCAGGTTATTTCAAGACCGCGGAAACATACAAAGCCGATTACGACCAGTTGATGCAGGAAGCCGCCGGATGGAGATACAGGGCTGACCAGAAGAAATCAGAAAAGAAACGCAGGGAATACAACCTGGAAGCCGAAAAGATTGAAAGGCGGGCTGCCGTGAAGCTTAATAATTACGAGAAAAACCTCGAGCGGGGCAATGAGTTGCTCGACACTTACAATGAGGCCCTGACCGCCCGGGATGTGACCAACCGAATCCTTGACCGGATCACTCCCCCTGTGGAAGCCGTCTTTCCTTCTGAAGTGCCCATCGTGCCGGATGAAATCGTGAAAGAAAAAACGGCTGTTCTCTCAGACGGCAGGATATTCTCAGACAACACAGGGATCGTTGATGTTCTTTTCCGGGAGGCCCTGGCAGAACTGGGCACTGTATCCCCTGTCAGCCTGTATGTATTGGGTCCCAACGGGCTCAAAACGGAAGGCAACTTCATCAAAGGATCCAGGGAGTGGCTGTCGGCCTGTTCAGAGCTTCTGGAACTGTATATGCAGCAGATGACCGGAGGAGGGCTTTACAGACATCATCTGGAAGATATGCACTCCATCGGACTAAAGCTCGACACACTTGAGAAGGATATTACCGCGGAAATGCGGGCTGCAGGAATAGAAGAGGAAAGCCTGGTACCCTTCTCAACGGCCCCCTCCGATCCTCTGCAACTGGCTTCGGCCATTCAAGACAAAGTGACGACCGAAACCAGGGAGAACGAACGAAAAATGCTGCTGCTGGAATGGAACCGGGCGTTGCGCCTGTCCGGCCTGCAGAGATACCTGAAGGCATATCTCGGCACAGTCAGCCTGGACATCCCGGGTCACCAGGATAACCAGATGATCCTCGCAAGATCGTATGTGGAGGAGGCAGGATTTCTTTTTATGAAGGCATGGGAACAAAGGAGCCGGATCAGCGAAAAACCGGGTGATGACCTCACCGGTTACTGGCTGGAAGATGCCCGGGTCTTCGAGGAGGCGGCGATCGAACAGCTGGATCTGGCGCGTGCCGTCTTCCGGGAAGAAAACCCAATGGCACCCCGGATCATATCTTCACTTGAAAAGGATCCCTTTTCTTCTCTTGATGTGATCTCAGGCCTCCTCAAGGAGGTTGATGGGACCGGGCATGAGGAATCCGTCGTCTTACCCGTCGAACCCAAAGTCCCTCCGGATGCCATTTTGTTCAGGGTTCAGCTGATGGCAACGGGAACCGAACCCGCGCCGGAGGTATTTGAGGGGGTCGGTACTGTCACCAGGGAGCCGGTAATGAACAGCCGGGTGACACGATATCTGGCAGGAAACTTTAGCAGCCATCTACAGGCTGAAGAGGCCTGCAGAACATTCAGGGAGAAGGGATTCCGCGATGCCTTCGCCGTGGGTTACAGGAACGGGGAACGGATTCCCCGGGAAGAATGGGAAACTCCCGTTCAGCAACATATCACCATCACTGAGGAACCCGAAGCCCCCCCCTTTGAGGAGCAGCAACCCGAGAAGACCCGGAAACCAACCATTCCGGCCGGTACGGTCTATTATGTTCAACTCGGCACCTTCAGCCGGGAGAAACCGGATTCGGATTTTCCGGGACTGGGCCCTATCCTCAGGGAGAAGACAGAAAAAGGCCTTTTCCGACACCTGGCAGGAAGCTACCCAAATACTACGGAGGCGAAAACCGCTCTTTCCAAAGCCAGAACAACAGGATTCCCGGATGCATACCTTGTGACTTACCAGGCGGGTCAAAGAACACATTCCATACAGGCTCAGACCGCGGAGCTGCCCCCCTCACGGCCCGCCCCGGAAGATGACCGGCCTCAAACCGGCAAGGTCACGTTCAGCGTTCAACTGGGTGTCTTCAACCAAATCAGAGACCCGCAATGGATCCGCGGGATGGAGCAACTTTCAGGAATCACCGTCACCTCCTATAATACTCCTTCGGGAGCATATGGCTATATCGCAGGGTCTTACCCATCTGTCACCGAAGCGGAAACCCTGAAGAAATCCCTGTCGGAAAAAGGATTGAATGAAGTATTTGTGGTGGCCTTCAGGGATGGCAAACGTATTTCCGTTGAAGAGGCGGTTTCGTTATCCGGACAAAATCCCTGAACCCCTCTGCAAAAACCCTCCTTGTTGGAAAAATGTTCAGAAACGATTGGGATGAAGTTCCGGACAAGTTTGAATTATTTCATAATTTTACCCTTGAATCACCCATCGCGAAAAACATTCTGAATATGAAATTTATCATTTCAAGCACCGTACTGCTGAAAAACCTGCAGTTGATCTACGGCGTAATCAACCCGAGCAACACATTGCCCATACTGGATGATTTCAAGTTTGAGCTGACCGGACAGTCGCTGGAGATCACTGCGTCCGATCTGGAAACCACGATGAAAGTCAGCGTTCAGCCGGACATGGCCGAAGGGCCGGGTATCATTGCCATCCCCGCCAAGCTCCTCATGGATACCATGAAAACCATGACCAATGTCCCGGTGACGATCACCATCGATGAGAAAACCCTTGTCGTTGAAATATCAGCAGGGGAAGGCAAATACAAACTGAGTGGTCATAATGCGGATGAATTTCCTGCGGTGCCGGTCATCGAAAATCCCTCATCCATTTCGGTCAGCTCGGGATTGCTGGCCAATGCATTCGCGCATACCCTTTTCGCCACGGGTAACGATGAACTGCGTCCCGTGATGTCCGGAGTCTTTTGTGAGCTGAACAACGATGACCTGACCTTTGTAGCCACGGATGCCCACAAGCTGGTCAGATACCGTAGGACAGATGCCCGATCCGGACAGGCCACCTCATTCGTTCTCCCGAAAAAACCGCTGAATCAGCTGAAGAACATTCTTCCGGATGATGAACCGGTCAGCCTGGAATTTAACCAGACCAATGCCCATTTCACTTTCGAAAACGTACAGCTGACCTGCCGTCTGATCGAAGGGAAATATCCCAATTATGAGGCCGTGATCCCACGGGACAACAAAAACATACTGACCATTGAGAAGACCCCTTTCATCAATGCGATCCGTCGCGTAGCGCTCTACGCCAACCAGTCGACAAACCAGCTGAGGCTCAGGATTGCCGGACAGGAGCTGACACTTTCGGCCGAAGATATTGACTTCTCCAACGAAGCAAAAGAAAGGCTGTCATGCAGCTTCGAAGGCGAAGACATGGAAATCGGATTCAGCTCCAAATTCCTGCTGGAAATGCTCGGCAACATACCCACCGAGCAGGTACGGCTGGAACTATCCACCCCGAACCGCGCCGGTTTGCTGGTTCCCGTTGAAAACGAGAACAAAGACGAAGATATTCTGATGCTCATCATGCCGGTCATGCTGAACCAATAAAGCGTCTGAACAAGCTTCAGGCTTTTTCAGACGGGACGACATCAAACCGGAAAGATCCTTGAAGGCTGACTCATATGATTCTTTTCACGCAAAGCTGAAATGAGAATCCTTATCTTTGGGGGCACCGGCTTTATCGGAAGTCATCTGTGCAGGGCACTTGCCGGGGAAGGTCATGAGGTACTGGTATTTTCAAGGAATCCGGGAAGTTTACAGCCATCTGGTTATGTGAAGGCTTATGAAAAGTGGGATCCTGCCCGTCCGGAGGACATCCTCAGGCATTTCCGGGGCAGCTTCGGAGTGGTCAATCTGGCCGGCAGGAATATCGGATCCGGTGTGTGGACACGACGTTTCAGGGAGGAC
The DNA here is from genome assembly GCA_016939365.1 of Bacteroidales bacterium. Classification (GTDB taxonomy): domain Bacteria; phylum Bacteroidota; class Bacteroidia; order Bacteroidales; family JAFGHD01; genus JAFGHD01. Next base: position 4,654 of record JAFGHD010000003.1, on the reverse strand, counting down.
CTGATAAAAAGCAGGATATCGGTATCATCAGCCATTGCGGAGGCTGCTTCAGCAACCCGGGAGCCACCGGTTTTTATCATTCAGTCGTCTGCAACAGGATATTATGGTCATACCGGAGAGGAGAGCAGGGATGAGCGCAGTGCGCCCGGAACAGGGTTTCTCTCAGGGTTAACGCAACAATGGGAGCAGGAGCTGACACGGACAATCATACCCGGATGCAGGATCATCCTCATGCGCACGGGGATTGTGCTGGGGCGGGAAGCGGGGATGTTACCCCTGCTGACCCGGACTGTAAGGTATTTCATGGGATTTTACCCCGGAAATGGCAAACAATGGGTCTCATGGATCCATATCGAAGATATGATCCGTGCCATCCTGTTTCTGGCCGGGATGGATACGGCACATGGAGCCTATAACCTGACCTCGGAACATCCCGTCCGTATGAAGGCACTGATCGCTATGATCGGTCATGCGATACACAGGCCGGTCATGACCGGTATCCCCTCACCCCTGATACGTCTCTTGCCCGGCGGTATGGGAAAGGAGATGATTCTTGTAAGCCAGAAGGTGTTGCCTGTAAGATTGCTGAACGAGGGATTCGCGTTCCGGTTCCCGGAACCGGGACAGGCTGTGCATGACTTGCTGAAGAATCCGGGAACATGAAGGAGTGTGTCGGTGACTGGTTCTTGATGAACGGAGAAGCCAGACCCGTTTCCATTTTCTCCATGGATATGGTTTCCGGCCGGCCCCGGATTTACGAGGTGATGCGTGTGATCAGGGGTATCACACTGTTCCTGGATGAACACCTGGAGAGACTCGCGAAATCGTGCCGTCTGGTGGGTCTGGATTACCCTTTGCACAAGGATTCCATAGCGCAAATGATCGATGAGGTCGTCCGGATGAACGGCAGCAGGAAGGGAAACATCAAGCTGGTCCTGCCGGGAAAGTCATCCGGTTCGTATGATTTGCTGGTATATTACATGGAGCATCTTTATCCTGCACCCCAGATGTACCGTTCGGGTGCAGATATTGTCCTGATGGAAGCCCATCGCAACAACCCCAATGCAAAGCTGTGGGATACCGATCTGAAATCCAGCGCACTGAAATATATCGACAATACCGGAGCCTGGGAGACGCTCCTGGTCAGCCCTGATGGTTTCATCACCGAAGGCAGCCGCTCCAACTTCTTCCTGGTCAGGGGGAATTCCATATGTACCCCTCCTGCTGACCAGGTGCTTGAAGGAGTGACACGCGCAAAGGTCATCGAAATCTGCAGAGGGCTGAGTATCCCTGTGATCTCTCAAAAAATCAGGCCCTGTGACATTGCATCCTTTGAAGCGGCATTCATCACCAGCACTTCATCAAAGGTTCTGCCCGTCAAAAAACTGGGTGATCTGATCCTGACGGTTCCTCACCCTCTGGTAAACAAAATCATCATTGCCTACCAGGAAATGATAGATAATTACATCCTTTCAGGGTAAAAGTAATCCGGTGAGACAGTATGGATTCTATTCATATCTTTTGGTTCAGGAGAGATCTCAGGCTGCATGACAACCATGGCCTTGAGCAGGCGTTAAGGAAAGGCAGGAAGGTATTGTGCTTGTTTATATTCGACCGCGATATCCTGGATGCGCTTCATAAGGAAGATCCGCGGGTCGGTTTCATTCACCGGGAGATCAGCGCCATCAAGGAAAAGCTGGAATCGATGGGATCGTCAATGATGGTGGAGTACGGCCGGCCAATGGAAGTCATGGAAGATGTGACCGGAAGATACCCGGTCGCCGGGATTTTTGCCAATGATGATTACGAGCCCTATGCACGAAAAAGGGACGAACTGATCAAAAAAATGCTGGCCGGAAAGGGAATTACATTTAACACCTTCAAGGACCAGGTCATCTTTGAAAAGGATGAGGTAGTCAAGGAAGACGGTTCGCCCTATACGGTCTTTACCCCGTATATGAGAAGGTGGAAAAAGAGGTTCATGGAACACCCGCAGGTCTCTGTTCATGGCAGTATTTCTGCTGACGGGTTATTCCAAACGGATCCCTTCAGGATGCGCTCTTTGCAGGAGATCGGATTCCAGCCTTGTCCCTTAATGATCCCGTCCCGGACGGTCCATGAGGACAATATCCGCAAATACCATCTGACCAGGGATTATCCTGCAATGGAAGGCACTTCGCGACTCGGGATACACCTGAGATTTGGAACGATCAGTATCCGCGAGCTGGTGAATCTGGCGGCAGACATCAACGGGATATTTCTTAACGAGCTGATCTGGAGGGAGTTTTATATGATGATACTCTGGCACTTTCCGCATGTGGTCAGACACTCATTCAAAAAAGCATACGACCGGATCCCATGGCTCAATAAGGAGTCTGATTTTAAGGCCTGGTGCGAAGGACGGACGGGATACCCGATCGTTGACGCGGGTATGAGGCAACTGAACGCAACCGGTTATATGCATAACAGGCTCAGGATGATCACGGCTTCCTTCCTCAGCAAGCATCTGCTGGTCGACTGGCGGTGGGGTGAGGCCTGCTTCGCTGAAAAACTCCTGGATTACGAACTCGCTTCCAACAACGGGGGATGGCAGTGGGCCGCAGGAACCGGTTGCGATGCGGCACCCTATTTCAGAGTATTTAACCCGTTACTGCAAACCAGAAAGTTTGACCCGCAACAGAGTTACATCCGCCAGTGGGTTCCCGAAGCCGGTACACCTGGCTACCCTTCTCCTGTCATCGATCATCAGACCGCCAGAAACCGTGCTCTTGAAACATACCGTAAAGGGCTTCAGGAATAGGACGGGAAATTGTTTAATACCGAATCGCAAATGCTGAACAAAATGACTTGTCAGCTGTTCTCCTGACTGTAACTGACTTCACCCATGAAGAAAAGGTTTATCATTATCATCATTCATATCCTCACCATATACCCGCTGGCAGCGCAGACCGGGAAGATCGAGGGCAGGGTATTCGATGCACGGAACAACGAACCGCTTCCCTTCACCAATATTGTGATTTGGGGAACCACCATCGGATCCACATCCGACCTGGACGGCAAATTCACGTTCACCGGGCTGAATCCGGGTTATGTCAGACTGGCTGCCACCTCCATCGGCTTTGAGAATTACATCAGCGAGGACATTCTGGTGACCAATGCCAAAACGGTGAATATCGAGATACCCATGAAAGAAAAGTCGGTCGAACTGACAGGTGTAGTGGTCAGGGCCTCACCCTTCCGCAGGGTTGAGGAAAGCCCTCTCTCACTGCGGACACTTGACATTTCAGAGATTGAAAAGAACCCCGGTGGCAACCGCGACATCAGCCGTGTGATCCAGTCCCTGCCCGGCGTATCATCAACTGTTTCGTTCCGTAATGATGTGATCGTGAGGGGCGGTGGGGCAAGTGAAAATGTCTTTTATCTTGACGGCGTGGAGATACCCAACCTGAATCACTTTTCCACACAGGGAGCTTCCGGAGGGCCGGTAGGTATCATCAATGTAGATTTTATCCGTGAGGTGGATTACTACTCAGGCGCCTTCCCTGCCGGACGCGGTAATGCCCTGAGTTCAGTGTTCGAGTTCAAGCAGATTGAAGCCAATACGGAGAAGATGAACTACCGTGCCACCCTCGGCGCATCAGACCTGGCCCTCTCCATGAACGGGCCGGTTACACAAAAATCAGGATTGCTTCTCTCCGTCAGACGATCCTACCTGGGATTCCTCTTCAACCTGCTGGGCCTTCCCTTTCTGCCTACATACAACGACATGCAGGTCAAGTACAAAATCCGGCTGAACCTGAAAAACGAAATCACCTTCATCGGCCTGGGAGCCATCGACCAGTTCCGGCTCAACACCGGACTGAAGGATCCCGATGAATCGCAACGGTATATCCTCGGATACCTGCCGGTCAATGAGCAATGGAATTACACGGCAGGGGCCGTTTACAAACATTTCAGAAAAAAAGGCTTCGATACCTGGGTGGTCAGCAGGAATTACCTGGATAACAGGGCATACAAGTTTACAGACAATACCGAGATCGACTCCCTTCGCCTGCTCGATTACAAATCCTCTGAAGCCGAAAACAAATTCAGGTATGAGCATCTCTCCAGGGTGGGGGGATTCAAGATCGCCTATGGTGCAGGTGTAAACCTGGCCAGGTACACAAACAGCACTTTTCAGAGGGTATTCCGGAACAACGTTCAGACGGTGCTCGACTATGATTCGAAACTCGATTTGTTCAGCTGGTTTCTTTTCGGCCAGGTGAGCAAGGGTGTTTTCAATGAGCGCCTGATGCTTTCGCTGGGTTTCAGGATGGATGCCAACGATTACAGCCCGCAAATGTCAAATCCGCTGGATCAGTTTTCACCCCGGCTGTCGGCATCTTACTCCCTGACTGAGAAGCTCTTTCTCAATTTCAACACAGGCAGGTATTTCCAGAGGCCACCTTATACCACCCTCGGCTATCAGAACCACAATGGTCTGTTGGCCAACAGGGAAAACGGCCTGAAATACATCCATGCTGATCATTGGGTGGCAGGCGTCGAGCTGAGACCTGATGATGCTTCGAAAATCACGTTGGAGGGATTCTACAAGGCGTATGACCACTATCCCTTCTCCCTGAGAGATTCCATCTCGCTTGCCAACAAAGGAGGG
>JAFGHD010000127.1 GCA_016939365.1 Bacteroidales bacterium | reverse complement strand
GGGTTCGGCTGTTCGCCGATTAAAGTGGCACGTGAGCTGGGTTCAGAACGTCGTGAGACAGTTCGGTCCCTATCTGTTGTGGGCGTTAGAAGCTTGAGGGCAGCTGACCGTAGTACGAGAGGACCCGGTTGGACATACCTCTAGTGTACCTGCTGTGACGCCAGTTGCACCGCAGGGTAGCTATGTATGGATGAGATAAGCGCTGAAAGCATCTAAGCGCGAAACTCAGCCCAAGATGAGGCTTCTTTTAAGGGTCGTTCTAGACGAGGACGTTGATAGGCTGCAGGTGTAAAGGCAGTAATGTCAAAGCCGAGCAGTACTAATTACCCGTAAGCTTTCTCCAATTTGTCTCTATCTTTCATCTCCCTCTGTATTTTCTTCGTATGTCATTTACGATGTATATTCCGGCCCAACCGGAATAAAGATCTTATGGTGACTATTGCGTAGGGGTCCACCTCTTCCCATTCCGAACAGAGAAGTTAAGCCCTTCAGCGCCGATGATACTGCCGTCCCGGTGGGAAAGTAGGTCGTTGCCAGCCTTTTTATAAGCACCCCCATAAAGGGTGCTTTTTTTTCGCTCACCCCCATCCCCTATCCCCCCCAATGGAGTGGAAAGTTGGTAAAGTATAAAGCGAAAAGATTGTTCGGGAAAGCGATACCCTTCATCCATCATACATCATTACATTTGTAATAATGGAAAACGCAACGCAGCGCTACTTCATCCGGATGGCTTTCGACGGCACCCGGTATCACGGATGGCAGCAGCAGACAAATGCCATGACCGTTCAGGAGGAGATGAACCGCCGCCTGACCCGGATGCTGCGTGAGAAGATCATGGTGACGGGCTGCGGCCGGACCGATGCGGGGGTTCATGCCCGGGAATACTGTGCCCATTTTGATACGACCCTGCCCCTGCCAGACAGTCCGGAACAGCTGACCGGCCGGCTGAACGGTTTCCTGCCGCCGGATATCGCACTCTTCAGCATCCTGCCCGTCAGACCTGATGCACATGCCCGGTTCGACGCCATCGCCCGTACTTACGAGTATCATGTCTCCCTTATCAAAGATCCATTTCTGAGCAGATATGCCTTCCTCCCCGGACACATCCCCGACATGGAGACCATGAACCGGGCTGCTGCCATATTACCTGAATACGACGATTTCTCGTCTTTCGTCAAGGCGGGATCACAGGCGGAAAACCACCTCTGCCATATCGAAAAAGCCCGATGGGAACATGAGGGTCACCTGATGATCTTCACCATCACCGCCAACCGCTTCCTGCGCAACATGGTCCGTGCCATCGTAGGAACCCTGCTGGAGATCGGCTCCGGAAAGCATGAACCCGCCTGGATCCGGGAAGTGATCGAAAGAAAAGACCGCTGTGCTGCAGGAGAATCGGTTCCGGCCGGCGGACTCTATCTCACCCATGTGGTCTATCCGAAAGAAATCTTTTTACAGTAGTATCTCAGAAATACAGGTGGGTTGTGAGCGACGCCGGGCACTGAGCGAAGCCCAGGTGCACCCCATTCCCCCGATAATGAAATGTATGATGTCAGAGGTCAGAAGTATGAGGTCAAATGTGCATATGTCAATGATTATGAATAATTTACATATGACATTTGGATTTTGACGTCTTACTTTTGACTAATACTCCCTCTCCGGTTAAAAGTTTCTCAAGTATAAAGTGAAAAGGTCGTTCAGGGAAGGTAAGCATCCTTTGTTAAAAAAATAACAATTTCCTCTTGCTTTTTAGCGATCTTTTTTACTTTTGTGTTAATGAATTAACAGATGTATGTGCCCCATGAAACACCTGCCTGACAAGACGGTGGAACGCCTGAGCCAGTACCGGCGGAGCCTTTCGAACATCCTGAACACGGGCAAGACCCATATTTTCTCGCACGAGATCGCCAACCTGCTTCACATCACCCCGGTACAGGTCCGCAGGGACATCATGCTGATCGGATACACCGGCACCCTGCGGAAAGGATATGACATTGCCGACCTGGTGGCGCTGATCGGCCGCATCATCGACAGCGATCCCGGGCAGCGTATTGCCATAGTGGGCATGGGGAACCTGGGCAAGGCGATCATCCATTACCTGCACGAGATCAGGTCGCGGCTGCAGATCGTCGCCGCCTTCGATATCAATCCCGATAAGATCGGCAAAACCTACACCTCGGTGTTATGCTACCCCATGGAACAGATGGAGGAAGTGATCGCCCGCGAAGAGATTCGCATAGGTATCATCACCACCCCTCCCGAGGTGGCTGCCGCCGTGGCCAGTGAGCTCATCCATGCCGGCATCCGCGGTATCCTGAACTACACCCCCAAACCCCTGAACGTCCCCGATGACGTCTACCTCGAAGAGTACGACATGATCACCTCGATGGAGAAGGTGGCCTATTTCGCCAAGGAAGGGTGAGGAGTTTATTGTTTATCTGTTTATTTGTTTATTTGTTGAGGTGTTGAGGTGCTTATTGCAGTGGGGTTTGGATTGGGATTGTGATCACAGACGAAGTCCCTGCATACAATACTCCTGAAGGAATCCGCAAGCCCCGGTCAAAAATGCACCGGTGACGCAGATGGCCTGGAATAATACATAACTCCGGCAGCATTTCACCCATCATGGATCAGGAAAAATTTTTAAACATTTTGTTTAATACATTTTTTTTAATGTTTTGTAACATCAAATCCGCTGGGTCATGAATCCATTTGTCACCATTGGCTATTCCGGACCGCAATATTTCTGCGACCGGGAGCGGGAAACAGCCCGGCTGTAAAATGCCATAGGAAACGGAAGGAATGTCACGCTCACATCTCACAGGAGATGGGAAAGACCGGTCTGATCCTGCACCTGTTCTATTCATTGCTCAGGAAGGTAAATACGACACGGTCTATATCGGCATCCATCCCACCCAAAACCTGGAAGGATTCATCAACGCATTTGGGACAGCCCTCCTTCAGAACGCAGGAAGTTCTTCATTATCCAGGATTAGGAAGGCATCGAAACAGTGAACGGATCATCCTTCATCCGGAATCACGACCTGGGTAGCCCCGCCTCTGTCCGGCGCGGACTGGAAGCGCTGATGAACATAGGGCTTATCTACCGGGAAGAAAAGAAATATTTCGTCAAGGAAATATTCCTCAGTTTATGGCTCAAGAGGTCTTGAGGGGCAGTGAATATCAGCCTCTTCCTTTTTTTTTACCGCCAACACATTCATGGTGCAATACAGACCTGCGGTTTGCGGTCTGTGGTATTACTGATTGACGTTACATGATCTGATCAGATGGAAATCTTCGCCTTCAAGAAAGCCTTTGCTGATAAGAGGTGCACGACAGGTCGGGAAAACATGGCCAAAAGCCTGAAGGTTTATTACAAAAGATTCTCGCCAGAGCTGGCAATACGAATATCCATGTCGGATTACCGCAGGCATGACAGTTTTGTGAACATTCCTCTTTATGCCATCAGCCGGTCGGATATCCTTCTGTGATATCTGAATGAGATTCCGCAAAGAAAAAAAGAATTCCCGGCAAACTTTTTCCGGCCTCTTCATCGTTATCTGATCTATTACCCCCCAGGCCAACTACCCACTTTTCTTTTTTCTTAACAAATCCATTAAAGGAGGAAAACTCATGAAAGAGTGCATTATGGATTACATGAAGGGGCTGCAGTTCGGTGCGATGCAGTCGTTCGGCAACATGGCGGTGGTGCCTGTGGTTGCCCGGGTGCGCGCTGTGTTGGATTACATCACCCTGAAGGAGGCCATCAAAGCAGGTGAACTGCTGGTGACCGAGGTCTCGGAGGGGGGCTCGGTACCCAACCTGAAGGTGGTCAATAAAGGAGGAAAGCCGGTGCTGCTGGTGGAGGGCGAAGAGCTGACCGGCGCCCGGCAGAACCGGATCGTGAACACCTCGATGATGGTGGGCGGCTATTCGGAGGTGGTCATCCCGGTGAGCTGTACCGAAAGGGGCCGATGGGGATACCGGGGAGGCAGGCACCAGGGTGGTTTCCGCTCCCATGCAGATAATGCAGACAGAATGAGACAGATTGCAGAAACCCTTCAGCGTCTAACCGGTCAGCCAAATCTCTTATGCAACACTGGTACCCGGGTTGAACAGGAAGGATCCGGAGGTGGACAAGGTTCAGAAGAAGATCCTATCAAGCGGATCATACCCCCGGATGCCATGGATGCTTCGGAGGAGATGTTGCCTTCGTCGGCCAGATTCAAAAACACCGGCTATGTCTTTTATTGCCTGAAACAAGAGGCAAAGCCCCGGAGTGACCAGGGGGAGATTTGGCAGGATATTGATGACTTGCATACCATACTAAACACCCGGTCGTCCACCGGCGCCATGAAGGACTCCTACGACCAGCACAGGAACCGGCTGGAGGAGTACCTTTCGGCCTTCCCGGTCACCGAAGGGCAGCAGGGCATGGTCGTGTTCATCAACGGGAATGTGGCCGGTATGGATGTGGTGTCACGACCCGAAGCTTTTCAGCAACTGCACGGCCAGATGATCCGCAGCTATGCGATGGATGCCTCTGTCCACCAGCCCGAACAGCCCGATGTAACCCATGAGACATCGGCTGTGGAGTTCATCGGGCAGGTCGCTGCCGGCACCGTGGAGTCATTCCGGTCGGTGGGCCTGGGCGAGGATGTCCGCATGTCGGCCGAAGGGATCACGGGCGCCGCACTGACAGTCACCGGAGAGGTGATCCACCTCAGGGCCGGAAGGATTGATAACCGAAAGGATCGCCAGGAGGACCACGGAGCACCCTACCCTCATTGTTAATCCGGCACTCCGTAAGGAGTACCCGGGGAGGTCCGGTGAATCAGGTCTACCGGGCTGATTATCCGAATTGAAAAGCCGCCATCCCTGAACTGCCGGGGTGGCGGTTTTCAGTAATTCATGAGTCATAACTCAAAATTATTATGATTCTTTTGAGTTGTAACTCACAAAATCAGTACTTTTGTAAAAAAAACAGCTTTGGTAAACAGAGTACTCGAAAAACTGATCCGGCAGAAGCTATATAAAGGAAAGGCCATCATCATTCTGGGTCCGAGGCAAGTCGGCAAAACGACGTTGTTGGAAATGATCGGATCACAGGCAGAAAAGCCTTTACTTGTCCTTAACTGCGACGATACCGATATCAGAAAATCCCTGAGTGAGCCAACGGTCAACCAATTGGTTCGCATCCTGGGGAACAACAAACTGGTATTGATCGATGAAGCCCAACGGGTAAAAAACATCGGGCTGACACTCAAACTGATCACTGACCGGATTAAGGAGGTCCAGCTCGTTGTTACGGGATCTTCTTCACTGGAGTTGGCGAATATCATCAATGAACCCCTTACGGGAAGGAAGTTGGAATATCAATTGTTTCCATTCTCTGTAAAGGAATTATGTGATCATTCCAGCTTTATCGAAGAACGCAGAAACCTTGAGACGAGGCTGGTTTACGGGTCTTATCCGGACGTTGTGATGAACCCGGGCAATGAACAGGAAATATTGAAAAATCTGGCCAGCAGCTATTTGTTCAAGGACACATTCGTTTATCAGGATATCAGGAAACCGGAATTCCTGGAACAACTGCTGGAAGCGCTTGCCTTGCAGATGGCGGGTGAAGTCTCATTCAATGAACTGGCACAGCTGCTGAATACCGACGCACACACGGTACAGCGCTATATCGGTCTTCTGGAAAAGGCATTCATCATATTCAGGATCAGGTCATTCAGCCGGAATGTCAGAAACGAGCTGAAGCGAAGCCGAAAGATCTACTTTTACGATAATGGGATCCGGAATGCCCTGATCCGCAATTACAGTCCGCTTTCAACCAGAACTGATCAGGGTCCTCTCTGGGAAAATTATTTTATTTCGGAGAGAATGAAATATTTGCATTATAACAAGATATATGCTAACAGATTCTTCTGGAGAACCACCCAGCAACAGGAAATAGACTATATTGAGGAGTATAACGGCCGGATCACCGGATTTGAGGTCAAATGGAATCCATCGAAAAAAGTCAGATTCCCGTTTACATTTACATCGAACTATCCGGATGCGGTCTGCCATGCAGTCCATCGCGATAATTACCAGGAACATCTGGGTGTATGATTTCTTCAACCTTTGGAAATATGGAGGATGACAAACATAGGCAAACCGAAAGCAATCCGCGATAACCGGGCAGATTGAAAATGAGACTTTACATTTTACAAACTATTTCGCTCTTTATATGCCGCGAATGCACGAATAAAAGACGAATATCCGGATATGCCAATTATTCGAGGTATTCTTCATTTCGCTGTATGATCTTTTCTGAATCCGTGCGCTATGGGTCAAAAAAAAGCAGGGTCTGTTTTCCACAGACCCTGATCTTATTTGAGCGGGAAACGGGGCTCTCCGCCTCCGCATAATGTTAAGGCAGACAGGCCGCCTGGCCAAACGCTGCGGTGGACAGGCCCGCCTGGCCAAATGCTGTGGCGGACAGGCCCGTCTATAAGCCGGGTAAACCCGTCTGTTCAGCCGGACAAGCCCGCCT
>JAFGHD010000126.1 GCA_016939365.1 Bacteroidales bacterium | reverse complement strand
CTTTAAGTTCCAATCGATACATTCCCTGCAATAAATTAAATCTTCCTCGTTGAATTTATATTCATACCGTTTAATGGCATTATAGCCTTTATAGAAAAATGCATTTGTGAGCAGCAGGGTGTCATGAAGGGATTCCGCAATGGCAATGGCACTGTCAAGATATATGTTTGCAGAATCAAAATGAAAACTTTCTGTGAGGTAAACGCTTGCCTGTGTCATTGACCCGCATTTGTAATGATAATCCGATAATTGGTTTGAAATTCCAATTTCATACCGGGTATATTGCAAGGATTTCTCCATTCTGCCTGCCCGCCAGTTCAAGTAAGCCAGTACCTGATAGGTATATGCCATTTCTATACATGGATCAATGCTATCAAAAATCCTAAGTGCATTCAGATAGTTTAAAACGGATAGTTTTAAGGTATCTTCAAAAAAGTAACCATTCCCCAAATTGAAGTAACCGATCGCCTCACCCTTTTTGTAATCTATTGATTTTGATAATCTTATTGTCTGATTAGCCATTGATATACAGCTATCCGGGAATTTGTAACAGAGTTTAAAGGCTATTTTATTCAGGCCATCAATTTTTTCGGTGCCTGTCAATGCAGGAAGGATCTGCTGTAAGCTGTCGGCATTGATCCTTGCCATTTCTTTGGCGATCTGGCCATTTAATTGAAAAAGTCGGAAAAATAAAAAGACCACTATCAGGAATCTAATCTTCATCTTTTACTGGGATGATGATTAAAGATTAAAGATACAAAAAAATGATTTATCCACGCCAGCTCTGGCTTTTCAGGCTACACAGGGCAGATTGCAGAAATTTTGGCGAACCAGGTACCTGTCAAACTTTGGTGGATCAGTCGCCCTGAAGGACGGTGCCTTCAGGGCTGGCCCGGGACGATCTCTTTCAGGCTTTCCCTGAGCATAAGCTTCAGTGTCTTTTTCCCTGCTGTGGTTATGAAATATTTTTCCCTCCTCACAGCATCTTCCTTCGCCAGGTAATACTCACAGAATATCAGCTTCAGCGGTCTTCTTGGCGCAGTGCTTTTGGATTTGCCATCATTGTGTTCTGTAAGCCTTCTATTAAGATTGGTGGTGAATCCAATATACTGTTTATGGTCTTTCAAACTGAATAATATATAAACACAATATTTTAGATCTTTCATATGGTCAAAAAAAAAGGTGAACATCTCTATCCACCTGCAGGTTTTATTAGGCCGCGAAGTACCCTGACTTCATGGCCATGAAGGGAGTTTGCTCTCCTTCATGGCTCCCCAACCTGGACTCGAACCAGGGACCTATTGATTAACAGTCAATCGCTCTAACCAGCTGAGCTATTGGGGAATGTTTTCCCATTTTTCCCCCATCCTGTCAGTCGCTCCCTGCCTGCGGCAGGCAGGTAACCTGCTGAGCTGTTTGGGGAATTACCCTAAAAGGACTGCAAAATTAGTCATAATTTACAATTACGCAATATTTCTCCCAAATAATTGGTATTAAACACAAGGGCAAGCTTTGGATCCTCTTTTCCGGGAAAAATCCCGGGGAATGAGACCATACCTTCCCGTCCGCCGAAGCGGAACGCGAAGGAGGATTAAAAATAATCCGGGCTGTCATCCCAAACCTCCGGGAGGGCCTTTCTGAACAGTAGGTGTATCTTTGCAGAACGAACAGATCTGTATTGAATGAATAAAGCTGATCCATCAGGAGTGGTTGTGCCCAGGGTACTCGGAATGGGCAACGCCCTGCTCGATATGATGACGCTGATCGAGGATGACCAGTTACTGGAATCGCTGCAGCTTCCCAAAGGGAGCATGCAGCTGGTTGACAATGAACGCAGCATGGTGATCCGCCGATTCATTGATGGAATGCAGGTACGGATGGCCTCTGGGGGGTCTGCGGCAAATACCATCCATGGTCTCGCCCAGCTCGGGATCGAGACAGGATTCATCGGAAAGATCGGGAATGACGACCATGGCCGCTTTTTCAGGGAAGACCTGATCAAAAGCAGGATCAACCCGCTGCTTTTCAGCAGCGAGACGCCCACAGGTATGGCTCTCGCGCTGGTCAGCCGAGACAGCGAACGAACCTTCGCGACTTACCTGGGTGCGGCCATTGAGCTTTCCGAGAAAGATATCACCCCTGAGCTTTTCGGGGATTATTCCCTGTTCCATATCGAGGGGTACCTGGTCCAAACCCCGTCCCTTTTTGAAACAGCCCTGCGCATGGCTTCCGAAAAGGGCATGATCACCTCTCTGGATCTGGCCAGTTTCAATGTCGTGGAACAGCACCGGGATTACCTGCTTGACATCCTAGGGCGGTATATTGATGTTGTATTTGCTAATGAGGAAGAGGCAAAGACCATCAGCGGCCGGGAGCCGGAAGACGCACTTCAGTTTCTCGCCGACCTGTGCGATACGGCTGTGGTCAAGGTGGGAAGCAAAGGTTCCATGTTCCGGAGAAAACAGGAAATGAGCCGGGCGGAAGCCGTACCTGCACGGTGTATCGACACTACAGGCGCCGGCGATCTGTATGCCGCCGGATTCCTTTATGGCATGATCAACGGATACAACCTGCACAGATGCGGAGCGATCGGATCCCTCGTCTCCGGTAAGGTGATCGAAGTGGTGGGCCCAAAGATGGAATCGGAACACTGGGAGGAGATCAGGCATCAGATCGGAAGCATGTGATCCACCGCATCCTCCTGCTCCGGCCGCATTAATGCCATTTCTGGAAACCATCCCCACCCCAGTGGACAGAAGGGTTTTTTCTGCCCACAGATCAACGGTCACTAAGACAAATTATTTCCAATCAGTGGTTTTCAAATTCTTTGTATTTTATTACTTTTGCCGGACTTTTTGAAAAACAGGTTCATACCACAGTCAATCTGCAGCAATGAAAGTATATCAAACAAAAGAGATCCGCAACATCGCACTGGTAGGTGGGGCGAAATCGGGCAAAACCACACTGACTGAGTCCATGCTTCTGATGGGGGGTACGATCAACCGGAAAGGAACCATCGACGACAAGAACACCGTTTCCGATTACAGGGTCATCGAGATCGAACGTCAGAATTCTGTTTCGTCCTCACTGCTTTATGCAGAATACAACGGCAAGAAGATCAATATCCTTGACGTTCCCGGATTCGATGATTTCGTGGGGGAGGTCACTGCATCCCTCAAGGTCGCAGATACGGCCGTCATGGTAGTGAACGCACTTAACAAAGTAGAAGTCGGGACCGAGATTGCCTGGCGGTATGGGGACAAATACCACACACCGGTCATTTTTGCCATCAATCACCTGGAGCATGAAAACTCCAATTTCGATGAGACGATCCGCCACCTGAAAACCCAGTTCGGCGGGAACCTTTCCATCGTCCAGTACCCTGTGAATGCAGGAGTCGGTTTCAACTCGATTATTGATCTGCTGAAGATGAAGCTGTTGAAATATCCGGCTTCCGGTGGTAATCCCGAAGTTCTCGACATTCCTGAGGGTGAAAAGGGAAAGGCCGGGGAGATGCAGGCAGCCATGATCGAAGATCTGGCATCAAGCGACGAGGCCCTCATGGAAAAGTTCTTTGAGAACGGCACCCTGACTGAAGACGAGATGCAGCAGGGACTCAGGACCGGGCTGCGTACCCGCGGACTCTTTCCGGTGCTGTGTATCGGAGGAAAGCATGATATCGGAGTGGCCCGTCTTCTGGAATTCATTGGGAATAATGCACCGGCGCCTGATGAAATGCCGGCGGCCAAAACCGTTTCGGGAAAAGAGCTGAACTGTTCCACCTCGGCTCCGGTTTCTGCATTCATTTTCAAGACCTCCATCGAACCGCATTTCGGCGAGGTGTCCTTTTTCCGGCTCTATTCCGGCGAGATCACAGAAAGTACAGATGTGGTGAACGTCAAGACCAACTCCAAGGAGCGTATCGGACAGATTTTCGCCGTTTACGGGAAAAACCGTGAAAAGATTGAAAAGATCGTGGCAGGCGACATAGGTGCTACTGTCAAGCTGAAGAACTCTCCCACCAACACGACCCTCACCACTCCGAAAAACACTGGCGACGAGGTGGTTCCGATCATCTTCCCTGAGCCCAAATTCCGGGTTGCCGTGAAGGCCCAGAACCAGGCCGATGATGAGAAGCTCTCGAATATCCTGAACCTGATGCATAAGGCCGATCAGACACTGGTCGCCACATACTCCAAGGAGCTGAAACAACTGATCCTTGCCGGACAGGGGGAGCTCCATCTCAACATTGCCAAATGGCAGATTGAAAACATTGAGAAAATACCCATTACTTTCTATCCCCCCAGGATACCCTACAGGGAGACCATCACCCGCTCCGCCAAATCGCAATACAGGCACAAGAAACAATCGGGCGGTGCCGGACAGTTCGGTGAGGTGCATATGATGATCGAGCCTTACCGGGAAGGTATGTCATGGACCACCGAGTTCCCGGTCAGGGGATCGGAGGAGATACCCCTGGAATGGGGCGGCAAGCTGGTCATGAACAGTTGCATTGTGGGCGGCTCCATCGATGCCCGTTTCATGCCGGCGATCCTTAAAGGCATCATGGAAAAAATGGAAGAGGGGCCCCTCACCGGTTCATATGCCAGGGATATCGTAGTCTATGTCTATGACGGGAAAATGCACCCGGTGGACTCCAACGAAATCTCCTTCAAGCTGGCCGGACGCAATGCATTCAAGGAGGCCTTCAAAAATGCCGGTCCGCAGATCCTCGAACCGGTTTATGATGTTGAAGTGCTGATGCCGGAAGAAAAGATGGGCGATGTGATGACCGATCTGCAGGGTAGAAGGGCGATCATCATGGGTATGGATCGTGAAGGCCATCATCAAAAGATCGTAGCCCGCGTGCCCCTGGCGGAAATGAACAGATATGCCACAGCCCTCAGCTCCATCACCAGCGGCAGGGCAATGTACTCCATGAAATTCGCCGAGTACGTCCAGGTGCCACCCGATGTACAGACCGCTCTGTTAAAGGCATACGAAGAACAACAGACAGAGGAGGAATAGTGCCGGATACCCGGCCCTCCACCCTGCACTCTTCTCAAATCTGGTATTTCCCTTCCCCGATTGCGGCAGATATGGGCTATGAGATCATGTATGACCGGTCAAATCTCCTTTGCCAGGCATTGTTTTCCCTGAGTATACGGTTCCAGTAGAAATCGGTCAATCCCAGCCTGGCTCCTGTGGTGTATATGAAACGGACAAACGCTCCAAGCCGCTCCGGTTGCGCCAGACTGAGCAGCACGGCATCATCGAATTCACTGTTCAGGGCCAGCCCGGCACCCAGTTTCCAGAATAATTTCCTGATCCTGCGTGTCATCCATGCCGGTTGCACCTGAATGCCTTCCACTCCACCCCGTATGGCTGTGCCCAGATACTGAGCCCCCAACCGTGAGGCCAGCCGCTCCAGGTAACGGGCAATAAACCGCGAATGAATGGCCTCAGGAAAACCCGACTGGACTATGAAGCCAAGCTTCAGCGCGGGATTAGTGCCGCACAGTCCGGAAAGATCTTCAAAAAACTCCTTAACAATCCCCGGCATCGCATCCGTATATAGCGGAAATGCGATGATCATTATGTCTGATTCATGGAATAACTGATCAAGCCGGCCATCTTTGACAGGCCTGTTGAGATATATCTCTTCAAGTTGGAAACTACCGGTCACGGAACAGAAACCTTTCAGCAATTCTCCCAGGAGAATCGCTGTGTTGCTTTTCTTGCCGCGGGGGCTGCCGTTAATGACTGATAACCACATAAGCCAGTTCTTCAGATTCTTTATCAAGAGTTTCCATAAATAAAAACTCTGTACGGAAATTCAGCGCATATCGTAAGTAAATTTCCCTGACGATCTTCAGGTCTTCCTCACCTGTGTCATGTTCAGCCTGATACAGCAATCCAAGTTCCGGGTAGGCGGGGTATCTTTTCCGGTGATGACACTCATGGTTAACCAGCTCGATATATGGAAGAAGCAGTGGGATCATCTTATCCTGAACCTTTTTAAGCAGTGCCGAGGTAAATCCCATGATCAGGGGCGACGCAAATATCAGGCGGTCCGAGACGATGGCGGCCTGACGGATTTGTATGGTCTCATCCGGGATCACACATTCGCCGGGAGTCCTGGCCCAGCATCCCCAGCATCCGGTGCACGGCCGGAGGTGCATCCGGGATAACCGGAAGTTTTTCACATCATGTCCGCCCAGCGCTAAAGCCGATGTGATCTGAACCAGTTTTCCATGGAAGGGATCGAATCCATGCCCCGGAGCACCGTCGACAATGGTTATTTTCATATTCCTGAAATGATGGGCCAAAAATACTCTGTCTGAATACAAAATAATCGTGGATCCTGATGAAGGGTCATTCCAGGTATCAGGAGCGTTACAAGTCAACGATGAACGGGGATCATAAAGAGGGTTAATCCCGGGGGGGTCAATACGTTGATAGTCCGTATAGGTCAGATCAGCTCTCCGGTAAGGCAGGGTTCATCACCTTCGGTGATCCCCGTGATCCGGATATCGTAGACCTTTTTTGCCCATGTGCTGTCACCCGCCCTGAATGTCACCGGAATATAATGCTCTCCATATCCGCCGGCGAAACCCTGACGGTTGATCTTCTCCACGAGCACCCGTTGCGTTTTACCGATGAATCCTTCCCTGTAATGTCTTTTATTCTCAACAGAGATCTCACGGATCCTGAGACTACGTTCAGACTTGATCTTTTCAGGAATCTGTTCCGGCAGCCGTTCGGCACGGGTACCCTTCCGTCCGGAATACCTGAATGTATGGATGTGGCTGAATCCGATCTCTTCGGCCACCTGGCAGGTCTCCGTGAAATCCTGTTCCGTCTCGCCAGGGAAACCGACCATGATATCGGTGGTGAAGTTGAAATCAGGGACGATCGAGCGGATCTTATGCACCATGGTCCTGAAATCGTCCACAGTATAGTTTCGTCCCATCTTCTGAAGGATACGGTCCGATCCGCTCTGAATACACAAATGCAGGTGGGGGGTCATCCCGGGATGGGTAAACAGGCGGAAGAGACGGTCACCAAAGCCTTCCGGCTCGATGCTGGAAATCCTCACCCTGAAATCACCTGGTATTTCAAGGATTTGCTCAACCAACCTTTCGAAATTCCATCCCTCAGATTCATACCGGCCGATGTTCACGCCGGTCAGGACGATTTCCCTGAAGCCTGCACCCAGCACATGCCGGATATCCTGGTGTATGTCTTTCCACGGACGGCTCCGGGCTCTGCCCCTCACATGGGGAACAATGCAGAAGGTGCAGAAATTATCGCAACCGTCCTGGATCTTGATCAGGCTGCGGCTGTGAAAACCTTTAGCTGCGGGGGTAAATGCAAACCGGTCCCTGACCAGTGAATTTATATCCGTGATTTCTCCCCTGAAATGGCTGTCCAGCAACTGGAAGACCGATCCTTTCCGCTCATTATCCACTGTGTACGTAATGAAACCGCTGGTTTCGGCCAAATCCGGGTGATTATCCACCATGCATCCGGCAGCCACCAGAATTGCCTCCGGGTTCCTCCGGTGGGCCTGGCTGATGGCCTGCCGGGATTTATGGTCACTCATCCCGGTAACGGTGCAGGTATTGATCACATATGCATCAGCCTTCTCAGAGAAATCCACCACATCATAGCCCGCTGCAATGAACTGGGATACGATGGCATCTGTTTCGTACTGGTTCAGCCGGCAACCCAGGGTTTTGAATGCCACCCTTTGCTTCATCGTTGATGTTTCCGGATTCATATGATGACTCCTTCCACTGAAAAGACAGCGGCATCAGTGATCCTCACATCCACCATCTGACCGCAGAGATCCATGCCGGAGGAAGGCACCCTGACGGTGATCCGGCCTTCCGTGTGACCCGACAGGTATCCCTGCTTGCGGTCCTTTCCCCTCAGCAGTACCCTGAAGATCTTCCCGACCATCTGCCGGTTAAGATCCAGGGAGATCTCCATCAGGTCCTGTGACAGGATGTGGAACCGCTTTTTCTTTTCAAAAAAGGGGACATCGTCCTTCCAACGGGCGCTGGTGGCTCCGGGACGGGGTGAATAGCGGGCGATATATGCCATGTTGAACCGGAACTCCTTCAGAGCCTTTCGTGTATTCTCAAACTGTTCGTCCGTTTCACCTGTAAATCCGACAATGATATCGGTAAACAGGGTGGTCTCCGGTAATAGTTCCCGGGTATACGATGTCACAGCCCGGTACTGGTCGAGATTGTATTTCCGGTTCATCCTGACCAGCACCTTGTCATCACCTGACTGGAGGGGCAGGTGCACCTGTCTGGCCAGGTGGGGGTATTCTGCGATCACCTCCACCACCTCGCGGGTCATGTCCCGCGGATGGGGCGATGTAAAATAGACCCAGAATTCCCTGCCGGATCGGATACCCAGCTCCCCGATACGCCTCATTAATTCCGGAAATGTGATCTCGTCCCCTTTCCTGTCAAGTCCGTATGAGTTCACATTTTGTCCCAGGAGGATGATCGACTTGTAGCCGTGCTCCACCAGCGAGGCTACCTCTTCCATGATCTCTCCTGAAGGCCGGGAGATCTCCCTTCCCCGGGTATAGGGAACGGCACAAAAGGTGCAGAACTTGTCGCAACCGTTCTGGATCGGTACAAACGCCTCAAAAGGGGAGCTGTATAACGGGTTGATCTGCCAGAAATCACGGATGTGCTCGTTGAGTTTCAGACCGGCGCCCAGGGCCCCGGATTCATTCAGGATCGCCATCGCATCGGCCCCGTTGAGGGAGATGCTGGCCGGTGTCACGACCCCGTAATGCCGGATCATCTCCGGGAGCTGCTGCAGTTCGCTCATGGGAAAGACGATATCAAACAGACCCAGGAATTTTTCATGATCCGCAGGCAGGACACACCCTGTTAAAAAAGTCAGCATGGGCCGCCTCTCCTTCATGCGGTTCCACTGATGGATGCGCGAGTAAACCTTGTCAATGGCCTTCTGCCGTACAGAACAGGCAAGGATGCCGAGAAGGTCGGCCTCTTCTTCATTGTCGGTTTGGCGATAACCCATCTGCTCGATCACCGGGCGGGTGCGCTCGGCATCGGACATATTCATCTGGCAACCCAGGGTGATGATGTGGTATTTCAAGACCCGACTACGTTAACAAATGACTATCAACAAAATACAATCCTTCCGGCCACATGTATTACTTTAGTGTATCAATGTTTGAACCAGGTTTTTAGATGAAATAACATTTTCCTGAATGCGGGATCCTGACAGCTTTGGTAACTTGCACGGCTGGAGATTTATTGATAAACAGACGAAGACCTTGGAGTCCGGCATTCCTTCATAACAGCTAAAAACGCTTCTTTGGGCTGAGAAGGTTTGGCCCGTCTTGGATCTTTCCAATTATTACTGTGAAGCCAATTATAAATGTCAGTCGGAAATTCCCAGGAAACTGCTTCCCTTATTCTGACTTCGTTTACCCAAATCCAGTTCTCCAGTTCCGGATCAATTACAATTGCACAGGCACGAAATTCCCATCCTGATTGAAACAATTTTTTCTCTATGCTTTCTTCAATTTCCACTCTGGATAAACTCTCAGCTCCACAACCTGATCGATCAAGAACCACCATTGCATATGAATAATTCCTTGAGTGAGAGCGTAAAAAATCATCCGCTTGATGATAAACACCGGGATCTCTGTAAGGATGCACAAAGGGATCAAAACTAAAGTTTTTAATATGCTCTGTTCTTATGAGTCTTGGGAATAGTCCTCTTAATAAAAACTCAATGTCCTTATCCGCTGCCAACACAATCAGATCCTTCATACTACCCAAGTATTCCACTTGCATATAATACCGCAAGATTTTCTTCGCCTTTCCAGTATCTCAATGCAGGATGTTCCGAACCATTAACAATATCAGTCATTCCCTCCTTTGTTTTTGCGAAACATAAAAGTTCTTTAGGTTGAACTAAACTCAAAACTACCGTAGAATGTGAGGCAAGCATGATTTGAGCATTGTAAACTGATGAAAGAGACTGAATCACTGATTCGACCGCTTTAGGATGAATACCGTTTTCAGGTTCTTCTATTAAATATACTCCAGTGAAATCTGAAAGGTAGGCCGGCAATGTCAGAGCAAGCAGGCGAAGGGTTCCATCCGAAACCAACCAGCTTGGGACAATAATGCCTCCTTTATACTTCAAACGTAAATAACGGTGTTTATCTTCGTCTCTTTCAATCGTATCAATATCCTCAACATCCGGTAATGCCGTTTTTATATGCGAAATCCATTTTTTAAATTGTTGATGATTATTTTTGAGAAATTCAATGACCCATGGCAAGTTTGAGCCATCGGTTTTAAATTTAATAGTTTGACCAGGAGGGCTGGGACGGCGAATTCTGAGGCTATCAAGAATAAAAAGCTGGATGCCATCAAATAAAAACTCTTTCAGCCATGTAGCCGCAGGAAATTTCGATTCATCAGCAGGCAAGTTGGCCAGCGAAGAGCGTCTGATGCCCAATTTGAATGAGGGCACCCATCCTTTCCCTGTTTCATAATAGTAATTATCATTCCCTTTTGGATTTTTACGGATTACCAATTTATAATCAGTACCTGATTTCCCTTTTGGTCTTAATAAAATGGATGGGGGTTCAGTCTTCAATTCCGGGAAAAGCTGGCGTTGCAGAGGATTATTAAAGGGTTTTTCACATAATAAAAAAACACTTTCTTCCTTGATGGCATGTTCTTGTGTTTCATCACTGAGACCAATTTTCATCTCAAAACGAATACGCCCAAATCTGCCATTAAGAGCCGATCTGATTCTATCAGGAATTTTTACTTCAATAGCCATTTCAATGTCACTACCCCGAGAAGAAAATGTAAGTTCATTGAAATTGGAAGTGCGAATTCGTATTGCATCGTCAATACCTGATTTCACAATATCCGACATGAAGCTGACCACATCCATGAATGTTGTTTTACCGCTTGCGTTTGGCCCTACAAGCACATGAAACCCATCCAATGACTGGTCAATATACTTTAATGAACGGTAATTTTTTACCTCAACTCTTGCTATCATCACAGGTGAGTTTTTGAATATTAAAAATATACCTCCGCATGCAGATTGGCCGGGGGGACACCCTGTGCTTTGAGGATATCGAAGGCACCATAGATCATGTTCACATTGCCGCAAAGGTAGCATATTGTATCCGGACTGACCGGATTATCACGCAGATAGGCTGTTACCCTTCCATGATAATCGCCCCCCATGTCTCCGGTGGTACACCGGATGTAGCAGCTGCTCTCATAATCATCCTGTTCATAAGCCTCATAGGTAAAACGGATGCCATGAAGTAACCTGTATTTCATTCCCGGATGGGACAGCACCATGCTGTGGAACGGCGCAATCCCGGTTCCAGACGCAATGAAAAGAAATTCCCTTTCCCTTACTTCCTCACTTCGAAGATTGAAGAATCCAAAAGGGCCCTCCACTTTCATGAGGTCTCCGGGAACAATGTTCTTCATGAGCCGGGATACCTGGCCATCAGCGACTTCCTTTATCAACACTTCCAGAAATCCGGCATTCTCAGGACTATAGATGGAGTAATCCCGTTTTTCGCCGGAGTCACCCGGACCCAGGCTCAGATATTGACCGGCATGAAACGACAGGCCCTTCTTCTCAAACCGGACCACATAAGCGGATGGGGTGAGATGGCGGAGACCGATGACCTGATGGAATTTTGTGGTGGCTGAATGCATGTAATCCCAAATGTTACTTCAGATGTGACAGGAAATAACCCCCATTGGGTACAAATGTTCAAGAGCAGGGAAGGATTCATATGTGCCGGGTGGGACATTCCTGCGCCGTTTGGGGGCACAGCAAGGCAGGAACGAACTTTTTTACCTGATGAGCACCTCAGCTTTTCCCTGCAGCAGCCGGGCGAACAGGTGGGAATCCTCTTCCGTTCCCTCATACAGTCCGTAGTGTATCGGTATGACTACCCGGGCCTGGACATCCAGCGCCGCTTCGGCCGCCTCCTCCACGCTGTTCATGGTGTAGGTCTGCCCCAGTGGAAGAAGTGCCACATCACATGTAAAGGTTTTCATTTCCGGTATCCGTTCGGTATCCCCCGCATGGTAAATGGTCTCATCGCCGATGGTGATCAGGTATCCCACCCATCTCTTCTCCCGGGGATGGTAATTGGTCTTGACAAGATTGTATGCGGGAACAGCCCTGATGATGATCCCGTTGAGGATCAGCTCATCGCCCGGGTTGACCAGCATCAGGTTGACGAATCCTGCATCCAGCAGTTTGGCACGGCATCCTTCAGCGGCTATGAATTGGGTTCCGGGGCCCGAGACTTTCCGGATATCCCCGACCGACAGATGATCGAAGTGCGGGTGGGTGATCAGCACATAATCCGCCTGATCCTCTTCCGTGATCATATAGGGATCAATGTATATCCTTTTGTCAGGAGCATCGATCCTGACTGCGGCCTGTCCCAGCCAATGTATCCGGCGACTTATATCCATAGAATGTCACTTTGTTATCCTGCATAAATATAGGCATTTTTGTATTATCATTGCAAAAATTGGCTCCGCTCCGGGTTCCGGGGACAAGGCAATGTCCATACTGTTCTGCTGTGTCTGAGAAACATTTTGATCCCTAAAACAAACTCCGCCAAATCAAAGCCATGAAAAAAGCGATCGTATTATCAGTATTCATTGCCTTTCTGTCCGGTGGTCATTCGCAGCCGGTATTGATCTCAGGTGGTCCCGAAAATGACATTATCGGACGGATCTGCCGGATGCCTGACGGGAGTCTGCTTGCCGTGGTCGAGCGCAATCCGGACTGGAACTCCGGCGATCTTTATTCCTGTTATTCTGAGGATAATGGCCAGTCATGGTCGGCCCTGTCACCCGTTATATCAATCACAGGTAATCAGTCCACCTTCAGTGTCACGATGACCCTGGATGACTCCGTCAGACTTTACTATGCATCCGATGAAACGGGCCTGTACCGTATCAGGACGCTTGCTTCAGCTGACGGATTGGTCTGGAGCGGGTCATATGAGATCGACCTCGGCTGGCCTTCCGGAAGCCAGGTTTATGATCCCGCGGTGATCACGGAGCCGGACGGATCGATGACCATGACCTACATCGCCATGGGAAGCGGGGCGCACATTGCCCATTGCGATGAGATCAATGCCTGGGACCAGCTCATGATACAAATACAGGAAGGCGCCTTCCGTGCCCGGGTATGCTTCAACCCGAACGGGCTTTATCTTGCCTCCTATCACCGGAATCTGGGCGGAAACCAGTATAATGTGATGGTCAGAACTTCAGAAGACCTTAAACAATGGTCATCCGAGACACAGATCACCAACAACGGCAACTCCCACGATCCCTTCTGCGGGGTGCTGCCCGACGGAAGCTTCATGGTGTATTACGCCAGATATGAAGCACCGGCGTACAACATCTGCAGAAGAGAGTCCCCGGATGCCATCGTTTGGTCGGACGAAGAGCAGATCACCTTTGATGTTACCTACAACACCCAGCCGGCCTTTATTGCAGAAACAGAAGGGATCGGTCTCGTATGGACCCACGCTGTCAACTACGACACCAACAACGACATTTACTTCTGCTTCTATCCCTTCCCACCCAGCAGTGCACCCGGGGTCACACAACCCTCATCCGGACCGGCCCTGCTCTGCGACCCTTTATCCGGACAGATCGTGATCCAACGGAATGATGCTTACTGTGGATCCGGTCAGATGGCATTATGGTCAGCCACAGGATCATGCTGCGGCAGGTTCATCATTCACGAAGCACAGACACGGACATCCCTGCCTAACCTTGAAAAAGGTATTTACCTCGCCACCTGGCAGATCGGAGAGGAAACAGGCTGTTCCAAAATCCTCATCCCCTGAGAATCATCAGTCATAGAGGCTCAGGTACTCATAGGTGTTACCGCACCAATTGAGGAACTTCTCAAAATCGCTGTACGCAATGACCAGCGATGCCGTATTGATGTTCGGATGGAAGCTGATCTTTTCCGATTTCTTCAGATTCTCATCAAGAAACAGGTGGACATGATGCGTATGGTCGTTGATCAGACCAAAGGGGGATACCGAGCCAGGTGTCAGGCCCAGGTATTTTTCCATCCGCTGGGGTGATGCAAAGGAGAGTTTTCCCTGCCTGAGCCGCTTTTCGAGGTCGTGGATGGCCAGATCCTGTCTATGCTCGATAATGACCAGGTAGTGCCGGTTACCCTTGTGATTCCTGAAGAAGATGTTCTTGCAATGGGTGGCTTTCAGGTCTTTCCAGTATTTCACCGCCTCTTCGATGGTGGGTGCAGGGGGGTGTTCATAATACTCATACCGGATCGCCAGCTGATCCAGAACAGCATACAGTTCCGGCTGACCGTGTCTTGCTTCAACCATATTTCCTTTTATTTTCAAGAAGTTTAAGTTGTTGATTCAAACTTCTCTCAAATGGTTGCTTCATCCTGGAAACTGCGGTTTTATTATTTTGCGAATGATTCTTATACGTCTCCCAATCAGGATAATAATCTTCAGCCTGATTACCCCAGCAAAACCATCCCGATCTTGAACCGCGGGCAAACATTTCAAGATAAGGTCCTGAGCTGCAACTCTCAATGATATGATATTGCTCATCCGGTTTTCTGCTGTGCTCTCTTTTTCTCTGGACTATAATATTTTCCTGGGTTCTGCCAGGAGAAAGAGTTCTGGGGTTTTTCCCGCGAACACCGAAAAGAACCATTTCGGTTACATTTCTGAAATAAAAGCCAACGCCCCGTCTGTCGGGTCCGCCATCTTTTCTGGTTTTGTACCAGATAATATTCGTTTTATACCCAAATCCCCAACTTTCCAGAACCTCTAATCCTTCTGCAAGTAACGCATTGGGAACCCACAGGTATAGATGGGCCGTTTCGCTAAGCACCATATGAACGGGGATTCCCTTAATCTGCTCGAGAGACAGTGTGGGGTATCTTAGCAACCTTTTGTGTTCCGGAGCCATTTTGCCGGTACGGTTCTGGAACTGCCAGGGTGGATCGGCAAGAATGGTCGAAAACTTATTACTTCCCGCAAACCTCAGAAAATCCTCCGAAACTTTCATTGATGTTAAATTAGTATTAACTTGGGAGTTATTCCAAAAACCAGGACTGGACACCCGCCATTCCTTCCCGCTTTAAGTCGTGGAAGCAACTTCCCCATATGAGTAGTGCTGGCTCCATACTTCGCAATAATTCCGAGTTCTCTTAACAACGGATTTAATTCGTCACTCCTGGTTACCAAAATCCCGACACTAATGGCATCGAAATCAAAGAAAGCCCTGAACGCGTATAGATCCCGGTCAAAAGTCTGATCCTTACTGTTCCATTCAAGATCAAAAGCAACCCGGCCTTTGAGATAATCTACTTTATGAGACCCATGACTTATCGAACTTTTTAATTCTTTGGTCTTTTTGCCTTTTACTTCGTAAACATTCAATTCTGCTTCCAGGCTTTTTTCTTTCCAATTCATCGGTCTCAGGAGATTCGAAAATATCTTAGGAATGTTGCTTTCATTCCCTCCACGCACAGTAATATCTAAAATAGTAAAACGGAATGACCTGAGAGCCTGGCATATTTCACTGAATTCTGACGGATACTCCTTTGAAATGATGGTTGCAGCATGCTTGAAATCATGAACCTCATATAATCCAGCCAAATCTTCGGGAATATAGTTTTCCCATCCCATAGGAATGAAGATGTTGCGTTTGAAAGGTACGACAAATTTAACTAATCGTTCAAAACACCATCCCAGTATCCACTTTTGAAGAAATCAATCGAATGGATATTTATGGATATGTATAAATTGAGGCCATTACACTGCAACTAATCGCAACTATATGTATTCCGAATTTTTATTGATCCCATTGAACTTACAGTAAAGATAATTGTTAACAATATAAAACAAGTATTCGGGTTTACTCAATTAAAGGATTATGAATCAATGGATCATCGACAATACGCACTCTGAAGTGCAGTTCAAGGCCAGACACCTGGTGATTTCAACTGTAACCGGGCAATTCACCGAGTTCGAAGCCCGCCTGGAAATGGAAGGCAACGATCTGGAAAATGCCAGGGCCTGGTTCAGTGCGGAGGTAAGCAGCATTTCGACCAACAATTCCGACAGGGACAACCACCTCAGATCAGGAGATTTTTTCGATGCACAGAACCATCCCCGGATCGTTTTCGAATCCACCGGGTTCACCAGGAAATCCGACAGCCAATACCTCATGAAAGGCCATCTGACCATGAAGGGTCACACCGAAGAGGTCGTTCTGGATGTGGACTTCGGCGGTATCATGGTGGATCCTTATGGAAACACCAAAGCGGGATTCGAGATCACCGGCAAGATCAGCCGCAGGGACTTCGGGCTCAACTGGAATGCCGTCACTGAAGCAGGCGGTGTGGTGGTCGGAGATGAGATCAGGCTGGTACTGAATATTCAGATGGTCAGGAAATAGGCTCCCATTACGGATCACAAATCCTTATACCGTTACCGGAGGTAACAACCCGGTAAAGGATTGCATATCCGGCCCTCATCAGTGTGATATAGGCGCGCAAACGGTGATATGAAAACACCGCTCCTGCTTTTCCGTCACCACCAGACAACGACACTCCCTGCGCAATTCGCCGATGGCCTCGGAAAGCAGCCGGATGACGGGTGCGTCTGCCACCTCGCGCCGTATCCATGGTAAAGGCTTCCTGACCACTTTACTGTAGGCAATGTCGAAGGTGGTTGCGTAAAGGTGAGTTGAGTTGCCGGAAGCATTCACGTTCGACCTGCCCAAAGCTTTCTGGCTTTCCCTGGTGCGCAGAAGCGAAGTCACTTTTAAATAATACCTGGCCTTACCTTCCGCTTTGAGCTTCTCCCTGAACCGTCGGCCGATATCCTCCAGAAGCTGGGCGGCCTCAGGAACCAGGTAGGGATGGGAGTGAGTCAGGCGTTCAATAACGTACCATCTGCTGTCTTTGACCCTGACCAGTTTTCCTTCCGATACCAGACTGTCCGTTGCATCCAGGAAGGCCTGCTTGGTTCTGAACGGCTCAATCCCCAGCTTTCTGGCATGTTTCAGATGCTTTTCGTTCAGATCGCGGAAACGGTCCACCCTCACGGTTCCGACCGGGCCCGGATTGAGCCAGCAAGAAAGCCTGCCCGGGATATTAAATGCAGCAATGCTCAGGATGATACCCAACAGTAACAGGGATGCAATGATCCTCAATCCTGTCCTGTAGGTTCTTTTTCTTCCGGAATTTCTCAACCTTATCCAGTTTTGGGATGAATCGTTTTGCAATAATAGCAAGGTTGGACCGAAGGCAGCGTTCTCTCCCGGAGGCTATAAATTTCACGCAGACCTGCCGGCTCATTACAAACAGATTACCATCTCCCCGCTTCCCGTCATATCACTGTGATTTCCAGACGGTTTCTCCGGCAACTTTCCGTTCGGAAGCACACCGTCCTCATGTCATTGCCCTGAGACGATGATTTTAAAACTGGTTCGGTCAGATCCCGTCAAGATATTTCTCAAGGAAAACCGGCAGACTGCATACCCGGATATTGGCACTGGTAAGATAATCATCCGAAAAAGGCGTGATGATATAGTTGTTTGCAGAATTGAGATCCTGGATGCAGTTGATCAATCCCTTTGAGGGATGTGGCATTGAAGTGAATTTGATTTCAGCAGTGGCCACAGGCTGTAATGCCTTTACAAAAACAATATCTACTTCAGCTCCGTTATGAGTCCGGTAAAAGAACAGTTCCAGATCTTTCGTTAACAGGCTGTATATCTGGTTAACTACATAAGCTTCCCAGGAAGCTCCGACTGAAGTATGACCCAGCAACTGATCATAATCGCTGATCCGTAAAAGTTTATGAAGAATACCAGTATCATTCAAATAAATCTTGGGAGATTTTACAAGTCTCTTTTTTATGTTGTAATGAAATGGTTGAAGCTTTCTTACCAGAAATGCATTTTCAAAGAAGCTGATATAAGTGCTTATGGTCGGACCAGAGAGATCAAGCGACTTCCCGATCAACTGGTAATTGAGCATGTTGCCGTTCAGCCAGGCCATCATCTCCCAAAGCCTTCTCAATATTGCTGCATCAGCCTTTAATCCCAACTGTTGTAAATCCCTGTAAATGTATGTGTTTATGAAGTTTTCAAGCCATAGCCAACCATCTTCAGCTTTTTCTGATAGCAAGGACTCAGGAAATCCTCCAAACAAATGGTGCCTTTTGACATCTGTAATGTTTTTTATTTCAATGAAATTAAAAGGGCAAAGTTCCAGATATGCAATCCTTCCTGCCAATGACTGCGAAGATTGGCGTAACAACCCCGGACTGGCTGATCCCAGTATGATATACCTCAAAGGAACCCTATGTTCGTCAACCAATGCTCTTAATAAAGGAAATAGTTCCGGTTTGTTCTGAATTTCATCGATCACTATGCATTTTTCACTATTATTGGATAAAAACAATTCGGGATCGCGCAGCTTGTCAATATCGGAGGTTTTTTCCAGGTCAAGGTAAAGTGAACTTTTGGTAATCGTTTTTAAAAACTCCTTTGCCAACGTGGTCTTTCCCACTTGCCGCGGTCCTATGATCCCAACTACAGGAAACTTTCCGGTAAGGTATTCCAGTCTTTTCGATAAAATTCTGTCCACCATTGACCATGAAATATTAAAATAATTTTTTGGTTTTTCATGGTAAAATTAGAAAAAAATCAATCCTGATTAAGATTGACAGACACTTCGCCACAAAAAAGAGACCTGTATCTATTTCA
Source organism: Bacteroidales bacterium (assembly GCA_016939365.1). Lineage (GTDB taxonomy): Bacteria > Bacteroidota > Bacteroidia > Bacteroidales > JAFGHD01 > JAFGHD01. Next base: position 8,689 of record JAFGHD010000126.1, on the reverse strand, counting down.
TTTCAATCACCATCTCCCCGCCTCCCGTCAGATCACTGTGTTTCACAAACGGTGTCTCAAGCAACATCCCGTTGAGCAGCACCTCTTTTACATGAACATGTTCCAGGGATTGGTTCTCCGTTTTGATGGTCAATGTCTTTCCGTTTCCCAGGTCCATGACGGCGGATGTGACCAGCGGGCTGCCGAGGGCATACAGGTCAGATCCGGGGCACACAGGATAGAATCCCAGCGCGCTGAAGATGTACCACGCGCTCATCTGGCCGCAATCGTCGTTGCCGCAGAGCCCGTCGGGGGCATTGACATACATGGTGCTGCATATCATCCGCACCCGCTCCTGGGTCTTTTCCGGATGACCGGCCCAGTTGTAGAGATAAGGAATGTGATGACCCGGTTCGTTACCATGCACATACCCGCCAATGATGCCGTCGCGGGTGATGTCCTCGTTGGCCCCGATGTACTCATCGGCCAGCTGCAGGACAAACAGCGAATCGAGTATCGCGGTGAACCGCTCATTGCCACCCATCATGGCGATCAGAGCCTCCGGATCATGCGGGACATACATTCCGTAATTCCAGGCGTTGCCTTCGATAAAGCCCTGCCCGTGGGTGTCCAGCGGATTGAACTCCTCACGGAAGGTGCCATCGGAGATCCTGGGCCGCATGAACCCGCTTACAGGATCAAAAACATTCGTGTAATTCCTGGATCGTTTCATGAACCGCTCATATAACTCCGGATCCCCTGCCTTTTGCGCAAGCTGTGCGATCGTCCAGTCGTCATAGGCATACTCCAGTGTTTTGCTCACGGAACTGCTGCTCCGCTCCTCGGGCACATAACCCAGGTCCATATAATACTGCAGACCGTCGTAAGGTCCGTATCCTGCAGTTGAGACGCAGGCATTCAGCGCACGCTGTATGTCCCCGCTAAACACGCCTTTGATCACGGCATCGGCGATCACCGGCACGCTGTGGTAGCCTATCATGCACCAGTTCTCATTGCTGTAATGCGACCACACGGGAAGCATGGGATGGACACTCTGATCAAAATGGGCCAGCATGGAATGCACCATGTCATTGTTGCGCCGCGGTTGTACCAGGTTGAAGAGGGGATGGAGCGCACGGTAGGTATCCCACAGCGAGAATATGGTGTAGTTGGTAAAACCGTCCGATGCATGTATATTCTGATCCAGTCCCCGGTACCGGCCGTCTACATCTTCATAGACCACCGGGCTGATGAAGGCATGATACAGCGCTGTGTAGAAAACGACCTTGTCATCCGGCGACAGGGTCTCCACCCGGATCTTTGACAGCTCCGCGTTCCATTTCTCCCGGGCCTCCTCTCTGGTCCTCCCGAAGCTCCAGTGCGGGATTTCGGCCTGCAGATTTTTCATGGCACCCTCCGTACTGATGGCAGAGAGGGCAAACTTTATCTTCAGCGGCTCATGTTCCTCAATCCTGAAATCAAAATATGCCCTGATCTTCCGGCCCGCCATCTCCGGAAAGTTCTCCTCCTCGCTGAACTTCCGGTAAAAACCCCGGTAAACGGATTGATCATACTTCTTATGACCGTAGCTTTTGAACGGCTTGCTGAACACCATGGCAAAGTATACAGTCCGTGTTCTTGCCCAGCCCGTGGTCTGCCGGTAGCCGGTCACCAGGGTATCATTCTCCACCCTGGCGAATGTCCAGACATTTTTGTCGTCGTAGTTGTATATCCCGTGGATCAGATCAAGGATGATGTGGGCATCTTCCGTTTCGGGAAAGGAATACTGGTGGAATCCCACCCTTTCGGAGGCCGTAAGGGTACAGGTGATGGGGCCCTCATCCAGCCTGACAGCATAATAACCTGGTTCCGCCGTTTCCGTGCTCTTCTGATAGGCCGACCTGTAACCCTGTTCCGGGTGGTCTGCCGTCCCGGGATTGAGCTGTAATTCCCCCAACGTGGGCATGATCAGGAAATCGCCCAGGTCGGAATGACCGGTGCCGCTGAAATGGGAATGGCTGAACCCGACAATGGTCGGATCATCATACTGGTACCCGGCGCAGTATTCATACACCTCTTTATTGTAATGACCATTATCCCAGTAACTTATGGTGTCGGTATCGGGACTTAGCTGCACCATCCCGAATGGCACACAGGCGCCAGGGAATGTGTGGCCCATCTTCTTAGTGCCTATAAAGGGATTGACATAACCGGTGAAATTTGTTTGTGATTTTACCGATATAAATGAGAATATATAAATAAGTATACACACCGTTTCCTTAATTAGAGTGCTTTTTAGAAGTCCCCACAAATATTTTTTCATAAAAAAGATTTTTTTAATTATATTACAATAATTTTGCATCATGCGTTCAAACTTCTATTATTCATTAATTGAATTACTTAGATACTATAAAGACTTATTTCAAAAGTTATTATAAACATATATCCCGATTATAAAACAATGCAAATGTATGTTTTATTCTGAATATGATTCATCCGCAAAACCACATTTTTAAATCATAAAGCAATGATACAAACAGATGTTCTGGTAATTGGCAGCAGTGCAGCAGGTCTTGTTGCCGCAACCACAGGCAAAAGAGTTTATCCTGATAAGAAGTTCATGGTGGCAACCATGATGCCTAAAACCCTTATTCCATGCGGAATACCTTATATATTTGGAACTGTGCGTAATTCAAACAACGATATTCTTCCGTCAGACACAATGTTTGAAGCGAATCATATTGATGTTATATACGATACCGTAACTTCCATCGATAAGAATAACAGGACCGTTTATTTTAAAGGTGAAGAGCCTGTCGGGTACGATAAACTGGTGCTTGGGATGGGGTCAACCCCTGTAAAACCCAGCTGGCTGAAGGGTGCTGACCTGGATAATGTTTTTTTGGTACCCAAAAACAAGGTTTATCTCGATGAGATGCAGGAAAAGCTTAAAACCTGCAACAGGATCGTTACAATCGGTGCCGGCTTTATTGGTGTGGAAATTTCAGATGAATTGAAGAAAGCCGGTAAAGAAGTCGTTTTGATTGAAAAACTGCCCAATGTTCTTGGCCTGGCTTTCGATCAGGACATTTCAGGGAGGGTGCAACAAATGCTTGCGGAAAGGGGAATAGTAATCCGGACAGGAATAAGTGTAAAGGAGGTTTACGGCAGAAGAAAAGCGGAGGGAGTGTTGCTTGAGAATGGTGAGGAAATTGAAGCTGATGCAGTGATCCTTGCTCTGGGGTATGCGCCAAATACCGGGCTGGCAGCTAAAGCCGGAATAAATATCAGCGACCAGGGATTCATAAAAGTTGATGATTATATGCGAACCAGAGACCCTCATATCTTTGCAGTTGGTGATTGTGCCGAAAAACGGGATTACTTTACGCGTAAACCTGTTCCGATCATGCTTGCTTCAACAGCTTGTGCAGAAGCCCGTATTGCCGGTATGAATCTTTACAAGCTCTGCGCGATCAAGACTTTCATTGGCACGATCTCTATCTTTTCAACAGCTATTGGAAACACTGGATTCGGCGTAGCCGGTCTGACTGAAAACAGAGCCATTGAGGAAGGGTTTGATATTGTAACCGGTATTTTTGAAGGAATTGACAGGCATCCCGGTACCCTGCCAGATGCGCATAAACAGTACGTGAAGCTGGTTGTTGGAAAAGAATCAGGGTTTATTCTGGGAGGAGCTGTATACGGAGGTCTATCCATCGGGGAACTGATCAACACCATAGGTATCATCATTGAAAATAAAATTGCCATAAATAGCCTTTTAACATCACAGATCGGAACGCACCCCCTTCTTACAGCTTCTCCGGCAGGATACCCCTTGATCAAGGCAGCTGAAGCCGCCTCTTCGCAGATCATGTTTACGCACTGAAACATGTTCAGATCATGGAAAGAACATGGCCGGTGTTTATACTGACGAAATCAGCCAGATAAAATTTAAAATTTGCAAACCTGATTTTCTTCAGTATTAAACAACCCCATCATTAAAACAGCCCGTCAAACCGACGGGCTTCTTCATATCATGATCTGAACACTCAATAATTTTATAACTTTGAGATGTGCCACATAAAATATTGAAAAATGAAAAGATCTGCCATTTCGTTCATTTGTTTCGGATTCATTGCTTTTTCTGGTTACGGACAAACAACACACTTTGTCGATCCTGCCGGGAACTGCGGAGGGAACACACCCTGCTACACCACCATCCATGACGCGATTGCTGCCGCCTCCAACGGCGATACCATCGAGGTGGATTACGGTACTTACACATACTCCGGCCAGCTTGCCATCAACAAGGAAGTGGTTCTGCGAGCCAAACCGGGATTGCCTACCGAACCGGTGATCTCTATCAATTACGCCAGCTACACCTCCTGCGGCCTGCAGATCGCTGCCAACAATGTGATCGTGGACGGCTTTGAGATCATCGGGGTGAAAACCACGGGGGGAAGATATCTGGTGGGCGATTACAACAGTGCCAGGAATTACTGGACCATCAGGAATTGCCGGATTCACGACAGCGACCAGGGGGTCAGGATCGTGGGTGATAATATCACTATTGAGGACAATGAGATCTATGAAACCCTCGGCGATTGCATCGATTGCGAATACGGAACCTGCGGCGGCCTGAAAGTCACGCGCAACCGGCTGCATTCCGAAAATACCAACAGCGGCAGGAAGCCTGCTGGGATCACCTACAACTGTGATGCATCCACCACCGGCGATGTGGAAATATCCTACAATTATTGTTACTCCTGCAGAACCTTCATCGATTTCCAGCACAACGGCGATACAGCTCCCTTAAACAGCATCCTTGTCATCCACAATACGGTGGACTGGAATATGGGGCCACTCCCTCCCGTTCCGTCCGGATCCGATATTGCCCAGCAGATGTCGATCGCATTCTGGACGGGAAGCGGAACGTGGGATGCCTCCAGATTCACCATCCGCGATAACATCTTTTCGAGGCAGAAGTGGTACATGATCGTCAATACCAGCGGCACGGCCGGGCCCATTTCAGGGAATATGGAAATACTCAACAATCTCTTCTTTGACTGGTATTTGGTGGATGCTTACTTCCCGGCTTATCAATATCCTGAGGAATGGCCATCGGCAAGGGGGGCTGTGGGCTGGTCAACCACGGATGACGATTTTGTGTTCATCGACAATGTACTTTCCGATCCTTTATATCTGAGCACCGGCGCATCTCCCTCTGAATACTACGCGCTTACGGGAAGTTCCCCGGCACTCAACACCGCCTCGGACGGCACAAACATCGGTGCGTGGCAGAGCGAGACATACATCTGGACAGGCGCCGTCAGCACCGACTGGCACACCGCCGGCAACTGGAACCTGTACTTCGTCCCCGGCGAAACAACACATGCCACGATCCCTGCCGAACCGGCCAACCAGCCGGTGATCACCAGTGCAGCCGATTGCAACGATCTGTCGATCGCTGAAGGCGCCTCACTGACGATCCACAGCGATGGATCAGGTAACGGCACCCTCATCACCAACGGAACGATCACCAACAACGGAACGATCAACGTACAGCGGTACTTTTCGGGAAACGACATCGACTGGCACCTGGTTTCTTCTCCCATCAGCAACGGACTTTCGGGCGTTTTCCTCGACATGTACCTGCAAAGCCATGACGAAACCACGAACACCTACACGGAAATCATCCCGGTGGATATCCCGCTGAATGTGATGGAGGGTTATGGATTATATTCCAACCTGAACAATGATAATACGAGGGTCTTTACCGGAGGCCTTAACAACGGTACATTAAGCAGGGAATTCACTTCCGGCAACCTTGGCTGGAACCTGATGGGTAATCCCTATCCGAGTTCGATCGACTGGGAAGCCGTAACCATCCCGGCAGGCATGAGCAACGAAGTACACTACATAGAAGCATCCACCGGTAATGACCTCTCCTATGTGCAGGGTACCGGGGGAACCGGTTCGCAATACATACCGCCCATGCAGGGTTTCTTTGTCAATGCCACGGCCGGCGGTACTTTCACACTCGACAACAGTGTCAGAACGCACTCCGGCTCCGGCCATTTTTACAAAAGCAGCAATCCGGATCTTCTGGTTCTGGAAGCATCGGGAGAACAATACAGTGACCAGGCATGGATCCACTTCAATGATGAGGCAGACATTGACCACGACGGCACCTATGATGCTTACAAGCGGATATCACTGTCCAATCCACACCTGCCCCAGATATACAGCATCACCCCAGGTGGAGACATGCTGTCGGTGAACGGCCTGCCGGAAACAGAAAGCCTATTACTCGGCTTCACGGCCGTTTCTTCTGGAAAATTTACCATCGCGACGCCCAAACTGATGGAAACCGGAACTGCAATTCTGGAAGACCTCAAAACGGGCCTGTTCACAAATCTATCAGAGAACGCTTACACGTTCAGCTACAAAACCGGAGAAGCGCCTGAGAGGTTTGTGCTCCATTTCAAAATGGGGTCAGAACCCGGCCATGTCAACATCTACGGATCCGATGGCAGCGTATATGTGACTACCGGCAATGAGAACGAAGGAAGCGTCTTTGTCTGCAACCTGACAGGACAGGCGGTCAATCAGGCTGTTCTTGACGGTTTGCTTACCCGCATCGATGTGCCCGGCACCGGATACTATCTCGTAAAGGTAATCCAGGGAACAGAAGTGACAGCGGCCAAAGTATATGTGAAGTAAATCATCTTTGATACAAAAAAAAGAGCCACGATATAAAGAAAACGATAAAAACCCTGGTGATTGCAGCACTGTTATCACTGCCACTGGCCATGTTGGCCCAGAATCCGCCCCATCCCAATGGCGGCAACGCCCCCCCGGAGCAGGCAACACACCGGTGGGCGGGGGAGCCCCGGTGGGCAGCAGCCTGGCGATCCTGATGACCCTCGTTGCGGGTTACGGGACAAGAAAAGTATTTTTCATCAGAAAAAAAATAACCCTTACCGGAAAGACATTTCTGATCTTCTATGTGAGGTAAGATTGGTTGAATCGCCTGCTTGGTAACGACAGGCGGTTTTTCATTTTTAAATGCCACGAATGTAAGACGAATTAATAGTCTTTAATTCGTGAATTAGTGGCAATATTATTTGATGATTTTGTGCCGTCCCCTATCAGAAAATCACATTCATTTTCGCCGTTCAGAACAAAAAAAAGTACCCATGGCTGAAAGTAATACGTAATCTCAGAACTTCAGGAAATGCACATATGAATGTGCAAAAATTTATTACTTTTGCACAAATAAATGTGCAATGATTAAGCTGCTTGAAAATTCAGACCGTCTGGTGGAGAGGGTCCCCATGGCATTCCACCGTTATCTGTATGACAAAATTACCTGGAATAACCGTCTTACAGGGATCAAGGGGGCAAGGGGTACCGGCAAAACAACCATGGCGCTGCAGTGGTTGCATCATTTGGGAAAAACATCCTCTGAGGCTGCCTGTTTCTCTCTTGAAGATCTTTATTTTGTTTCCAATACCCTGGTAGATACAGCTGAGACTTTTATCAGGCATGGAGGAAAGGTACTGGTTCTGGATGAGGTGCATAAATATCCCCAATGGGCCAGGGAAGTAAAGATACTGTATGACCGGCATGAGGATTTACAAATTGTCTTTACCGGTTCTTCCATAATTGATATATCCAGGCATGAAGGAGATCTCAGCCGCCGTGCCCTGATGTATGAGCTTCATGGATTGTCGTACAGGGAATATCTGGCCATGACCGGCATTTATAATCTGCCATCGCTCTCTTTGAAGCAATTGACCGAAGCCCCTTCCGACACACGTCAACATTTCCCGGAAAAATTCCGGCCACTGGCACATTTTAATGAGTATCTGGAATATGGTTATTACCCCTTTGTCCTTGAGGATAAACCCGGTTACCATCAGCGCTTAAAGCAGCTGGTAAGGTTGATATTGGAATACGATATGGCCGAGATCAAAGGTTTTGACATCCGGAATGCAAAAAAAATGATGCAATTATTATATGTCATTTCCCAGCAGGTCCCATTCAAACCCAATTTGCTGAAGCTATCGGAAAAATCAGGTATCCACAGGAATTCTATCAGTAACTACCTGTACTATCTCGAAGAGGCCCGGCTGATCAGGTTGCTGTATCCTTCAGGCATCAGTATCGCAACGCTCCAAAAACCTGAAAAGATCCTCATGAACAATACCAACCTTATGTACGCGATGTCTGACAGCAAACCCTACATTGGAGCTGTAAGGGAAACGTTTGTGTTAAGCCAGCTTTCTGTGTCCGGGCGCGTGACCCAACCAAAGGAGGGTGATTTTGAAACGAATGATCTGATGGTTTTTGAGGTCGGTGGTGCAGGTAAACGAATCAGTAAGGCTTCGGATGAAAACCGGATTTTTATTGTTGCAGATGATATTGAATTTCCTGTTTCCAATATAATACCCTTATGGATGACAGGATTCCTGTACTGACCTGCCAGTTGATTTTAAAGGAGTTATCGTGCTTTCAGCAAAAGTATTTCCTTATAGTCACGGTGCGCTGCACCTTTGCATTATTGGTACATAGCTTTTTAACAGATGTTATACTGACGGAAATCAGGTTTGCGAAAATTTAGCGGATGATTTCGTCAGTATATGCTGATCTGTAAGATTTTGCTTCGCCTGCCTGTCATGCCTTCGACCTGTCTTCCTCCAGGAAG